>NZ_JBEZWH010000047.1:0-60607 GCF_040703975.1 Spirillospora sp. NPDC029432
GCGGTGAGCGTGGACGAGAGCGCCGGCGCCGTCACGGTCGAGGACGTCCTGTGGCGGTCGAGGTGGCGCGCCGGGAGGCCCGGGAGGCCCGGGAGGCCGCGGCGGCCCGCCCGGCGGTCGCGGCGGGCCCGGCGGCCCTGCGGGACCCGGTGGACCCGGCCGCGGCGGCGGTGGCCGCGGGCCTGGCGGCCCCGGAGGCCCTGGTGGTCCCGGAGGCCCTGGTGGTCCCGGCGGACCGGGCGGTCCGCACGGCTTCTGGGACGGCGCCGGCGACGACGGCGGCCGCAAGGGCATGGGACGGCTGCGCAACGCCGCCGGCAAGGGCCCGAAGAACGGCAAGGAACGCACCGGCTGGCGCCGGTACGTACCGAACTGGAAGATCGTCACGGGCGTGCTCGCGCTCGGCTTCTTCGCGTTCCTCACCCTGATCGGCGTCGCGTACGCGCAGACCCCGGTCCCGTCCACCGGCAACGACGAGGCCATGCAGACGTCCGCGATCTTCTACTACGCGGACGGCAAGCGCGAGATCGGCCGGATCGGCAAGAACCGCGAGCTGGTCACCTACGACAAGGTGCCCAAGCATGTCCGGGAGGCCGTGATCGCGGCCGAGAACCGCAGCTTCTGGACCGACAGCGGCTTCTCCATCAAGGGCCTGTCCCGCGCCGTCTGGGTCAACATCAGCGGCGGCTCCACCCAGGGCGGCTCGACGATCACCCAGCAGCTGGCGAAGAACTACTACCTGAGCGACGAGCGGACGATGAGCCGCAAGTTCAAGGAGCTGTTCATCTCGCTCAAGCTGGAGGACGAGCTCGGGAGCAAGGAGAAGATCCTCGAGCAGTACCTCAACACCATCTACTTCGGCCGCAACGCCTACGGCATCCAGGCCGCGTCCAAGGCGTTCTACGGCAAGGACGTCAGCCGGCTGAACCCGGGCGAGGGCGCGATGCTGGCCGCGATCATCCAGCAGCCCGGCCGGTTCGACCCCGCCAGCGACGACCCGGAGCTGGTCAAGCAGACCAAGGCCCGCTACCAGTACGTGCTGGACGGGATGCGCAAGACCAACACGATCAGCGACGCCGACTTCCAGAAGTACTACGGGCAGCTGCCCGAGACGAAGGACGTCGGCGGCTTCGCGACGTACGGCGGCCAGCGCGGCTACATGATCAAGCGCGCGCTGCTGGAGCTCGACCGCAAGGGCATCAAGGAGAAGGAGGTCCTCGACCAGGGCCTCCGGATCACCACGACGTTCGACCACGACAAGATGGTCGCCGCCAAGAAGGCGGTGGAGGAGAACGTCCCCGAGGACCCCGCCAAGCTGCTCAAGCGCAACATCCGGCTCGGACTCGCCTCGGTGAACGCCAAGAACGGGGAGGTCGAGGCCATCTACGGCGGCCCCGACTACCTGAAGCAGACCTTCGACAACGTCTGGAAGGGCTCGGCGCAGGCGGGTTCGGCGATGAAGCCGTACGTGCTCGCGACGGCCCTGAAGAAGAACTACAGTCTCCGGACCCTGGTCCACGGCAAGGGGCCCGCCTCGTTCAACGGCTCCGGTGAAGTGGTCCCCAACGGCACGCCCGGGGCGCTCAAACCGATCGGCAACAGCCACGACGCGCCCGGCGGGATCGACCTCATCAAGGCCACCAAGGAGTCGTCCAACACCGGCTTCGTGCAGCTGGCGCTGAAGGTCGGCGTTCCGGACGTCGTCAAGACGGCCAAGGAGATGGGCGTCTCCCCCGACATGGTGGACCCCTACAAGCAGCAGGCCGGTCTGGCGCTGGGCATCAACGACATCCGGGCGATCGAGCAGGCCTCCGGATACGCGACCTTCGCCAACGGCGGCACCTACTACCAGCCGCACGTGATCAAGAAGGTCCGGAACAAGACCGGTGAGGCCGACTACAAGAAGCTGAGCTGGGACAAGAAGGAGAACGCCCTCGGCACCGACATCACCCGCGATGTCAACTACGCCCTCCAGCAGGTCGTCAAGCCGGGCGGTACGGCGACCAACGCCGCCCTCCCCGACCGGCCCGTCGCCGGCAAGACCGGTACGACGGAGAAGAACGTCGCGACGTGGTTCGTCGGCTACACCCCGAAGCTCGCCACCTCGGTGACGCTCTTCAACGACAAGAAGAAGCCGCTGACGTTCGACGGCCAGGCCGAGGTCTTCGGTGGCGGCATCACCGCCAAGATCTGGAAGTCGTACATGACCAAGGCGGTCGCCGGTACGGCACCCGAGCAGTTCGCGCCGCCGGCCAACATCGGCAACGCGCAGCAGTTCGCGAAGAAGCCCGAGCCGAAGAAGACCGAGCGGCCGGACGAGGAGGAGAACGAGAAGCCGGAGTGGTGCAACCGGCCGATGTTCAAGGACCACCCGCGCTGCAAGGACCCCAACGAGCCCGAGCAGCCGGACAACGGCCAGAAGCCGCCGTGCACGACCCCGATCCCCAACGCCACCTGCGACCCCAGCAAGCCGCCGGAGGCCAACCCGCCGGACAACGGCTGGTGGTGCATGCGGAACCCGGACCACCCGGTCTGCAAGAACGACGACCAGAACCCGGAGGAGCCGGGCCCGAACGATCCGCCGAACGGCAGGCAGGAAGAGGAGTGACCTGACCGCCTGATCGCCTGACCACCTGACCGCATCGGCTCGGCCCGACGGCCGGACCGCCCTCCCCGGGCGGGCCGGCCGTCGGCCTTTTCCCGGGGGGAGGGGACCGACCGCGCCCCGTACCGTGACCTACGCGTTACCCTCGGATCGACGCACAGCCGTACTCCAGGTGGTGAGGTCGCGCGTGGGTTACCCGGATGGCCCAGGTGAGAGCAGCGGTCACGGCAGGCACGCGAGGGGCGGAGCGCACGCGCCGGCCCATGCCGCCCTGCCGAAGATCCTGGGCTCCAGGGGCGGCGGCGGCCACCGCCGGCCGGCCGGCGGGCCCGCGAACCCGCCTCCGGGGAGTCCGGCCGGCCCCGCCCGTCCAGGACCCGGCGGGCCCGGCGGGTCCGGTGGACCCGGCAGGCCGGGGCGCCCGGGGCGCCGTACCGGATGGCGGCGCCGCCTGCCGTCCTGGAAGACCGTCCTGGCCGCCACCGGCGTGCTGATCCTCGGCGGCGCCACGCTGGTCGGCGTCGCGTACGCCAACACGCCGATCCCCAGCGAGACGCAGGCGAGCGCCGTCGCGCAGGAGTCCGTCATCTACTACCGGGACGGCAGGACGCCGATCGCCAGGATCGGCATGCACCGCGAGAGCGTCCCGCTGTCGCGGATCCCGATGACGGTCCGGCACGCGGTGCTCGCCGCCGAGGACCGCAACTTCGAGCACGAGCACGGCGTCTCCCCGACCGGCGTCGCGCGCGCCCTGTTCAGGACCGCCACCGGCGGCGACGTCCAGGGCGGCTCCACGATCACCCAGCAGCTCGCCCGCAACTACTACCAGGGGCTCAGCCGGGACCGCACGGTCAGCCGCAAGCTCAAGGAGATCATGATCTCGATCCGGCTCGACAACGAGCAGGAGAAGGACGAGATCCTCGGCCTCTACCTCAACACGGTGAGCTTCGGCCGCCAGGCGTACGGCATCCAGGCCGCCGCCCGCGCCTACTTCCACAAGGACGTCAAGGAGCTGACCGTCAGCGAGGCGGCGATGCTGGCCGCGCTCATCCAGCGTCCCGGCTACTTCGTCACCACCGGGCCCGACACCCAGCCCGCCAAGCGGGCCCTGATCGCGCGCTGGAACTACGTCCTGGACGGCATGGTCGAGGAGAAGTGGCTGAGCCCCGCCGAGCGCGCCGCGCAGCGCTTCCCGAAGACCGAGCGCAACTGGAGCGACGTCCCGTCCTCCTCGCAGGCCGGCTACCTCAAGGAACGCGTGCTCAAGGAGCTCAAGCGGCTCGGCGTCCCCGACGACCTGCTGGAGACGGGCGGGCTGCGGATCACCACGACGTTCGACAAGGAGCTGCAGGACCACACCGCCAAGGCCGTCAAGCAGGTCCGTGCGGAGAAGGGCCTCGGCAAGGACGTCCACTTCGGGCTCGCCTCGGTCGACCCGGAGACCGGCGGCGTCGTGGCGGCGTACGGCGGGCCGTCGTACACCAGGCAGCAGTTCGACGACTCCTTCGACGGCCGGATCCAGCCGGGCTCCTCGTTCAAGCCGATCGTCCTGGCCACCGCGCTGGACCAGGGCATCAGCCTGCGGACGCGGATGGACGGCGCGTACAGCCGCGTCATCAAGGGCGACGAGTTCACCAACGACGCCCGCAGCGAGAACGGCGTGTACACGCTGGAGCAGATGACCGAGATGTCGATCAACACGGCGTACGTCGAACTCGGCCAGAAGGTCGGGCTCGAGAACGTCGCGGAGATGGCCGCGCGGATGGGCATCCCGCCGGACACCAAGAACCTGAAGTCCGGCTTCACCAGCCTCCCGCTCGGCACCGTCTCGGTCAGCCCGGTCTCGATGGCCTCGGTCTACTCCACGTTCGCCGCCGAGGGCCGGCACACCCCGGTGCACGTCATCAGCAAGATCACCGATCGGCACGGCGGCCCGGTCCCCGCCGCGGACGGCAAGAAGATCAAGAAGGTGCCGTACGAGTCCGACGAGGTCCTCCCCCCGGCGGTCGCCCGCGACGCGACGGTCGCCATGCAGGCCGTCGTCCGCTCCGGCACCGGCACCCGCGCCGCCCTCCCCGGCCGCCCGGTCGCCGGCAAGACCGGCACGACCGACGAGAACAAGTCCGCCTGGTTCGTCGGCTACACCCCGCAGCTCGCCACCTCGGTCGCCATGTGGCGGCAGGACGAGGACGGTGGCCTCCGCTCGTTGCAGGGCATCGGCGGCTACAACCAGATCTACGGCGGCACCGTCCCCGCCGACCTCTTCAAGCGCTTCATGATCCGCGCGCACGAGGGCAAGGAGATCCGGCGGTTCGGGCCGCCGGGCAACGTCGGCTCCCCCGCGCCCTGGTCCGTGCCGGAGCCCGAGCCCGCCCCGACCGAGCCGGCCCCGTCGCCCGACCCGACCTGCACCCCCACCCCCGACCCCATCCCCGGCCTGCCGGGCGAGGACGGCGAACCCTGCGTCCCCGCGTCCCCCACCCCGGGCCTGCCCACCGCACCGCCCGGCGGCCCGCCCTGCAACCGGATGGGCCTGCCGGTCGGCTGCGACCCCAACGTCCCGCCGGACTACCCGCCCCCGCCGTGGTGGTGCGACCGCCACCCGGAACGGTGCTCTACACGGCCGTGAGCCATACGGCCGGTCACCAATAGGCTTTCCCCCATGGCGTTTTCCCCGCGGTCTGAGCCGTCCCCAGCACCGGATCCGGACGACGACGAGCGAGGGCGCGCGCAGCGCCTGATGCCGCTGCTCGCGGGGATCTCGGCACTGGCGGCGGTGCTGGCCTGGGGGCAGAAGCAGCCTTGCGCCGCGGCCTCGTTCGACTTCGTGAAGACGACCACCCGGGCGTGCTACACCGACATCTACCCGCTCTATTACGCGCGCGGGCTGAACGAGAACAAGGTCCCCTACTTCGACACGTTCACGGGGGACTCGCTCCAGTACGTGGAGTACCCGGTGCTGAGCGGCGCGCTGATGCACGTCGTGAACGTGCTCGTACAGCCGTTCGGCATCGATACGCGCGGGATGGCGTTCTTCAACATCACGGTGCTGGTGCTCGGCCTGTTCGCCGTCGCGACCGTGCTGGCGACCGCGTTCGTCGCGGGCAGGCGGTCGCTGCGTGCCGGACTGATGGTCGCGCTGTCTCCGGCGCTCGTGCTGACCGCGTACATCAACTGGGACCTGCTCGCGGTCGGCCTCTCCGCGCTGGCGCTGGCGGCCTGGGCCACGCGGCGCCCTGCCTGGGCGGGCGTGCTGCTGGGGCTGGCCATCGCGGCGAAGTTCTACCCGCTGCTCTTCCTCGGCCCGCTGGTGCTGCTGTGCGTGCGCGCCGGGCAGTGGCGCGCCATGGGCCGCCTCCTCGCGGGCACGGCCGGCGCCTGGCTGCTGGTGAACGCGCCCATCATGGTGTTCGCCTGGGAGGGCTGGCTGGAGTTCTACAGCTTCAGCCAGAGCCGAGGGATCGACTGGGGCTCCGTCTTCTTCTTCCTGGAAGGCCGGGGGATGGACGGGCTGGACGAGACCGGCACCCTCAACCTTTGGGGTACGGGAACGTTCCTCGTGCTCGCCCTGGGAATCGCCGTGCTCGCCCTGGCCGCGCCTAGGAGGCCGCGCCTGCCGCAGCTGATGTTCCTGGTCCTGGTCGCGTTCATGCTGCCGAACAAGGTGTGGTCGCCGCAGTACGTCCTGTGGCTGCTCCCCCTGGTCGTGCTCGCGCGCCCCAAGCTGCCGGCGTACGTCGTGTGGCAGGTGGGCGAGATCATGTACTTCTTCGGCATCTGGTGGTACCTGCTGTCGGTCACCGTGCGCCAGGATTCCGCCGGCCTTCCGCAGCTCCTGTCGGGCCTGCTGAGCTTTGAACTCCCCGCGGACGGGATCGACCAGAACGTCTACTACATCGCCCTGCTCGCCCGGTTCCTGACGGTGGCGCTGCTGGCGGCGCTCGTCGTCTGGGAGATCCTGCGGCCGGCGCACGACGTCGTCCGTACCGGCGGCGTGGACGATCCGGCGGGAGGCGTGCTCGACGGGGCCCGCGACGTCGTCTCCCTGGGGGCCCTCCGCCGCAGGCGCCGCACGCCCGTGACGGCCGCGGTCACCTGAACGGGCGCGGTCACCTGAACGGGCGCGTCGCCGTTCCCACATCGGGCCCCGCATGATCGGGTACGGGAACGGGCAGGACACCACACTGCCGACGGGAGGTGAACGTGGACGCGAGCAGCGCCATCGACGAGATGATCGAGGGCCGGGTCAAGCCGGGCGTCTACCAGTGGCGCGCGCCCGCGGCCCCCGGCGCGGGACTGGCCGCGACCGGCTGGGCGGAGCGGGCGGAGAAGGCCGGCTGGCGGGCCTTCCATCTGGACGGGCACCGCGCCCGGGACAGGGAGTCGTTCCTGCGGCTCAGCGCCGGCGTCTTCGAACTGCCGGACTGGTTCGGCGGCAACTGGGACGCCCTGGAGGACTGCCTGCGCGACCTGTCGTGGGCGCCCGCGGAGCGCGGATACCTGGTCGTCTACGAGGCGTGGGCCGAGCTGGCGGAGGCGGACCAGCGCGCGTTCCGGACGGCGCTCGGCGTCCTCACCGAGGCGGTGCGGCACTGGCGGGACACCGGCACCCCCATGACCGTGCTGCTGTCGAGCATGGGCGTGGAGGTCGCCGGCGTCCCCAGGCTCGCCTGACCTGGCCGTCCGGAGGCTGGTGCCGCCTCAGGGGGCGGACCCCAGGGGTCCTGCCGGAATCGGATCAGTAGGTGGTGCCCGCGCTGCTGCCCACGACGGCGGCCCACAGCCCCAGGTAGAAGATCCAGGCGAGCACCCAGATCCCGGTCATGATGTAGCCGAGGACCAGGCCGGCGGTCGCCATGCCGGCGCCGCCCTCGCCCGTCCGCTTGATCTGGCTCTGCGCGACATGCCCGAAGATGATCGCGAGGATGGAGGTGAACCCGCAGAACACGATGCCGATCAGCCCGAGCACCATCGAGGCGACGGCCATGCCGTTGTTCTGCACTGCGGCCGGGGCGCCGCCACCGTAGTAGTGGTGCTGGACGGACGGCTGCTGCGCGTACGGGTCCTGCCCGTAACCGCCGCCGTACGGGTCGTAGGGGGGTTGTGCCATTGACTTCCCGATCGTTCGGCGCGCCCGTCGTCGCTTTGGTTCGCGCGCGTGCGCTGGGGCTGAGGTCGTTTTCCGAAGTATGCCAGTGAGGCGAGATCACGTGCTTTGCCGTACAGCGAGATTAGATGCCGCGACGGCCTGCGGGGTTCCTGGGGAACGGGGGCGAATTTTTCCCGGCCGGCGGTGCGGCGGGGCCGGGGCGAGGTGGGGCCGGGCGGGCTCAGTCGAGGTTCGAGCGGAGCCAGGCGATGTCGTCGGCCTGCCCGCCACCTGGGGTTTCGACGACCACCGGGGCGCCGGCCGCGCGGACGACGGTCAGGATCAGCTCGGGGTCGATGGTGCCCGCGCCGAGGTTGGCGTGCCGGTCGGCGCCCGAACCGAACGCGTCCCGGCTGTCGTTGCAGTGCACCAGGTCGATGCGGCCGGTGATGGCCTTGATCCGGTCGACGGCGTCGATGAGCTCCTCGCCGGCGGCGTGCGCGTGGCAGGTGTCCAGACAGAAGCCGATCCTGGATTCCAGGCCGTTCACGCTGGACAGGACCTCCCAGAGCCGGGCGATCCGATCGAACTTGCGCGCCATCGCGTTGCCGCCGCCGGCGGTGTTCTCGATGTAGACCGGAATCGGACAGTCGATCCGCTCGAAGACCTTCCGCCAGTTGTCGAACCCGGTCTCCGGGTCGTCGTCCTTCAGCACGTGGCCGCCGTGCACGATCAGCGCCTTCGCCCCGATCGAGGCCGCCGCCTCCAGCTGCTGCTGGAGCAGCTTGCGGCTGGGGATGCGGATCCTGTTGTTGGACGTGGCCACGTTGATGACGTACGGGGCGTGCACGTACACGTCCACGTCGGAGTCCTGGATCGCCTCCACGCCCTCGGGCAGCACGGGCTTCTTCCAGCCCTGCGGGTCACCCAGGAAGAACTGCGCGACATCGGCCCCGCGCTCGCGGGCGTTGTCCAGCGGCTGGGTCTGGTCGACGTGGGCTCCGATACGCATGCCTACGAGGGTATCCGGGCCCACCGACAGCAGCGGTCAGAGTGAGAAACCGCCGTGGCTCAGCGCGAACGCCGCCCCCACGAACGAGGTCACCATCCCCACCACGTTCAGCCAGCGCTCCCCGGTCGTGGCCGACACCAGCTGCGAGTACAGCGCGACCGGCAGGCCGATGACGCCCGCGAGCGCGCCGAAGAAGTGCGTCGCCGGGATGAAACCCAGCACCAGGGCGGCCAGCCCCAGCGTGATCGCGGTCACCGCGAGGGAGTTCTCCACGGGGTGGCGCTCACCGTCGGTGTTGAGGGTGAGTGCCGACCGCTTCTTCCCGGTCGCCTCCTGTGACATGGGGGACACCCCTTCCGCGTACGGCTCGTCCGTCTCACCCGCGGTCCTGCCCGGGCGTCCGTAGAGGATTCCCGCCGGAGTCGTTGATCATTCGGCTCCGGTGCGACCGAAAATGTCGGCGGGCCGGGGTAACGTCGAACATGGATTCGAGGACGCCGCTTCCTGCGGGGAACGGGGAGCGTCAGGAGGTGCTCAGATGAGGCAGAGCGAACTCGCCGTCATCGGCGACGCGGAGCTCGTGGAGGAGCTGTCGGTGCTGACGACGCAGACGGCCCGCATGCGCGCCCGCATGGCCGACATCATGGCCGAGCTGGACCGCAGGCGGTGCGCCAAGGCCGCACCGGCCGCCCGCCGCTAGCCCGCGGGCGGCGGCCCCGAAACGGCGTTCACGCTGCCGACTCTTGGTAGCCTGTATCGGTCTCGCGGCAGGTGGCCGGTCACCCGGCCGGTGCCACGCGGCCGCGAAGGACGCAAGAGCCCTCCTGTCACGGAGAGACCGTGACCGCATCAGTCCAGAGGAGGTAGGGACACAGCATGCGTCGTTACGAACTCATGGCCATTCTCGACCCCGCCATCGACGAGCGCACCGCCAACGCGGCGCTCGACCCGTTCCTGAAGGTCGTCAAGGACGGCGGCGGGAGCGTCGAGAAGGTCGACGTCTGGGGTCGCCGCCGGCTGGCGTACGACATCCAGAAGAAGTCCGAAGGCATCTACGCGGTGGTCGACCTCTCGGCCGAGCCTGCCACGGTCAAGGAGCTCGACCGGCAGCTCAACCTGAGCGAGTCGATCCTCCGTACGAAGGTCATCCGCCCCGAGGTCCACTGAGCCTGGCTCAGGCCCTCACCACAGCCGGAGCGAGCCAATGGCAGGCGACACCGTAATCACGATCGTCGGGAACCTCGTGGAGGACCCGAACCTACGTTTCACCACGAGCGGCCAGGCGGTCGCGTCGTTCCGCATCGCCTCGACCCCGCGGTTCTTCGACCGCCAGTCGGGCGACTGGAAGGACGGCGAGGCGCTCTTCCTGACCTGCAACGTCTGGCGGCAGGCGGCCGAGAACTGCGCCGAGACCCTGCAGCGCGGCATGCGGGTGATCGTGCAGGGGCGCCTCAAGCAGCGCTCGTACGAGACCCAGCAGGGTGAGAAGCGCACCGTCTACGAGATCGAGGTCGACGAGGTCGGCCCCTCGCTGCGCAACGCCACCGCGAAGGTCAACAAGACCCAGCGGCAGGGCGGTGGCGGCGGCGGTTTCGGCGGCGGCGGTGGCGGCGGTTTCGGCGGCGGCCAGCAGGGCGGCGGCGGTCAGCAGCAGCAGGGCGGCGGCTTCGGCGGCGGCGCCCCGGCCGACGACCCCTGGGCCACCGGCGGCGGCTCCGGCGGTGGCGGCGGATTCTCCGACGACCCGCCGTTCTAGCGGGTGTCTCCGCGGTCGCGGCCGTGACCGTCCCCGGACGGGCACGGCACCGCACCGCGGGTGACGCGGTCGCGCGACGGCCGAGGCCACTGCCGGACCGGCACCAGACCACACGACAACAGTCCATTCCCGCGCGAGCGGGGCTCTCATCAAAGGAGCACCACGATGGCGAAGCCACCTCCTCGCAAGCCGAAGAAGAAGGTTTGCGTGTTCTGCCAGGAGAAGATCTCCTACGTCGACTACAAGGACACGGGCCTGCTGCGGAAGTTCATCTCCGACCGCGGCAAGATCCGTGCCCGCCGGGTCACCGGCAACTGCACCCAGCACCAGCGGGACGTCGCCACGGCGATCAAGAACGCTCGTGAGATGGCGCTGCTGCCGTACACCAGCACCGCGCGCTGAGGAAGGGAGGACCAATCATGAAGCTCATCCTCACTCAGCAGGTCTCCGGTCTCGGTGAGCCCGGCGACGTCATCGAGGTCCGCGACGGCTACGGCCGCAACTACCTCGTCCCCCGCGGGTTCGCCATCAAGTGGACCCGGGGCGCGGAGCGCGAGATCGACTCGATCAAGAAGGCGCGCTCGGCCCGCGAGATCGCGACCGTCGAGCACGCCCGCGAGGTCGCCGGCGCCCTGCAGTCCCTGAAGGTGACCCTGCGGACCCGCACCGGCACCAACGGCCGCCTCTTCGGCGCCGTGACCGCCGCCGACATCGCCGAGGCCGTCAAGGCCGCGGACGGTCCCGACCTGGACCGCCGCCGCATCGAGATCGGCAACCCGATCAAGACCGTCGGCACCCACCGGGTCAGCATCCGGCTGCACTCTGACGTCAACGCCACCATCGACGTGGACGTCGTGGAAGCCTGAGCCCGCCGCCACGGCGAGCTCCCGCAACGCTCCGCGTTCCTCACACCGCTCCGGCGGAGGGACGCGGAGCGTTCGCGTTCCGGCGGCCGGGCCATTGACCTCGCACGGCCGGCCCGACAGGGGTCTACGTCCTGATGACCGGCCGCCGGCCGCACGGCGGCATCTCCCCGATCGGCCTCTTCCTCACCGAGGAGGACGCCGAAGAGACCCGCGCGCTGCTCGCGAGCGAAGCGGAGGACTGCTTGGTCGAGCCACTCCCCATCGCCCTGTGACACGCCTTCCCGTGACCCCGATCGCGGGCGGGTACCGGGTGGCCGGGTTCCTGGGGGATTGAACGTTTCACGGGAAACGGCCCTGAACCTCCGGGTCTTTGGTTCCGTCGCCACATGATCGCTACCGTCCGTTAGTGGATCATCACGTGGAGGGGGCCGAGATGTCCACACATCCGGAGCGCGGGCTCACCCGCCGGGGCCTGGCGGGAATCCTCGGCCTGGGGGTCCTCGATCTGCTCATGCCCGGCCGCGCGCTCGCCCAGGAGAGCACGCTCCTCGCGGAGGGCGGGGAGCCGCCCTTCCGGGTGTACGGCAGGGACGAATGGGGCGCCCGGCGTCCCGCCAGGACCGCCCGGGTGATCTCCCGGCCACCGGACCGGATCGTCGTCCACCACACCGCGACCGCCAACACCAAGGACCGCTCGCTCGCGCAGGCGTTCCGGCTCTCGCGGGAGATCCAGCGCTTCCACATGCGGGAGCGGGGCTGGGACGACACCGGCCAGCAGCTCACCATCAGCCGCGGCGGATACGTGATGGAAGGGCGCAACCGCAGCCTGGAGGCGATCCGCGCGGGCCGCCACGCGGTCGGGGCGCAGACCCTGCACCACAACCGGCACACCATCGGCATCGAGAACGAGGGCACCTACAGCAGGGCGCCCGTGCCGTCCCGGCTGTGGGACTCGCTCATCGACACGTGCGCGTGGCTGTGCACGGCGTACGACCTGGACCCGTTCCGCGCCATCGTCGGCCACCGCGACCTGTTCGCGACCGACTGCCCCGGCGACATCATGTACGCCAGGCTCACCGAACTCCGCACGCGGGTCGCCCTGCGGCTGGACGGGGGCTCCGACAAGGAGGCGGCCGAGGCCGTGCCGCCGTCCACCAAGTCGGACGCGCCCGCGCCGAGCGCGTCGTCGCCGTCCTCCTCGGCGTCGCCCTCTCCGAGCGAGCCCGCACGTCCACCTGCGAGTCCGTCTTCGAGTCCGTCTCCGCGGACCTCGGTCACTCCTCCCAGGGAGAATCCGCTGCCGCCGGACGTGGGCGCTCCGGGCTGAGTCCCGAAAGGGCCGGACAACCGTGCACGCGCCGGCGGGTGCGTTTCCAAGGGCGATCGGGGGTCAGGACTCCGGGGTCGTGTAGCGGGTGCGGCGGCGGGCGATCTCGGGATCGATGCCCTCGACGAGCGACCAGATGCCGGCGACCCGTTCGACCAGCGTCTCCGGAGGCAGACCGGCCAGGCCCTCGGCCGCCAGGTCGTCGATCGCCTGCGTCAGGCGGGCCATCCGCTCGCCGTGAGTGGAACACATGTTCGAATCCTAGCGAGAGTGGCGCCTGGGGCGCGTGGGCTTTCCCGATTTCCCCGGGGAACGGTCACTGAGCTGGGACGACGGCGACCGCGCGGCGTGTCAGCGGGTGGCGCCCGTGACCAGCCACGCCTCGCCCCGCGCACGGTGCCCGAGCGTGATGAGCCGGGCGACCATCCACACCCCGATCGCCAGCCACAGGCCGAGCAGACCGGCACCCGTCCCGTACGCGAGGAGCGCCGCGGGCAGGAACACCAGCGTCGCGATCAGCGACGTGATCGCAAGGTACGGGCCGTCCCCGGCACCGATCAGGATGCCGTCCAGGACGAACACCACGCCCGCGACCGGCTGCAGCAGCGCCACCAGGATCAGCGAGCCGAGCAGCAGGCTCCGCACCTGGTCGTCGGCCGTGAACAGGTCCGGCAGCCAGGGACGCACGACCAGGATGCCGACGCCGAACACGATCCCGGAGGCGATGCCCCACTGGATCATCCGGCGGGTGGCCGCGCGGGTACCGCGGACGTCCGCGGCGCCGAGATAGCGGCCCGTGATGGCCTGCCCGGCGATCGCGATCGCGTCCAGGGCGAAGACCAGCAGGTTCCAGATCTGGAAGCCGACCTGGTACGCGGCGATCTCGGGATCGCCCATCCGGGCCGCGATCGACGTTCCGACGATCAGCACGACGCGCAGGGCGGCGGTGCGCAGCAGCAGGTGCGCGCCCGCCGTGGCGGCGGTGCGGACACCGGCGAGGTCGGGACGCACGGGCGCGCCGTGCCGGCGGGCGGCACGCAGGACCATCGCGACGTAGACGGCCGCCATCGCGTTCTGGGCGATCACGGTTCCCCAGGCCGAGCCCGCGATGCCCCAGTCCAGCACGAGGACGAACACGACGTTCAGGACGAGGTTCGCGCCGAAGCCGCCGACCGACACCAGGAGCGGCGTGCGGGTGTCCTGGAGGCCGCGCAACACGCCCGTACCGGCGAGGACCAGCAGCATCCCCGGGATGCCCAGCAGGCTGACCTTGAGGTAGGTCTGCGCGTACACGTCCACCGACGGGGACGAACCGAACATGTCGACCAGCCACGGCACCAGCGGCCAGCCCGCGACGATCAGCACCGCGCCGATCGCCACCGCCAGCCACATCCCGTCGACGCCCTGGCGGATCGCGGCCTTCAGATCCCCGGCGCCCATCTGGCGCGCCACGCCGGCGGTCGTCCCGTACGCGAGGAAGACGCAGAGGTAGACCAGCGTCGCCAGCGCCTGGCCGGCCACGCCCAGGCCCCCGAGCTGCGCGGTGCCGAGATGGCCGATGATCGCCGAGTCGGTGAGCAGGAAGAGCGGTTCGGCCACCAGCGCGCCGAACGCGGGTACGGCGAGCCGCAGGATCTCGCGGTCGTGCGGGTTCGCACGCAGGGGTGAGCCGACCATACTGCGGCTTACGGTAGCAGATGTAAGGGCTGCAACGGGTATGTCCATTACGAACGGGAAAGGCGGCCTGCGGCCAATCTTTCTTTCCCACACAGCCGGTGGATGACGTTATCGCAGGTCAGAGACGTTCATCGCCGGACGGTCCACAGTTGTCCACAAGGTTATCCCCAGCTCGTGCACAACCTTTCCGGCGTGTCTGCACAGCGCGTCCACAGGCTCGTCCACAGATCTTTTTGCCGATCGGGCGTGCTGCCCCAGAGAATGTCGGAGCCGTCCGGTAAACGTGGGGCGAACGGTCCTCGACGAGCGGCCGGGGCCGACCGGCGGCAGATGGCAAGGGGGTGCGCAGGATGAGTGTGACCGAACTCGGATCGCACGAGCAGGAGTTCGAACGCACCCCGCCGCACGACATCCCCGCCGAGCAGGGCGTGATCGGCGGCATGCTGCTGTCGCAGGACGCCATCGCCGAGGTCATCGAGGTCCTCAGCACCCACGACTTCTACCGCCCCGCGCACCAGATCATCTACGACGCGATCCTCGACCTGTACGGCCGCGGCGATCCCGCCGACGCCGTCACCATCTCGGGCGAGCTCACCAAGCGCGGCGAGATCGGCCGCATCGGCGGCGCCCCGTACCTGCACACGCTGATCTCCTCCGTCCCCACCGCCGCCAACGCCGGCTACTACGCCAAGATCGTCCGCGAGCGCTCGGTGCTGCGCAAGCTGGTCGAGACCGGCACCCGCATCGTCCAGATGGGCTACGCCGCCGACGGCGCCGACGCCGACGAGGTGCTCGACCGCGCCCAGGCCGAGGTCTTCGCCATCGCGGACAAGCGCACCGGCGAGGACTACGTACCGCTCAGCGAGATCATGCCCGGCGCCCTGGACGAGATCGAGGCCATCGGCAGCCGCGGCGGCCAGATGGTCGGCGTCCCCACCGGCTTCGCCGACCTCGACGCCCTCACCAACGGCCTCCACCCCGGCCAGATGATCGTAGTTGCTGCGCGACCTGCGATGGGTAAGGCTATAAGCATTGATACACCCCTTACAACGCCCACGGGGTGGACCACGATGGGCCAGGTCAAGGTGGGAGACCACCTGATCGGGGCCGACGGGAAGCCGACCCGCGTCGTCGCCGCGACCGAGGTCATGCACGGCCGTCCGTGCTACGAGGTTGAGTTCTCCGATGGAGAGGTCATTGTCGCCGATGCCCAGCACCAGTGGCGCACGACGACCCGGGCCAGCCGCCGCCAGAGCAGTGAGAACAGCCGCGCCTACTACTGGTCCCACGAAGCGATCAATCGCGTCAGATGGGCGACGGCGGTGGCCAACGAGAAGCCCCCCCGGCTCATCACCCATCGCCAGGCGATGTCGGTGGTCGGTGCAGAATTCAAGGACGCTCTCTACGGGGCCACCCGGCAGCAGGGCCACCGTGGCGAGGCCGACACGAGTATCTCCAAGCGACAACCCCGTTATCCGAACACCTCCCTCTATCGGGAGCTCCTGCGACGTGCCGTGCGGCCGAAGAACTTCGCGACCACGGCTCAGCATCGGCCCATCAAGACGACCGAAGAGATCGCGGCCAGCGTGCGCTGTGATGGCGACAACCGTCCCAACCACGCGGTCGATGTCGCGGC
Source organism: Spirillospora sp. NPDC029432 (assembly GCF_040703975.1). Classification (NCBI taxonomy): domain Bacteria; kingdom Bacillati; phylum Actinomycetota; class Actinomycetes; order Streptosporangiales; family Thermomonosporaceae; genus Spirillospora; species Spirillospora sp. NPDC029432. The sequence goes on from NZ_JBEZWH010000047.1 coordinate 15,969, forward strand.
GCCGTTCCAGCTCCCTCCTGCGGAGCTGCCTGTCGATCCGTATGTTCTGGGCGCCTGGCTCGGTGACGGGAGCAGCGCAGCCGGAACCATCACCTGCTTCGATGAGGAGATCCTCGAACAGATCGAGGCGGCCGGGCAGCCGATCACCCGGCGCAGGACTCCGGGGAACTTCGGCCTCCCCGGGCTCATCACGAAGCTCAGAGAGCTGGGCGTCTATCGGAACAAGCATGTCCCCGCGCGCTATCTACGCGCGTCGGAGGCGCAGCGGCGGGCGCTGCTGGCGGGGATGCTCGACACCGACGGATACGTCTCCGAGATCGGGCAGGTCCAGCTCGCCTTCGTGAACAGGCGGCTGGCCGAGGGGGCGCACGAGCTGATCCTGAGCCTCGGCTACCGGGCGACGATGACGACCAAGCCGGTCAAGGGGCGTTCGCCGGAGACCTCGACGCTCTACCGGATCAACTTCACCCCGGCCGAGCCGGTCTTCCGGCTGCCGCGCAAGCTGGCGCGGCAGCGCAGGACGGTGGATCCGAAGGCCCGGGTGCGTTACATCGTGGACGTGCGGCCGATTCCGAGCGTGCCGGTGCGGTGCGTTCAGGTCGACAACGCCGACCACATGTATCTGGCGGGGCGTTCCTGCATCCCGACGCACAACTCGACGCTCGCGCTGGACTTCGCGCGGGCGGCGTCCATCAAGCACGGGCTGACCTCGGCGTTCTTCAGCCTGGAGATGGGGCGCAACGAGATCACGATGCGGCTGCTCTCGGCGGAGGCGCGGGTGGCGCTGCACGCGATGCGCTCGGGGACGATGCAGGACGAGGACTGGACGCGGCTCGCGCGGCGGATGAGCGAGGTGGCCGAGGCGCCGCTGTTCATCGACGATTCGCCCAACATGTCGATGATGGAGATCCGGGCCAAGTGCCGGCGGCTGAAGCAGCAGCACGACCTGCGGCTGGTGATCATCGACTATCTGCAGCTGATGACGTCGGGCAAGCGGGTGGAGAGCCGGCAGGTCGAGGTGTCGGAGTTCTCGCGTTCGCTCAAGCTGCTGGCCAAGGAGCTGGGCGTGCCGGTCATCGCGCTGTCCCAGCTCAACCGTGGTCCGGAGCAGCGTACGGACAAGAAGCCCATGGTGTCGGACCTTCGTGAGTCGGGGAGCATCGAGCAGGACGCGGACATGGTGGTGCTTCTTCACCGTGAGGACGCGTACGAGAAGGAGTCGCCCCGGGCGGGCGAGGCCGACCTGATCGTGGCGAAGCACCGTAACGGTCCGACCGCCACCGTCACCGTGGCGTTCCAGGGTCATTACAGCCGCTTCGTCGATATGGCGCAGTAGCCGTTCTCCGTCAGCGCGGCGGGGCGCCGCCTGTCACGGCTTGGAGCGCGTCGGCCAGGCGGTTCCGTGCCCTGGTCTGGGCGGCGATGCGGGCGTCGAGGACGGCGAGGCGGTCCAGGGCGATCCGGATGCCTTCGGGTGAGGGCGCGGCGCGGACGTCCCCGTCCAGGCAGGGGAGGAAGGCGCGCACGTCGTCCACTGTGAGGCCCGCCTCCAGGAGGACGCGGATGTTGCGGACGCGGGTGACGGCGCGTTGGTCGTAGACGCGGTAGCCGTTGCCCGCGCGCGCCGAGTCGATCAGGCCGGCCTGCTCGTAGTGGCGCAGGGCGCGGGGTGTGGTGCCCGTGGCCCGTGCCAGCTCACCGATCCGCATCCGATAGAGGTATCACGCGATCACGGCGCCTCCGTCGACGGGGAGGACGGTGCCGGTGACGAAGGACGCCTTCGCGGAGGCCAGCCCGGTGATCGCCCAGGCGACCTCCTCGGGACGGCCGATGCGGGCCATCGGGGTCTGTTCGAGCTGCCATTTCCGTACGGCGGCGATCTGGTCGGGGGTCAGGCCCTGATGTTCTCCGATGGGGGTTTCGGTGGCGCCGGGGGCGACGGCCAGGACGCGGATGCCGCGCGGTGCGAGTTCGACGGCCCAGGCACGGGTCAGCGTCTCCAGGGCGGCCTTCGTGGCGGCGTAGACGGAGTTGCCCGGCCAGGCGCGCTGTCCGATCGAGGTGCTGACATTGACGACGACGCCGTTCCGGAGGACGGTTAGGGCCGCCTGGGTGAGGAGGATGGGCGCGACGAGGTTGGTCGCCACCTGGGGGTCGATCGTCTGGCGGGTGATCGAGTCCAGCGGGCCGCTCTGGACGATGGCGGCGTTGTTGACGAGGACGTCCAGCCGGCCGGAGTACGCCAGGGCGAAGTCGATGATCTTCTGTGCGGCGCCGTCGGCGGTGATGTCGGCCGTGAGGGGGTGGATGTTCGGGTGGCCGGCGGCGGTCTCGGTGAGCGGTTCGGGGCGGCGGCCGACCGCGATGACGTGCGCGCCCTCGTCCGCGAACGCGCGTGCCGTGGCGCGGCCGATGCCTGTGCCGGCTCCGGTGACGATGACGGTCCTGGGGTTTGCGGTGCTCATGGGGATGAGTCTGTGACCCTGCCGCCAGTGTCAAGGTCAAGCATGACCATCGTGATCGACGGTCAGGAGAGCCGGTACTGAGGCCGGTCAGGGGGAGCCGTGGTGGTCGGCTATTCGTACGAGGAGGCCGGTGAGCTGGTCGCGTTCGGCGGGTGAGAGGGGGGCCAGCAGTTCGTCCTGGATCTGGGTGAGGACGCCGTCGAGGCGTTCCAGCTGGCGGCGGCCGGCGGTGGTGAGGGTGATGATGTTGCGCCGGCGGTCGGCCGGGTCGGGGGCGCGTTCGATGAGGTCGCGGGCGGCGAGCTCGTTGAGGGCGGCGACGACGTCGCTGCGGTCGATCCCGGTGCGGCGGCCGAGGGTGGCCTGGCTGGCCGGGCCGAACTCCTCCAGGGCGGCGAGCAGCCGGTAGTGGTAGCCGCGGCCGCCGGCGGCGGCGAAGCGTTCGTGGACCAGCCGGTGGCTGTGCGTCGAGACCTGGCTGATGAGCCAGCTCGGCGTGTGGCTGAGGCGTGCGGGCCGCGCGTCGTCCCCCGTCGTCATGCGGAGATTCTAGCGAACTGTTGGACGGACCCACGATGACGCGGGTCCGTCCGGAGGGCTCAGGCGGTGGCGATCTCGTCGATCAGCGGTGGGAGCAGGTCGTCGTACCCGGCTGCGACGATGTCGCGCATGGGCGTGAGCATGTGGGTGAGCAGGTCGAGCGGGGTGCCCGCGCCGCGTGCGCCCGCCACGATGTTGGCCAGGCCGACCGCCTGCATGCCGAGCGGGGAGTCCGACTCCTCGCCGGCCGCGCCCGCGGCGATCGGGCCGGCCATGGCCTGCAGCCAGGGTGTGAGGTATTCGGCGGAGAACGCCTCGGCCCGCTCGTCGCCGACCATGGCCTGGGCGTGCCGGACGCCGGCGGCCATTCCGTACATCGCGCTGAGCAGTGCCAGGTCGTACAGCGCCGCCATACCGGGCTCCTCCCCCAGGAAGCGCGCGCCGCCGAGCTCCCCGAGGGTCTCCCGGTGCCGGTCGAACGCCGCCTGTGATCCGCTGTAGAGGATGAACGCGTCCGGGCCGCCGATCAGCGGGGGAGTCGCCATGATCCCGCCGTCCACGTAGGCGATGCCGTGCCGGTCCGCCCATGCCGCGGCGGTACGGGCGTGCTCGGGCGTGCCGTTGGTGAGGTTGACCAGGTCGCGGCCGGACAGGGCGTCCGCGGCCGGGCCGAGCAGCGCGTCCACGACCTCGTGGTCGAGCAGGCAGGCGATCACCAGGGGGCTCGCCGCGGCCGCGTCGGCGACGGTCGCCGCGCGGGTCGCGCCGCGTTCCACGAGCGGGCCGGCCTTCTCGGGCGAACGGTTCCACACGGTCGTCGGGTGTCCCGCCTCGATCAGCGCGGCGGCGAGCGCGGCGCCCATGGCGCCGAGTCCGAGGATCGTCACGGGTGTCTTGTCGGTCATCGAGTCGCTCCTCAATCGGTGGTTACGGGTCCACTGTGCGAGAGGGCGGTTGTGGTCGGGCTCCGGCCGGGTTGTGGTCCGGTTACCGTGGCGGCGTGCGTTTCGGGGTGCTGGGGTCGCTGGAGGTGCGGGCGGCGGACGGGAGCGCGGTTCGCGTGCCCGAGACCAAGGTCCGGGCGCTGCTGGCCGTCCTGCTCGTCCATCGCGGGCGTCCGGTGCCCGCGGACCGGCTGATCGAGGCCCTGTGGGGTGCGGAGCCTCCGGGCGGGGCCGCGAAGACGCTGCGCGCCAAGGTGTCGCAGCTCCGGCGTGCGCTCGCGGAGGCCGGAGCGCGGGATCTGCTGGTGTTCAGCTCCCCCGGTTACCTGCTCGGGACGGGGCACGGCGATGTCGACGCGGACCGGTTCGAGGATCTGCTGCGGCGGGCGCGCGGGGGCGATCCCCGGCGGCGTGCCGCGCTGCTGGCGGAGGCGCTGGAGCTGTGGCGCGGGGAGGCGTTCGCCGGGTTCGCGGACGAGGAGTTCGCGCGGGCGGAGGCGCAGCGCCTCGAGCAGCAGCGGCTCGTGGCGGTCGAGGATCTCGCCGAGGCGCGCCTGGAGCTGGGCGAGCACGCCCTCTTGGCGGGGGAGCTCGGTGCGCTCGTCGGCGCGCATCCGCTGCGCGAGCGGCTGCGTGCCGCGCATGTTCGGGCCCTCTATCTGTCGGGCCGCCAGAGCGAGGCGCTGGCCGCCTACGCCGAGACGCGCGACCTTCTTAGGGACGAGCTGGGCCTGGACCCGGGCCCGGAGCTGGCGGCCCTCCATCAGGCGATCCTGCGCCAGGACGCGGCGCTGGAGCCGCGTCCGGTCCGGGGTGTCCCGGGGGCGGACCTGCCGGCGCCGCTGACCGAGCTGATCGGCCGCGAGGAGATCGTCCAGGAGGTGCGCGGGCTGCTGGCCGGCGGTACCGAACGCCTGGTCACTCTGACCGGGCCCGGCGGCGTGGGCAAGACGCGGGTCGCGTACGAGGCCGCGCGGCGGGCGGCGGGCGCGTTCCCCGGAGGCGTGCCGGCCGTGGAACTCGCCGCGCTGGCTCCCGGCCGGGGCGCGGCCGCCGGGGTCGTCGAGGCGGTCGCGGCGGCGCTCGGGGTCCGGGACGGCGCGACGGCGCGTCCCGCGCCGGAGGAGCGCTCGCGCCCGCTGCTCGAACGGCTCGTCGAGGCGGTACGGCCCCGCCGGGCGCTGCTCGTGCTGGACAACTGCGAGCACGTCGTCGAACCGGTCGCCGAGCTTGTCGCGGTGCTGCTGCGGGAGGCGCCGGAGCTGCGCGTCCTGGCGACCGGCCAGGACGCGCTGGGGATCATGGGCGAGCGGCTGCGGGCCGTACCGCCGCTCGATCTTCCGGCGGCGGATGCGCCGGACGGTCCGGGGGAGCTGGAACGGCGGTCGAGCGCGGTCCGGCTCTTCGTGGCCCGCGCGGCGGCCGCGGCACCGGGTTTCGCGCTTGACGTCCGGAACGCCGCCGACGTCGTGGCGATCTGCCGCCGCCTGGACGGCATCCCGCTCGCCCTGGAGCTGGCCGCCACCCGGGTCAGGGCCATGGGGGTGCGGGAGCTGGCCGCCCGGCTGGACGACCGGTTCCGGGTGCTGAGCTCGGCCCCGCGCGGCGTGCCGCCGCGCCAGCGCACCCTGCGCGCGGTGATCGACTGGAGCTGGGAGCTGCTGTCCGGACCCGAACGCGCCGTGCTCCGCCGCCTCGCCGCGCACACCGGCGGGTGCACGCTGAGCGCCGCCGAGGCGGTGTGCGCGGGCGCGGACGTGCGGGCGGACGAGGTGGTCGATCTTCTGGGGCGGCTCGTCGAGCGCTCCCTGGTCGTTCTCGTGGAGACGCCCGGCGACGGCGTCCGCTACCGCCTGCTGGAGTCGGTCGCCGCGTACGCCAGGGAACGTCTGGCCGAGGCAGGGGAGTCCGAGGGCGTCCGCCGCCTGCACCGCGACCACTACATCGCGCTGGCGGAACGCGCCGCACCGCTCCTGCGCGGCCACGAGCAGCGCCGCTGGCTCGAACGCCTGGACGCCGAGACCGCCAACCTCCGTGCCGCGCTGGCCGGCGCGCTGGAGGACGGCGCCGAGCAGGACGCGCTGCGCCTGGTCAACGCGCTCGGCTGGTACTGGTTCCTGCGCGGCCGCTTCACCGAGGCCCACCGCTCGTTCCGCATGGCCCTGTCGCCGGCCGGCGATGCCGGCGGCCCGGCAGAACGGGCAAATGCGCAGGGCCGTCGTGCCGAGGAGAGGCGTGCGGCGGCCGCGGTGTGGCGGGCGGCCATGGCGCTGCTGGTGCTCGACGGGAGCGATCCCGATCCGCTCCGGCTCGCGGGTGTGGCCGTACGGCGGTACGACGAGATCGACGATCCGGCCGGGCGGGCTTGGGCGTGCTGGTTGCTCGGCTACTGCACGCTGGGGTTCGGGGCGGCGTTCGCCGGGTCCGAGCTGGTGGAACGGGCGCTGCGCGAGTACCGGGCGCTGGGCGACCGGTGGGGCGCCGCCGCGGCGCTGAGCGTGCACGCCGAGGTGGCGCTCTACCGCGGGGAGCCCGGCGGTGTACGGCATGCCGGAACGGCCGGGGCGGAGAGCCGGGCGCTGTTCCGCGAGCTGGGCGACGGCTGGGGCGAGCTGCAGGCCGTGCGCGTCCTCGGCGAGCTGGCCGAGATCACCGGGGATCACGCGGGCGCGGAGCGGGTGCGCCGGGACGGGCTGCGCGTCGCCGAGGATCTCGGGCTCTGGAACGAGGTGTCCGGCATGCTCGCCCGCCTGGGCCGCGTCGCGCTGCTGACCGGCGACCACGCGCGCTCCGCGGAGCTGCACCGGCGGGCCCGGGATCTGGCGGCGGAGCGGTCGTTCCCGCGCGGCGAGGAGTACGCCGAGATCGGGCTGGGGATGCTGGCCCGGCGGCAGGGGCGCCTGGACGACGCCGAGCGCCATCTGCGGGCGTGGCTGGACTGGTGCCGGCGCTGGGAGGGGGCGGGCGGCGTCGCGCTCATCCTGGCCGAGCTGGGCTTCGCGGCCGAGGCGCGGGGCGCCGCGGGCGAGGCGCTGGCGCTGCACCGGGAGGGCCTGGCCGCCGCCCATAGCACCGGTGACCGCCGGGCGCTGGCGCTGGCCTTGGAGGGGCTGGCGGGGGCACGGGCGCTCGCCGGTGAGCATGAGCGGGCGGCGTGGCTGCTGGGAGCGGCGCACGCGGCCAGGGCGTCCACGGGCGTTCCCCTACCGGCGGCCGAACGCGGAGATGTGGACCGCATTGCCGCGCGCGTACGGGAGGCCCTGGGAGACGACGCCTACGGGAAGGCCTTCGAGGCGGGCCAGGAGGCGCCCGTGGACGATGCCGTTGGTCAGGAGTCCTCCGCGTCCCCCTTGGAGGCGGCCAAGAAGTCGCGGTAGTACGCGGCGAAGTCGGGCTGCGTCCCGTTCACGTCGGTGAAGCCGTACTCCTTGGCCAGCTCTCCGGTGTCGTACGAGCCGCCGCTCTTGGCCATGATGTCCGGGTCGGCCGCGAGGGCCGCGACCGCGCGGCCGATGTAGGCGGGGGTTTCGGACTGGGCGAAGTGGGGGTCCTTGGCGGCGCCGTCCCGCCAGTTCGCCTCGGTGATCCCGAACAGCTCCAGCATGGCCTCCGACCTGAGGAAACCCGGGGTCAGCGCGAGCGCGGCGACACCGTGCGGGCGCAGCTCGGCGGCCTGGTTGCGGGCGAGCCGGATCACCGACTGCTTGGCCAGGTCGTAGAAGAACGCGCCGCGGTAGCCGTCCAGCATCTCGTCCACGAACCGCTCGGTCCCGTCGGTGATCTCGACGACCAGCCCGCGGCCCCGCCGGATCATCAGCGGGAGCGCGAAGTGGCTGGTGATGATGTGGGTGTCGACCGCGCGGTGGAGCAGCTTGAGCCCGTTGCCCAGATCGTGCTCCCAGAGCCTGCTGTCCCACTCGGTGAGCGCGTCGCCGCCCCAGACGTCGTTCACCAGCAGGTCGAGCCGCCCGTGGTCGGCGCCGATCCGCTCGATCAGCGCGCGTACCTGCTCGGGCTCGGAGTGGTCGCAGCGCACCGGGATGCCCGTTCCGCCGGCCTTGGTCACCAGCTCGGCGGTGTCCTCGATCGTCTCCGGACGGTCGAGGTCGGAGCGCGACTCGCGGGTCGTGCGCCCGGTGACGTACACGGTCGCCCCGGTGGCGCCCAGCTCGGTGGCGATGCCCCGGCCCGCGCCGCGCGTGCCGCCGGCGACGAGGGCGGTGGTGTCGGTCGGTCGCATGGGGCCTCCTTAGTAAATGTACGTTCGTTTACTATAGCGCGCATGGCGGACCCCGGGACCGGGCGTTGGAGGATCAGCCCGAGCCCACCCTGGGCTTAATCTGAAGCGGCCCGCAGGCGCCAGAGGGACGTCACCTCGGCCGCGCGAGCCGCGTGGAGGCGGTCGCCGGGGTCGGAGGCGCGCGGATGCCGCGGCTCGGCGTCCAGGCGGCCGGCGACCTCCAGGCCGCCCGCCGCGAACGCCTCCAGCAGCTCCTCGCGGGTGCGCAGGCCCAGATGCTCGGCCAGGTCGGACAGGACGAGCCAGCCCTCTCCCCCCGGCTCCAGGCGCTCGGACAGCCCCGCGAGGAACGCCTTGAGCATGCGGCCGTCGGGGTCGTACACGGCGTACTCCAGGGGTGAGCTTGGGCGCGCGGGGACCCACGGCGGGTTGCACACCACCAGATCGGCCCTTCCGGACGGCCACATGTCCGCCTCCTGGACGTCGACGCCGACATTCAGGCGGGCGACGTTCTCGCGGGCGCAGGCGAGCGCGCGCGGGTCCTGGTCGGTGGCGACGACCCGTTCGATGCCCCGCCGGGACAGGACGGCCGCCAGCACCCCGGTGCCGGTGCCGATGTCGTACGCGAGCTTCGTCCCATGCGGGATCGGAGCCTCGGCCACCAGGTCCACGTACTCGCCCCGTACCGGGGAGAAGACCCCGTAGTGCGGATGGATGCGCTCACCCGAGAGCGCCGGTATCTCCACGCCCTTGGTCCGCCATTCGTGCGCGCCCACCACGCCCAGGAGTTCGCGTAGGGACACCACATAGGGCTCGTCGGCCTGCCCGTACGCCTCGGTGCAGGCCTGCCGTACATCAGGCGCGCGCCGGAGCGGTACGACATGCCCCGCCTCGATGGGGATGAGGAGCATGCCCAGCGTGCGGGCCCGCTGCCCCTGCGCCTGGCGATGCAGATGGAACGCCTGCACCCGCGACGGCTCGGGGGCCTTCCGCTTCTTGCGCTTGGGCGTACGGTCCACGCGCCGCGCCATGGCCTGGAGGAGCTGCCGCGCGTTCTGGAAGTCGCCGCGCCACAGCAGCGCTGTACCCTCGCAGGCGAGCCGGTACGCGTCGTCGGCCTTCGTCCGGTCGTCGGCGACCACGATCCGCCTCGGCGGGGGCGCGCCGTTCTCGGAACGCCAGAGGGCCGAACGCGACTCGCCGTCCTGCGTCCATTCGATGTCCACGCGCGCGTCCCCGGCCTTCCGGGCCGCCCGTCGCCGCCCCTGGGACGATTATCCCACCGCCAGGTAGATGTCGGATTCTCGCTAGTGAAGGCGGCTGACATCGGCGATCGTTGAACCCATGCACGAGGACGTGGAACGTTGCGTACGAGCGGTGCGCTCCAAGGACGCGCGGTTCGACGGCTGGTTCTACACCGGCGTCGTCACCACCGGCATCTACTGCCGGCCCAGCTGCCCGGTGGTTCCGCCGAAGCCGGCGAACATGCGCTTCTACCCCAGCGCGGCCGCGGCGCAGCAGGCGGGCTTCCGGGCCTGCAAGCGTTGCCGCCCGGACGCGAGCCCCGGCTCCCCCGAATGGAACCACCGCGCGGACGTGGTGGCCCGCGCCATGCGCCTGATAGCGGACGGCGTCGTCGACCGTGAAGGAGTGCCGGGGCTGGCGACGCGCCTCGGCTACAGCACCCGGCAGATCGAACGGCAGCTCCGCGCCGAACTGGGCGCGGGCCCGCTCGCCCTGGCCCGCGCCCAGAGGGCCCAGACGGCCCGCCTGCTGATAGAGACCAGCGCCCTGCCCATGGGGGACGTCGCGTTCGCGGCCGGATTCGCCAGCATCAGGGCGTTCAACGACACCGTACGGGAGGTCTTCGCGCTGACCCCCAGCCAACTCCGGGACCGGGTCGCGCGCGGACACCCCGCCGCAGGCACACAAGCGCTCTCCCTACGGCTGCCCTTCCGCGCTCCCCTATGTCCCGACAACCTGTTCGGCCACCTGGTGGCCACGGGCGTACCCGGCGTGGAGGAGTGGCGGGACGGCGCCTACAGGAGAACGCTCCGCCTCCCCCACGGGCACGCCATCGTCGCGCTCACGCCCCAGCCAGACCACGTCGCGTGCTCCCTGACGCTGACCGACCTGCGCGACCTGGCCATGGCGATCAGCAGGTGCCGCCGCATGCTGGACCTGGACGCGGATCCGGTCGCGGTCGACGACCTCCTGCGCACGGACCCCGTGCTGGCGCCCCTCGTGGACAAGGCACCCGGGCGCCGCGTACCCCGTACGGCCGACCCCGCCGAGTTCGCCGTACGCGCCGTACTCGGCCAGCAGGTGTCGACCGCGGCGGCCCGCACCCACGCGGCACGCCTGGTGACGGCCCACGGCGAGCAGATCACCGACCCGGCGGGCGGCCTCACCCACCTGTTCCCGAGCCCGCAGGCACTCGCGGAACTCGACCCGGTCACCCTCGCGTTCCCGCAGGCCCGCCGCACCACCCTCACCACCCTCGTGGCGACCCTCGCCGCCGGCGAGATCGACCTCGGTGCCGGAAGCGACTGGGACGAGGCCAGGGCGAGACTCGGCGCCCTCCCCGGCATCGGTCCCTGGACCGTCGAGACCATCGCCATGCGCGCGCTCGGCGACCCCGATGCGTTCACCCCCACCGACCTCGGCATCCGTGCGGCCGCCCGCGACCTCGGACTGCCCGCCACCCCCGTCGCGCTGACCCAGCGCGCGGCCGCCTGGCGCCCCTGGCGCGCGTACGCCGTCCAGTACCTGTGGGCGACCGGCGACCACCCCATCAACGACCTGCCCGTCTGAGAGCCCCCCGTCTGAGACCTTCGGCCTGAAGGAGCACGCCATGCGCACGCACACCACCATAGAAAGCCCCGTCGGGCCCCTCACCCTGGTGATGACCGACGACGCCCTTACGGGCCTCTACATGAACAACCAACGGCATCGCCCACCAGAGGAGACCTTCGGCGTCCCCGCCGACGGCGACACGACGTTCACCCCCATAGCCGAACAGCTTCGCGCCTACTTCGCGGGCGAGCTCACCGCGTTCACGCTCCCCCTCGCCTTCCAGGGCACCCCGTTCCAGCAGCGCGTCTGGAACGCCCTCCAGGAGATCCCGTACGGCGAGACCGTCACGTACGGCACCCTCGCGCAGGAGCTCGGCAACCCCAGCGCGTCCCGCGCCGTCGGCCTCGCCAACGGCCGCAACCCGATCGGCATCATCGTCCCCTGCCACCGCGTCGTGGGCTCCACCGGCGGCCTCACCGGCTACGGCGGCGGCCTCGACCGCAAGCGCTACCTCCTCGACTTCGAGAAGCGGGTGAAGGCCGAGACCCTTTTCTGAGCCGCCTGAGCCGCCTGAGCCGCCTGAGCCGCCGGGCTTCTAGGCTGTCGGACCCGGCCGCTACCGTTCCCGGTGCACGGCTTTTCGCGCGACGAGGGGGAGACGATGGAGTTCCGGGTCGATCGGCAGGCGCTCGCGGACGCGGTGGCGTGGGCGGCGCGCACGCTGCCGTCGCGCCCCGCGCTCCCCGTCCTGGCGGGCCTCCTGATCGAGGCGTCGGACGGCTCGCTCTCCCTCGCCGGGTTCGACCACGAGGTCTCCGCGCAGGCCGTCCTGACCGGCGAGGACGTCACCGTCGCCGAGCCGGGCCGCGCGCTGGTCCCCGGCCGCCTCCTCGCCGAGATCGTCCGCAGCCTCCCGCCGCACCCGGTGGACGTCGCGCTGAAGGGCTCCGAGGTTGTCCTCACGTGCGGCAGCGCCGAGTTCGGGCTGCTCCCCCTGCCCGTCGAGGACTACCCCGCCCTCCCTGAGCCGCCCGCGCACGCCGGCACCGTCCCCGGCGACCTGTTCGCCGCCGCCGTCGCCCAGGTCACCCCGGCCGCCGGCCGCGACGACACCCTGCCCATGCTGACCGGCGTCCGGCTCGACATCGACGGCGCCACCATGCGGATGGCCTGCACCGACCGCTACCGCATCGCCGCCCGCGAACTCACCTGGACGCCCGCCGACCCCGCGTTCACCGCGGGCGTCGTCGTCCCGGCCCGCACCCTCGCCGACACCGCCAAGGCGATCAAGCCCGGCGCCGAGGTCACCCTCGACCTGGCCGGCTCCGGCGACGTGCTGATCGGCGTCTCCGGCGGCGGCCGCAGCATGACCACGCGCCTGCTCGACGACCAGTTCATCGACTACCGCTCCCGCCTCACCGGCACCTGGACGACCACCGCCCGCGTCCGCGTCGCCCCGTTCACCGAGGCCATCAAGCGGGTCGCGCTGGTCACCGAGCGCAACACGCCCGTCCGGCTGGCCTTCACGCCCGGCGAGGTCCGCGTCCGCGCCGCCTCCGGCGACAACGCCCGCGCCAACGAGAGCCTCCCCGCCCTCCTCGACGGCGACGACATCGACATCGCCTTCAGCCCCCAGTACCTCCTGGACGGCCTGGCCGGCATCGACACCGAGTTCGCCCGCCTCCAGTGCACCGCCCCGACCAAGGCGGCCCTCCTCAGCGCCGTCCCCGACAAGTCCGACGACGACCACGCCACCGACACCGGCGAGGACACCGGCTTCCGCTACCTGGCGATGCCCGTGCGGATCTGAGCCCGCACCGAGCGCGCCCCGCCCGCTAGGACTCCGCGGAGATGCTCTGAGGCGGGGGCGTGGGGGTCTGGCGGGTCGCCTGGTGGGAGCCGGCCAGCCAGGTGGCGGACCCGGAGGATGCCGAGGCCAGCCAGACGGCGGTCCGGCCCTGCGGGGAGTCGGCCAGGGTCCAGCGGGCGCCGTCGTAGTGGGCGAGTTCGCCGTGGCCGCCGGCGACCCAGAGGTCGCCGGGCGCGCGGGCGGTGACGGTGTTGGCCGAGGTCAGCGGGGTCCTGACACGGCTCCACTTGCGGCCGTTCCAGTGCAGGACACGGTCGCGGCCGACCGCCCAGGCGTCGGAGGGGGAGAGCGCCACGACGTCGGTGAGGGGGAAGCGGGTCGAGGGTGCGGCGGCGCGCGTCCACGCGCGGCCGTCGTAGTGCATGATCAGGGCGGCGCGGTCGGCGGCGCCGACGGCCCAGACGTCGTCGGGCGCGGTGCCTGAGACGGCGAGGAGCTTGCCCTTCGGGACGGGCGGCAGCGCTACGAGCCGCCAGGAGCCCTGAGAGTGGTGCAGGGCCACGGGGCCTGGGGCGTTCCAAGGGAGGCCGTGGCCCACCGCCCAGGCCTCACCGGGGAAGAGGGCGACGCCGGTGAGGACGTAGCCCGTCCCCTCCGGCGCGTGGTCCTGCCAGGAGGTGCCGTCCCAGTGCCGGATCAGCGGGACCTCCGTCGCGTTCACGCGGTCATAGGCGCCGCCGACCGCGATGGCACGTTCCGGAGCGGCGTCGATCCCCTGGAAACCGGCACCGATATGGGACGGTTCGGCCGGCGGCGCGGGCGGCGTCGTCCAGGACGTGCCGTCCCAGCGGGCGATCAGCGGGCGGGAACGGGCGTGGCCGGCCACCCACACCTCGCCGGGAGCCCCCACGGCGACCGCGGCGAGCAGGTGCGGGGCCTCGATGGCGGCGGGGGAGACGACCTGCCAGGCGGTACCGGAGCCGAGGGCCATGACCGTACCGGAGATGCCCTGGGACTCGTTTCCGTTCACCGGCTGCACACTCCTTCAACGCGCTGGCCCGCTCCAAGGATCCCGAGTCGGGGGCCGTCACAGATCCAGGACGGCGAGGACGAACCGCAGCCCGTCCTCCCCCGCGTTGCCGTACGCGTGCGGCCGGTCGCCGACGAACACGGCGGCGGTGCCGGCGCGGACGATGTCGCTGCGGCCGTCCACGGTGAGGGTGAGGACCCCTTCCTCCACGTACACGATCTCCTTGGTCCCGGGTACGTGCGCGTCGCTCTCCCTGACCTCCCCCGGCCGCAGCTCCCAGCGCCACAGCTCCAGGGACGGCCGCGGATCGCTGCCGCCCAGGAGCGTGCCGGTGCCGCCGGCCGGGCCCTCCCACAGGACCACGTGCCGTTCCGGCGGGAACACCCGTACGGGCGGGTGCTCCTCGACCTGCACGAGCCGGGTCAGCGGTACGCCCAGCGCGTCCGAGATGCGAATGAGCGTACCGAGGTTGGGGTTGCCGCGCCCCTGTTCGAGACCGACCAGTACGCCCTTGCTCACCCCGGCGCGGCCGGCCAGCTCGTCGAGGCTCCAGCCGTGGCCGGCGCGCAGTGCCCGCACGGTCCTGGCCACCGCTTCGCCGATCGCGTCCTGATCACTCACGGCCCCAACCCTATGGTGCGGTCGGTAGGATGACATTTAGAGTTCATTAAAATGACCGGACGGAGGTTGCGATGCTGGAGCGGATCGTCATAGACCAAGCGGTGCGGGACCTGCGCCCCGACGCGACGGTGCTCGCCATGACCGCCGAGGGCCTGGTGAACGGGCCGGGCGGCGAACCGGACGCCAAGGTCCCCGACGGCGCCGCGCAGGACCCGCACGTCGAGGCGTGGCGGGAGGCGTACCGGGCGTTCGGGGCCAAGCCCCAGCGTACGCGGTCGTCCATCGACGCCCTGCTGAGGAGGGCCGACGCCCTCCCCTCCATCAACAGGGTCGTGGACGCCTACAACGCGGTCAGCGTCGAGTACGTGCTCCCGATCGGCGGCGAGGACCTCGACGCCTACCAGGGCGCGGCCCGGCTCGTCCGGGCGAGCGGCGACGAGCCGTTCGACACCGTGGCCGGCGGCGAGACCGTCACGGAGCACCCGGCGGCCGGCGAGGTGGTGTGGCGCGACGACCTCGGCGTGACCTGCCGGCGCTGGAACTGGCGGCAGTGCGTGCGCACGCGCATCACCGAGTCGACGCGGAACGCGCTCTTCCTGCTGGAGCGCCTGGAGCCGTACCCGCTGGAGCGGCTCCACGAGGCCGGGGACGCGCTGGCGGCGCGGCTCCGCGAGTTCAGCCCGGACGTGCGGATCGAGAGCCGCCTGATCGGCGGCGGCGCCTGATGGTGACCGTGCTGGCGCTGGGGGCGGCCCTCGCCTACGGCGTCGCGGACTTCCTCGGCGGCGCGGTCTCCCGCCGGTCGACCGCGCTGAAGGCGCTGGCATGGTGCGTCCCGGTCGGGCTCGCGGTGGTGCTGGCGGCCGCGGTGATCATCGGCGGCCGCCCCACCGCACCGTCGCTGGCCTGGGGGTTCGGCGCCGGGCTGGCGGGCGGGATCGGCCTGATCACGTTCTACCGGGCGCTCGCCCGCGGCCCGATGAGCGTCGTCGCTCCGGTGTCGGCGCTGGCCTCGGCCGTGCTCCCGGTCGCCGTCGGCACGCTGCGCGGGGAACGCCTGGACGCCACCGTCCTCGCCGGGGTGCTGCTGTGCCTGGTCGCGATCGGCCTGGTCAGCATGGAGAAGGACGATCCGGACGCGGCGTCCCCGAAGGCCGTCCGGTGGTACGACGCCGGCCCGCTGATGGCGGGGATCTCCGGAACCTGCTTCGGGATCTTCTTCATCCTGCTGGAGACGGCGGGCGACGGCGGCGGGCTGTGGCCCCTGGTCGCGGCCCGGGTCGGCAACCTCGTCGTGATCGGCACGGCGCTGCTCCTGCTCGCCAGGGCCGGCAGGAACGAGGGCCCGCCGGTCTCGGGACGCCTCCTGATCGGCCTCGCGCTGCTGTCGGGGATCCTGGACGCGTCCGCGAACGGCCTCTACTTCGTCGCCGCGCAGCAGGGCCTGCTCAGCCTCGCCGCGGTCCTGACGTCGCTCTACCCGGCGATCACCGTCCTGCTGGCCAGGATCGCCTACAGCGAGCGGCTCCGGGCCGTCCAGCGCCTCGGGCTCGCGGTGGCGGTCGCGGGCGTGGCACTGGTCACCATCGGCTGACAACACCCAGAACCGGCCCGCAGACGGACCGCGGACCGGCCGGAAAACGAAGAAGGCCCCCGACCAGGGGGCCTTCTCGCGGCGGCGGTGGTGGTGGGATTCGAACCCACGGAAGGTTGCCCTTCACACGCTTTCGAGGTCTGCGGATCTCTGTTCACCCATGATCGGCGGAGTACTCCGCAGTCGCTCAGCGGGTGGTCAACCCCGTGCGGGACCAGCCATCGTCCGTGGCCGGACGGCCATGAACGGGCCCGAACGAACCCCGGATGACGACTAACTGAGACTAGAACTGAGACTGGACGACGCCCGGTCCCCATGCGGTTGGCTGCGGCTCTTCTCGAACCGAGTCGCCTCTTCGACCAGCCGAGTTCTACAGAGACACCACGTTAAGGACTCGGCGGTGTTGTTCCACGTCCTACTGGATGTGAACCACAGTAGTCCCGTCCCAGTACAGACGTACGGCGTTGGTCCATGCTTCCGGGTAGTGCGGCAGGGCGATGGCTTCGGGAACGCTGGGACCGGGCAAGGGTTCACCCGTGTAGCCGTTCACCCACTCGGTGGCTACAGGAGTAGGCGTCCAATCCTGGTCGCCGACCAGGATCGCTGCTACGGCCTGGGGTTGCAAGAAGAACGCTCCGCCTGGCACGGGAATCCGCCATTCGCGCTCCCAGCTGAAATCCATCAGGGCTCGACCGTCGTTGCGGATGGGATTGCCCCAGACCTGTATGTCCGTTGGCCACTGCTCGTGGACTGCGTCAGGCGGGTAGGCGATACCGCCGCCTCCAGCGGCAATGACATCGGACCGGCGGAGCAGGATGCCCCAGGGAAGCATCCCCCGATCGCGGATCATGTGAACGAGGTGGAGACCAGGGCTTTCTGACAGGCACACGGCTGGCACATGGGCGCGAAAGGGGGTGAAGGCACGGATGGACTGCGAGGTGAGAATCGCATCTAGGCGCTGTTCAGGATTCATCTCCCTGATGTCCGCAGGCACATCGGGAGTGAACAACGAGTTCTCCCTTCGCCCACAAAAGTGGATCAGCAGATCACTCTGGCCAGGGCCAGTCGGCATCAGGAGTGGCGGCAACGGCGCTGTGACGGGATCTATCATGCCGCTCATGATCGCGCTCGTCACGGCTGCCTTGTAGAGATTTGCCAGGTGTGGTCACTGTGGAGAACCGAACTGATCGATACCCTTCCCGAGAGCATCCTCGGAATGGGTCAGCTGACTGCGCCCCGGGCAGTGAACGTATGAGGCGGGTCTTGTCGAAGGTCCTCAATACGTTGCCGAGCCTCGACCTGCCGCCGTGCGAACTCCGCCTGCCACGCCACCGCCTCGCACACCTGCAGCCACGATAGAAGTCGGTCCCGCAAACAAACAGCTCAGGCGCGAACACCCAGTTCAGTCGGTCCTGGAGGCGAGCTACACCATGCGGGTTCCGGCCTCAGTCCTCAGCGGTCTGCCTGAGGTTCTTCGCTGGTGTCGTCCTGAGGTGGCTCGGCCACGAACGTGCCCTTGCCATGCACGGTGAGTATCAGGCCACGCTCACGAAGTTCCTGCATTCCGAGCCGTACCGTCATGTAGGCAATGCCGTATTCGTCCGCAAGCTCGCGTTCGGACGGCAGCCGCGATCCGGGCGAGAGGTCGCCAGCAGCGATCCGCGCCGCGATGTGGTCAGCAAACGCCATGTAGACGAGTTGCGGCCCTTGCGGATCGAACTCCGGAACCTCTGAACGATCACCCACACGACAAACGTAGAGCCCCGTTGACCTGCATAAAGGCACGGGGAGCTATGCATAGCTCTATGTAGCACGTACACTGCTTTGGCTATCTGCTCGCCAAGTTCGGACTCCGCTCCGGCGCCGCTGGCCTTGAGGAGAGCCATCACATGCAGTCAGCCAAGGCCGTACCCGCGATCAACGGTTGGTCGGTCGTGCTCGAAGATCGGACGTACGTCGCGACCAGGACTGAGGACCTCACCGACTTCCAACGCCGATGGGGCGCGGTGTCCGAGGTCGAGGCGCGGACTGACGTAGAGCTCTGGATCCTGTGTGATGCACAGCAGCGGTTGGCCGAGCGGCTCGCTCTGGCGGAGGCCGCCCGACCGAGGACCGCTCCACACCCCAAGGTCATCGCACGCAGGGCCGGACAAGGTGAGCCCGCACGACTGGGGAACACGCAGTGCGAATCCTTCGTCAGCGGCGCTGACGGGGCCAGGTCCTCATGAACGGTGGACCCCTCTCATCGCGGACCGATGGCCAATCGGTCGGCGAGCACTCTGGGCGCTCCCCGGGACTTGACGATCTACTTAGCGGACTGAATCCCGAGGATCCGCGTTCGCCGTCGAAGCAAATCGCGGCGCAACTCAGATCGGCGATCCTGGCTGGCCACTTGAAGCCAGACACAAGGCTTCCCTCTCAGCAACAGCTTTCCAGGAGATACGGCGTTGCGCGGGAAACCGTCAAGGCCGCCTTGCGGCAACTTGTTGCCGAGGATCTCATAAGTGGCCGTCAAGGGAGTAGATCCGTTGTTCGGTCCAGATCTGATTATGAGGGTCGCCTCCCCCCGCCCCCGTCTACTCCTCCAAAGACGTTCACGAGGATTCTGGACGGAATCAGTGACGCTCACGAAGAAGCGATGTCGGCAATCCGCTCCTCCTTGGACTTGCGGCAAGCTTTCGACTACGCCACGCAACTGATCGCTAGATCCAACGCGATGACAGAAGCTGCAAACGAACTCCGAAATCAGACGGCGATCAGAGTCGCAGAGCAGGCGCAGCATGGCAACCACACAGTGCGCGCCCCCGAAACTCAACAAGAAGGTTAGGGGCGTCTACACCCCTGCGATATAAACCCGAACGGCTCGACGAAGGCGAGAGGTGACATGAAGCGAAGGCAAGCACTTTCCGGGATCGCGCTCGTTGGGCTGACGCCTGTCGTAAATGGAGGAGAGAAGATAATGCACTTTCGGAGTGCAGCCCCGACACGCAACGGACTTGAAATTTCCGACTTCGAGACCCGCATCTTTCAGGACTGGGCGGTCGCCGCTGCCCATCCTCAGTCGACGCGTGCGCTTCTGGGCGAGGTGCACGCTGACTTTCTCGTCACCCGATCCCTTGCTAACCGTGCCAACGACCGGACTCGGCGGCGCGCCGGATATCGAGTCATGGCGTGGCAAGGGGTACTCCTCACGACACTCCACACGAGGCTCGGAGAGATCCGGCAGGCTCGCCAAGCGGCGTCCGTCGCACGAGAATTTGGCTACCAATGCGGTGACCGTGCAGCGGTGGCCAGTGCCTACGATCGCGAATCGATTGCCGAAATCTGGTATGGAACCCCAGAACTCGGCTCACGAGCAGCGGTACGCGGCATCAAGGTAATCGAGAAAGAGGCGGAGGAACCGCACGGGAAGCTCATTCTGGCGGGGCTGCACTCGCAAGCCATGGTGCACTACTCGCGATCGCCGGATCCCGCCGGACTGTCCGAGGAGTATGAACGGCAGGTACGCGACTGGCAACAGCGCCTGCCAGAGATACCGAAGCCCAACGCTTTCGAGCTCACTCCATCGCAGATGTACAACTCACTCGCAGTCGCCCACGCCTTTCGTCGGCAGCCGAGCGCGAGCGAATTCTTCGCCGCCGGATTTCGGGCGACCGCGTACGAGGCCAACGAGCGCATGAGATTCCGGAAGCTCTTGCGACTCAATCAGGCATGGTGCGAGGCGCCTCACAACCCGGGGATAGCGCTCGAAATGGCTGCTGACGTGATGCAATCGTTCGTCAGGGACAAGGTGCCTGTCGACCCGATCTATAGGCACCGTGCCGCGCGTACACTCCATGCTCTTCCGAAGTCCGTTCCTCTCAACCGGACTGCCGAACTGCGGACCCTTATCGGCCATTCGCGCCTGTAATGCGAACGCCGTAACGATAGGTGCGCCGATGGTTGTCTGTAGGCACTGCTCGGAGCCTCTCCTCCAGTCCTCCTATACGAGCCTGACCTTCTGGGCTCACGAGGACGGCAACGTTGCCTGTCACTGGGGACCACGGACTATGAGCCTGTACGGGACGAACGCAGAACCGATGCAGGTTCCGCAGCCTCCGGGGTCCCGGAGATCCTCAAAGAGCGCAGGCCACGCGGCAGACCTCCTCCGGGAGGACGAGGTCTAGCCACATCGGCGCGGCCTTGCGGCCCCCACTAGACACGGGCGGCCTCGGCGACGACGAGCCAGGCTTGGACTCGTTCCGTATCGACTCCGACCAGGCGCGCCAGCTCTGCGGCTCGGTCCTGTAGGGGGTCATCACTGGTGGTCTTCCACGCGGCCACGGCGACGTCATAGGCGATGTCTCCGGAGAGGCCGCGCGGGTCGATCAGGTACAGCTTCCCCGCAGGGCCCATGAGGATGTTCTTGGACGATGTGTCGCCGTGGCAGAGCGTTTGAGGGGGCTGTTCAGCCAGTTCGGACAGCAGGGCGGCGGCATGCTGGCGTTCGGCTTCGGGCGCCGTTGTGCGTCCGGACGGCATGTCTACGTCCTCGGTGGCTGTGAGGCGGCTGGACAGCCAGGCAGTCAGGGTTGGCAGGTGTGCCGATGCTGGCTGGTCTCGTAGTGGCCGAAGTGCTGCAGCCAGTTGCTCGACCGGTACGGGGCGGTTCTTCAGGGTGTAGCCGGGGAGGATCCGGGCCGCGACCGTCCACACTCCCGACTTCGTGGCGATGACCTCCCGGATATCGGGGCCGATGCCGAGCTTGGCTAGCTGCTGGGAGACCTCTGCCTGAAAGAGCGCATCGGGGTCTGGGGAGGAACGCATCACTAGGCGTTCGGTGTCGGCCTCGACTTCGACCACCAGGCCGTATCGAGAGTCGAATGTCGACATCGGGGCCGCTCTGTAGCGTCGGCAGAGTTCTGCCAGTTCGTTCGTGACCTCGTCCAGCCAGGCCGGTGCTCGGTCAGGCCAGCGTGCGGAGATGCCCTGCTCTACGGAGGCCGGGATGCTTACAGAGGCGCCCGTCACTGTGAGTCCAGTTGGAGGGCTCCGGCGGCCTCGGCGAGGAGGGCGATGCTCTCGACGACGACGTCAGCGCCGACGGCCCCCAGCTCGTGCACGCGGCTTTCTCGCTTGGCGTAGCCGATGGTCGGGGTGCCGGCCTTTTCGGCGGCTTCGATGTCGGTTGGTGTGTCGCCGATGAGCAGGCATCGATCGGACGGGACGCCCGCCTCTTGGGCGGCCCGGAGGATCGGGCGGACGTCGGGCTTCATCTGGTCAGGGTGCTGAGGATCGCGACCGACTACCGCTCGGATGTGCTGGTCCAGGCCGTGAGCCCGCAGGTAGCGCCAGATGGCTTCTGCTGAGTTGTTGCTAACCATGACGACGGGTCGTCCGGACTCGGCTGTCGCTCGGATCATCGCGTCTGCGTGCGGTGTGGGGGTGGCGGACTCCGCTGCACGGGACTCGGCACGGGCGAGAGCCTGCTCTGCTGTTGGGAGCAACTGGGGGGTGTTAGCGCCGATCCATCGCACGAGTTTCAGGGGGTCTGGACCGTGCTTAAGGTGCTCGGGGAGTTGGTCTTGGTGGTCGCCCAGGAGACTGCGGATCTCGTCGGCGGCCTCTTGGGCCGGGTATCCGGCGAAGAGCTTGCAGACTGGGCCGTCGAAGTCCAGGAGGAGGGCCTCGGCCTGCTCGAAGAGCGCGTGCAGGGAGGTCACAGCTCGTACTCGCGCGAGATCGTCCCCCAGAGGGCATCGAACCAAGCCTTGGCCTCCTTGACGAACTGCGGGGCGTTCGACGTCTCGGAGTCGTCGTGCGCCGAGAAGTGGAAGAGCGTGGTGTCCTTGCCGAGGAGATCGAAGATCTCGGTCGATTGCCCTTCCAGCCGGATCGAGTGCTTGACCACCGGATACAGGCCGTAGAACGCTTCCTCGCCGTTCAGGACGTAGAGCTTGAAGGCGGGCGTCAGCTCGTGGACCCGCACTTCCGCACTTCCGGACTTGAGAAGTCCCAGGTCAACTAGCTCGTTGACTGCGTCGATGATGCCGTCAACGGCTCGGCGCGTGATTCGGTCGGCGCGCTTTTTGATGGCGGGCTCGGCGGTCTCGGTGCCCACTCGGCGCGGGAGCGCCATGGGTGCCGAGGTGTCGCACATCATGATCCGGATCTTGAGTGACTCCGGAGTCAGCCGACCGGCCCGCACCTTGTCGAGTACCTCAATGAGGGTGTTGTGCAGGGTCTCGCCCGAGAAACCGGCGAAGTCGATGGCGACGTGCGGGCTCTCGAACGCGGCCTCAATGTGCGGCCTCAGGCCGACTGGGCGCTCAGTCTGCGCGCGTACGTAGGAGCCGCTCCCCTGGCGGGTGATGACCAGGCGCTCGCTCTGGAGCATGCGAAGCGCTGCCTTGACCGTCTCGCGTGCGACGCCGTACCGCGCTGCCAGATCCGGCTGCGAGGGCAGCTTGTCGCCTGACTTGAGTTGGCCAGTGAGGATCGCCGCCCGAAGTTTGTTGGCGATCTGCTGTGAGGGCGTCCGAGGGTCATCGGGGTCCAGGTCACCAAGGCTTTCGGTCTCCACGCTCATGGCTCCCAGCGTAAGCCCTGGCTAGCCAAGCCAGGAAGATTTCGAGCTTCGGGCTTGACCTGACTAGCCAAGCCAGCCATGATGGCGAGCCAACGGAACCTGACTAGCCAAGCCGGTCAGGTCAACGCCAAGGAGGTTCGCCATGTTCCCCCAGAAGACCAGCCACGTCGGCCAGTGGATCGCGGGCGTCGCGGTCGCGATCTACGCCGTGAACAACCCGACGTCCGCCGCGCACCTGGTCAACAAGGTGATCACGGCGATCGGCCAGTTCGCGGGCGCGCTGGGCTGACGTCCGGCCTCCGCATCCCGACCATTCCGCTCTGGCCCAGAGCAAGCACTCAGGAGATCTCAGATGAACCGCATCGCCCTGGCTCACCCCTCGTCCACGACCGTTGATCTGCGTGGTGAGCCGATCGAGGGCGCGCAGTGCCGCTTCGACCCGGACCTGCACACTGGCCCGGACGCCTTCACCGAGGAGAGCGCCGAGGAGCGCGAGGCTCGCGAAGCGGTCGCGATCGAGGTCTGCGCAACCTGCCCGCTGCGTCAGACCTGCTTTGAGTACGCCCTAAAGACCCTGCCCGAATCCGGCGTCTGGGCGCGCTTCACCGCCGAGGAGATCGCCGAGCTGGCCGCCACGTCCCTGGGCGAGGTGGCCTGACCGTGGCGGGCCTCAAACCCGCGACATCGAACGTGTTCCGAGCATCGGGGCGGCCCTGTCTCCGCCAAGAAACCGGCCGCCCCGATGACTCCCAATCCCTTCCAGGATCAAGGAGCAGTCTCATCATGGCTGACAGCCTGGCCCCGCCTCCGCCGTCCGTCGATATGGACCGGTCTCGGCCACACCTCCGCACGCTGACCGGCAACGAGTTCACGGCCGTTGCCACGGTCGCCGCGTGCGTGGCGGTGCTCGGCCTGCTGGGGTTCGTCAACAGCTTCGCCGCCGTCGAGCAGGCCGCCCGGCCGTCGTTCGGCTGGTTCGCCTGGACCGTGCCCCTCGGCATCGACCTGGGCATTGCCATCTTCGCCGCACTCGACATCGTGCTCGCCCGGCTGGACATGCGCGTCCGCTGGCTGCGGCTCATCCCCTGGACGCTCACGGCCGCCACGGTCTACCTGAACGTGGCGGACGAGACCACGCCGTTCGGCGCCGTCGCTCACGCCGTCCTGCCTTGCTTGTGGGTACTGGCCGTGGAGATCGGCTCACACGTCGTCCGCATCCGGGCCGGTATCGAGGCCGGGACGCGCATGGACGGCATCCGTGCCTCGCGCTGGGTGCTGGCGCCGTGGCCGACGCTCAAGCTGTGGCGCCGCATGGTGCTGTGGGAAATCCGTTCCTACCCGGACGCCCTGCACCGTGAGCGGGACCGCGTCCTTGCCCTGACCGACCTCCAGGACACCTACGGCCGTTGGGCCTGGCGCCGCAAGGCTCCCCGTCGCGTCCGCGCCATGTACCGCCTCGGCGAACTCGCCCCGGCTGACGAGACCGCCACCGAGGACCGTCCCGCCATCGAGGCCGGACCGTCCGATGCCAACCCGGCCGAGCCGTCTGAGACCGCCGCCAAGACGGCCCGGAAGACGGGGCCCGGACGGTCCGCCTCGGCGTCCGGCCGCCGGTCCCGGACGGGAGGCAGCCGCAAGGCCCGGTCCGTCCCGGACGTGGACGACCTGATGCCGCTCGGCTGGCGCATCGCCTCCGATCTGTCCGCACAGGGCCAGGCCCTCACCCGGGACGCACTCGCCGCCGAGCTGCGCAAGGCCGGGAGCCCTTCCGGTAACGAACGCGTTGGCGCCCTGCTCGGCCGCCTCAGGACCGAGGCCCCGACCGACCCCACCGCCGAGCCCGCCCCCGAGACCGTGAGCGCGACCAAGGGAGACGACGCCCGATGAACCTGAACGGCACTTCCAAGCCCATGGCCGACGTCGTCCGCCTTCCCCTGCCCACTGCACCGGAGACCGAGCCCGAGATGCAGGACACCTCCTATGAGGTCGTCCTGGACAAGCCGGAGGAGGAGACCGGCGACACCGTGTCCGCGCCGGTCCCGGAGGGCACGGTCCCGAGCCCCGCGGGCGACGAGGCGGTCACCGAGGGCGCTCGCCGTCCGATCATCCCGCCGGTGTTCAGGGACCGCGTGACCTTCGAGGCCGCCGTACGCAAGACGGTCGGCCGCTGGCTGCACATCACCGGCTATCACGCCGTCCGGGCGCCGTGGTACGCGGTCAGGATGACTGGCTACGCCCTGCTCGGCACGGCCAAGCTGGCAGGCAAGCAGTTGCGTTGGTGGTGGGTCCTGGAGCAGCAGCCGTTGAGGCAGGCCGCCGCGAGCAAGGGCGACGCGGACCTGTGGCTCAAGCTCCACCGTGAGGTGTCCAAGGTCCGCACCGGACGCGGGATGGTCGTGCTCGGCGAGACCGTCCTCATCGGTGCCGGAGCGATGTTCGCCGCCGGATCGGCGTGGACCACGGCGGGCGCGGCGGCGCTGGTCGTGCCGCTGCTCGCTCGCTACGGCCGTCCGGCCGGCAAGAACATCGCAGGACAGGCGGTCATCCCGTCGCGGTACCGGGTCATCACCCATGACGTGGTGCTGCGTGCCTACTACGCCGCCAAGCTCGGCCACCCCGAGAAGCCCGGTCAGCAAGTCCAGTTCGCCGCGCCCGGCCTGGCCGCCGATGGCGACGGTTCGAAGGTGACCGTTGACCTGCCGTACGGCAAGGGCTTCAACGACGTCATCCAGGCGAGGGACGCGCTCGCATCCGGCCTGGACGTGGCGATCTCGCAGGTGTTCGTCACGCGGGACGCCACCTCGCACCGGCGTCACACGCTGTGGGTGGCCAACCGTGACCCGCTGGCCGTGCCGGTCGGACGTACGCCGCTGCTCCGCTGCAAGCCCACCGACATCTGGGAGCCCGCCCCGGTCGGCCTGGACGAACGGGGCCGAGCAGTCACGGTCCCGCTGCTGTGGAACTCGACCATGGTCGGCGCGCAACCGCGCCAGGGGAAGACGTTCTTCGCCCGCCTCCTGGCCCTCTACGCCGCCCTGGACCCGTACGTCCGGCTGTCGGTGTTCGACGCCTCCGGCAAGCCGGACTGGCGGAAGTTCGCCCTCGTGGCGCACCAGTTCTCCTCCGGCCTGGTGATGACCCGGGAGGGCGATCCCGTCGAGATCCTGGTCGAGGCGCTGCGGGAGTTGAAGGCCGACGTCCAGGACCGCTATCAGCGCCTGTCGGACCTGCCGACCGACGTCTGCCCCGAGGGCAAGCTCACGCGGGAGATCGCCCGCGACCCCAAGTACGGGATGCCGGTACGCGGAGTCTTCCTGGACGAGTTCCAGGAGTACTACGACACCCCGGACGTCGAGGCGAACAAGGAGATCGCTTCCCTGCTGCTGTTCCTGGTCAAGACCGCTCCGGCCGCTGGGGTCTTCATGGTCGACGCGACTCAGAAGCCCTCGGGCATCGGCGCCGGACAGGTGGCGACGTCGTTCAACTCCTTCCGCGACAACCACCAGACCCGTTTCAGCCTCCGCACCGGCTCATGGCAGGTATCTGACCTCGTGCTCGGCGCGGGCGCCTACAGCGAAGGATTCGACTCCTCGCTGCTGCTGCCCTCGTACAAGGGTGTGGGCATCCTGCGCGGGGCCTCCGACGACACCCCGACCGTGCGATCCCACCTGGCCGACGCCGAGGACGCCGAGAAGATCCTCAACGTCGCCCGGGAGATCCGCGAGCGCGCCGGAACGCTGTCCGGGCACGCGGCCGGAGACCGTACCGCCCGGCAGGTCCGGGACGTCCTCGCCGACGTGCACGCGATGTTCCTGCCCGGTGAAGGCTTCCTGCCGTGGCAAGAGCTGGCGACGCGTCTGGCGGACAAGCTGCCCCAGTCGTACGGCGACCTGACCGCTGATGCGGTCTCGGCTCAGGTCCGCTCGTTCGGTGTGCAGAGCGTGAACGGCAAGCGTGACGGCCAGGTGCTCAAGGGCGCCAAGCACGACGCCGTCACGGCCGCCCTCCAGGCCCGCTCCACCTGATCCCGCCCGTCCGGTCACGGCCTTGCCCGTGACCGGACGGCGGTAGCGGACACCCGGTGGCGGTAGCGACCGCGCTACCGCCCCCGCTACCCACCTGATCAGCGCGAATACCCGCAGGTAGCGGGTAGCGCGCTCCCTCTCCGCTGCCCTGAAACCGCGTCAGGAGGCACCGTGACCCCCTTCATCACCGCTACCGCTACCCAGGCCGACGCTACGCCCGCCCTCCTCGTCATCGCCCTTCTCGCGCTCGCTGGATACGCCATCGCGTGCGCGCTGTGGCCCTTCCGTGCCTGCACCCGCTGTGACGGCACGGGCAAGTTCCGCTCGCCCTCCGGCCGCGCTTGGCGCTACTGCGGCCGCTGCTCCGGCAAGGGCGCCCAACTCCGCCTCGGCCGCCGCATCTGGAACGGCCTCAACAAGCGCTGACCCCGCCGCTCCCCGCTTCTCGTCTCAGGAGGAACCACCTTGAGCACGCCGCGCCTGCAAGTCATCCAAGACAACGAGCAACACGGCGCCGAGCTGGCCGAGTTCGTCCGGCCGCTGCCACACAACATCGAGGCCGAGCAGCACACGCTCGGCGCGGTCATGCTGGCCCCGGCCGCGCTGCCCGAGGTACGCGACCTGGTGGCCGGGCCCGACTTCTACCGCCCCGCGCACGGGCTCATCTGGGACACCATCGTCGGCCTGGCCGACCGTGGCGCCCCCGTTGAGCCCGTGGCCGTGGCCGCCGCCATCGACCCGCGCGACCTCGCCACGATGGGCGGTGCTCCCTACCTGCACACCCTGATCAGTCAGGTCCTCACGGCCACCAACGCCACGTTCTACGCCCACATAGTGCGCGATCTGGCCTACGCCCGCCGCGTGGTCGCCTCGGGAACGCGGTTGATGCAGCTCGGCTACGCCGCGACCGGTGACACCCAGGACGACCTACGCGGCGCGGTCGTCGCCGAGCTGGCCGCCGCCACTGCCGCACAGGGCCAGGGCTGGACCGACCCGACGCCGCTTTCGGCGTCCACGGAGCTGCCCGCGTTCCCTGTGTGGGCGTTCCCGGAGTGGCTCGGCGAGTACACCGCTGGTCTCTCCGAGGTCACCCAGACCCCGCCCGACCTTGCCGGGTGCCTTGCCCTGGCGGTGCTCGGCGTCGCCGCTGGCGGGAAGGTCTGGGCCCGCGCCACTACCTGGACGGAGCCGACCAACCTGTTCACGCTCGTCGTGCTGCCCCCGGGCAACCGCAAGTCCGAGGTCTACAAGCACATGACCGCCCCGATCAAGGCCGCTGAGGCCGCTTTGGTCGAGCAGGCCCGCCCGCTCATCGCCGATGCCGTCGTGGCGCGCAAGGTCGCCGAGGCCGCCGTAGAGAAGACCGAGAAGGCCGCGACCTCCGCCCAGGACCCAACTCAACAGGCCCTGGCCCGGGACGAGGCAGCGTCCGCGCGGCTGGACCTGGAGAACACGCCGATCCCGGCCGAGCCGTGCCTGTTCTCCGATGACGCCACCGTGGAACGGCTCACCAGTCACGTGGCCGAGCAGGGCGGCCGGTTCGCCGTCCTGTCGCCAGAAGGCGAGATCTTCTCTATCGCCGCTGGGCGCTACGGCGGCGCCCCCAACCTGGCCATCCTCAAGTCCGGTCACGCGGGCGAAGAGATGCGCATTGACCGCATGGGACGTCCGAGCGAACGCATCGCGGCCGCGACCATCACCCTCGGAATCTGCACCCAACCCGGCGTCCTGACCCGCCTCGGCGAGACTCCCCAGTTCGGCGAGCAGGGTCTCTTGGGACGCCTGCTGTACTCCGTGCCCACGTCGCTTCTGGGCTTCCGCAACGCGCACCCCGAGCCCGTTCCCGACCACATCCGGGACGCATACAGCGCCAACGTGCAAGCAATGGTCCTGTCGCTGGCCGCGCTGCCCGAGCCCGCCACGCTGCACTTCGCGCCGGACGCCCAGGCCGCCATTCTCGACCTGGCGAGCGAGCACGAGATCCGGCTACGGCCCGGGACGGGCGACCTGGCCCATATGACCGACTGGGCGGGCAAGTTCGTCGGCGCGGTCGTCCGCATCGCCGCTCTCCTGCACCTCGCCCAGCACATCCGCGACGGATGGGACCGCCCAATCACGCTCGCCACGTTCACGAACGCCCGGCTCATCGGCGAGTACTTCACCCTCCACGCCCAGGCGGCTTACGACGCCATCGGCGCCGATCCCGCCGTGAACGACGGCCGCGCCGTACTGGAGTGGATCGAACGGTCCGGCACGACCCGATTCACCGCACGGGACCTCATGCGAAGCGGCCTCAAGAACCGGTTCAAGAAGGCCGCCGACACCGAGCCCGCATTGCGCGTCCTGGAAACGCACGGGTGGATTCGGCGCCTTCCGAGCCCGCCCAACGCGCGCAATCGCCCCGCCGCCCCGGCCTACGAAGCACACCCCGATCTGACCGGCAGTCCGTCCCCGTCGGCGTGACCCATCGTGATCAGCCGTCAGGCCGCCACGGCGGTCAGGGACAGGGGGACACGGTGACAGAAGTCGACAGAAGTACTTCTGTCGACTTCTGTCACCACGTCACCGCGTCATCAACCTCCGCCCGCCCTCCGCCGAGCCTCGCCGCTCGTGACGCTCCGCAATCCCTACAGCCTGCCCCCGGAGGTTGCCGTGACCGCCCTCATGACCAACGACTCGGACCTTCTGCTCACCGTCGAAGAGGCCGCCAAGCGCCTCCGGATCGGCCGCACGCAGATGTACAGCCTCATCGCCTCCGGCGAGATCCAGAGCGTGACGATCGGGCGCCTCCGCCGAGTTCCCGCCGAATGCCTCGCCGCCTATGTCTCCGGCCTCCTGGCCGCTGTTCCGTCCAAGTAGTCACGAGGGAGAACAACCACTATGGGGCGTAATGCCAATGGGCGTTCCAGCATCTACCAGGGCAAGGATGGTTACTGGCACGGCCGCGTGACGGTCGGCACCAAGGACGACGGCAAGCCCGACCGCCGTCACGTCATGGCCAAGACCAAGGCCGAGGTCACTTCGAAGGTCAAGAAGCTGGAAGAGCTTCGCGACAAGGGGAGGATGCCCAAGGCCGGACAGCGCTGGACGGTGGAGAAGTGGCTCCAGCACTGGATCGACAGCATCGCGATCCCGCCGAGGATCTCGGAGAACGCGCACTCCGGCTACCGGGTGGACGTCGAGAAGCACCTCATCCCCGGCCTCGGCGCTCACCGCCTGGACAAGCTCACGCCCGAGCACTGCGAGGCGCTGTACGGCCGGATGCAGGAGAAGCAGGGTCTCT
Source organism: Spirillospora sp. NPDC029432 (assembly GCF_040703975.1). NCBI lineage: Bacteria > Bacillati > Actinomycetota > Actinomycetes > Streptosporangiales > Thermomonosporaceae > Spirillospora > Spirillospora sp. NPDC029432. The sequence goes on from NZ_JBEZWH010000047.1 coordinate 45,885, forward strand.
CGGCAGGCACGGCACATCACGTACACCGCACCCTGCGAAACGCCCTCAACGTCGCCGTCAAGCGTGGCCACCTCGGCACCAACCCCGTTCTTCTCGCCACGGCCCCGAAGGTGGAAGAGGAGGAGTTCGAGCCGTACGAGATCGGCGAGATCAAGAAGCTGCTCAAGGTGGCGGGGGAGCAGGAACGGAACGGTGTCCGGTGGGTGTTCGCGCTCGCCCTCGGGCTCCGCCAGGGCGAGGCGCTCGGCCTCAAGTGGGAGGACGTTGACCTCACCAGCAGCATGGTCCGTATCCGGCGGGGCCGCCTCCGTCCGAAGTACGTCCATGGCTGTGAGGGGGAGTCCTGCGGGCGAATCAAGGCGGGTTACTGCCCGCAACGGCAACAGGTCCGGGCGGAGACCGGCCGGACGAAGTCCAAGGCCGGACGCCGCGTGATCGGCCTTCCCGCGCCCCTCCTGGAGCTTCTCAAGCTCCACAAGGCCCAGCAGGAGGCCGAGCGTGATCAAGCGCGGCAACTCTGGGCGGATAAGGGTTACGTCTTCACCAAGCCGGACGGGGAGCCGCTCAACCCCTTCACGGATTACCACGAGTGGAAGGACCTGCTCGTGACGGCCGGACTCCGCGAAGCCCGCCTTCATGACGCCCGTCATACGGCCGCGACGGTCCTCCTGATCCTCGGAGTCCCGACGCCTACCGCGATGGCCATCATGGGGTGGTCGAGTGCGGCCATGGCCAAGCGGTACCAGCACATGAGCGACGTCATCCGGAGCGACGTGGCCGAACGGGTCGCGGGCCTGCTCTGGGAGCCCGCCGAGGACCAGGACGACGGCCCCGAAGGGGACCAAGGGGCGGCCTGAGCAGGGCGACTGAGACTAGAACTGAGACTGGAAAGCGCTGAGGGCGGGACCACAGGTCCCGCCCTCTCAGCGTTTGGCCAGGTGAACGGCCATTCAGGTGGCGGTGGTGGTGGGATTCGAACCCACGGAAGGTTGCCCTTCACACGCTTTCGAGGCGTGCGCCCTCGTCCACTAGGCGACACCACCGCGGGAGAGCCTACCCGACTCTGCGGTGCGCGAAGAACTCGGAAAGCAGAGAGCCGCACTCGTCGGCGAGTACTTCGGCGAAGACCTCGGGGCGGTGGTTGAGACGGCGGTCCCGGACGACGTCCCACAGCGAACCCACCGCGCCCGCCTTGAGGTCCACCGCGCCGTACACGATGCGTTCCACGCGCGCCTGTACGGAAGCGCCCGCGCACATCGTGCACGGCTCCAGCGTGACCACGAGCGTGCAGCCGGAGAGGCGCCAGCTGCCCAGGGCGATCGCGGCGGCGCGCATCGCGACGATCTCGGCGTGGCCGGTGGGGTCCGCCGTACGCTGCCGGTCGTTGTGGCCCCTGCCGATGACCGTCCCGGAGGCGTCCAGGACGACGGCGCCCACGGGGACGTCACCGGCCTCCCCGGCCAGGCGCGCCTCGGCCAGGGCCAGCCGCATGGGGGCCGCGAACTCCTCCTCGGGAGTGATCTCCGTCACGGTGCGCGCCGCCGCCGTCCGCTAGTCACGGAGCCGGTCGAACTCCTCGCCGAACCCGGCGAGCTCGGCCACCGTCAGCAGCGCGTCGCCCGGCAGCGCCCGCTCGCCCAGCTCGCCGAGCCGCTTGGTGTCGACGCCGAGGTCCTCCAGCAGCCCGGGGTCGCCGCCCGCGTCGCCGTCCGGCACCTCCCCCACCAGCTGGTGGAACAGCCCGCACATGCCGTCCTCGCGCATGGCCGACACGAACGCCTGCGGCTCGCTCTCCCCGTCCAGGCGGAGGACGGCGAACCAGTCGTCGTCCTCCTCGATCAGCAGCACGACGGCATCGCCGTACGACTCGACGGCGGCCTCGCGCATCAGGTCGGTGACGTCGTCGATCCCCTCGACCTCGGCGAGCACGGCCTCGGTCCCGACCCAGCCCTGCGGGGTCCGGGCGAAGACGGCGGCGAAGTAGGACACCCGCTCATTGTGACCCACGGGATCGCGCCGGTCACACCCCTGAACCGCCCCGATCGGGGACCGGGGCGATTTTCTCAGCCGAACGCGTCCAGCGCCCGCTCGAACGCGGCGGCGAAGCCGAGCCGGCCGGCGATGCTCAGCAGCATCTCGTCGGGGTAGAGCTCCAGGTCGCCGGATATCGCGCCCAGCTCCATCTCGTCCAGGCCGAGATCGGCGAAGATCGACATGTCGCCCACCGGGAGCACCTGGTCGAGCTCCTCGTCCTCGGGGATCGGGATGTCGAGGTGCTCCAGCACCTGCCCGGCCAGCGGCCAGTCGACCGAGGCGGTCACGTCGGAGAGGAAGACCATCACCTCGTCGCCGAGCAGCCGGATCGCCACGAAGAAGTCGTCGCCCACCGACACCAGCCCGATCGTCCCGCCCAGGCTGGGCTGCTGGCGCAGCGCATGGACCAGTCCCGAGAGATCCTCTGTCAGTGCCACGGGGAGGACCTCGGCCTCCCAGCGCTCGTCCTCCCGGTACACCACGACGGCGAAATCCGTCGCGTCCACATCCGTCATTTCCACCCCACCGGCGCCGATCCTGCCACGGCATGCTCGCAGATGCGGCGCCTTCTCGTGCCCCCCACGCCCAAACTCGGTTCCCTGACCGGATGTGAGGCGTGGAGACAGCGCCGCGGGCCGGAGCCTCGGCCGAGGTTACTCGGTCGCCCCGGCGCGGCCGGTCAGTGCAGCCGGAACGTGCGGCGGCGCAGCGCCGCGTGGATCCGGGCGCGCCGCGAGCGGTGCGGGGTCACGCGCTCGCGCAGCTCCCTCGCCTCGGCCAGCTCGCGCAGGAAGATGGCGCGGCGGCGCAGATGGTCGCGGACCTCCTCGGGATCGGGCCCGCCCGGATCCCTGTCCCGCTCGGCGTCCGGCTCCGGGGCGGGTCCGGGTTCCGCGCGGTCGTCGCGGGCGGCGGTGGCCCCGACGGCGTCCTCCCGGTCCCCTTTGGCCTCCTGGGCCTCCTGGTCGTCCGTGCCTTCCGCGGCCCCGCGCGGTGCGGCGCGTCCGCCCGGCGTACGGCGCGTACCCTCGCCGCGGACGCGCCTGGCGTTCGCGCGCGACCCGGTGACCTCCAGGAAGGCGTCATCGGCCGACGCGAAGCGGCTCGGCTGCTGGTCGCGATCTCGGGTCATAACGGCATCGTGCCCCGCTCGGCGGGCTCCTATCCTCTCCGTCCGGCCCCTGTCCTGCCCTCACCAGGGAACCATCTTGGGGCAAGCGTGGCAGACCGGGCCTACCCGCGCGGGTACGGTGTGCGCATGCAGACCCACGCCGTCGACCACCCGCTCGTCGCGCACAAGCTCACCACACTGCGGGACGTGAACACCGACTCGCCCACGTTCCGCCGCCTGGCCGACGAGCTCGTCACGCTCCTGGCCTACGAGGCCACCCGTGACGTGCGGGTCGCCGCGGCCACCGTGCAGACCCCGCTGGTCCAGGCCGAGGGCGTGCAGCTCGCCAGCCCCAAGCCGCTGGTCGTGCCGATCCTGCGCGCGGGCCTGGGGATGCTGGACGGGATGACCCGGCTGCTGCCCACCGCCGAGGTCGGCTTCCTCGGCATGATCCGGGACGAGGGTTCGCTGCAGGCCCAGACGTACGCCACCCGGCTGCCCGAGGACCTCTCGGGCCGGCAGTGCTACGTCCTCGACCCGATGCTCGCGACCGGCGGGACGCTCGCCGCGGCGATCCAGCTGCTGCTCGACCGCGGCGCCGACCACGTCACGGCGATCTGCCTGCTGGCCGCGCCCGAGGGCCTGAAGTACATGGAGCAGGCGTTCGACGGCACCCGGGTGCCGATCCGCGTGGTCACGGCCGCGGTGGACTCGCACCTGAACGAGCAGGGCTTCATCCTCCCCGGCCTCGGCGACGCGGGCGACCGCCTCTACGGCGTGGTCTAGCGGCAGATCGCGGACCACTTCGCGCGATGTTCACGCATAGGTGACCCTGGGTAATAAGGAGCCACGGAACGTCATTGATCGTTCCTCTCCGCCGCCCCGGCACACAGGGGACCGTTCGGGACCGGAGCGGCGCGAGCGAGGCTCTAGGAAGCGCAATGGCTCACCAAGGGGACAGCGGGCGGCCGGACCGCGAGGACGCCGCGCACCAGGAGGCGGCGGCGTCCGGCGAGGCCGGGTACGCGCAGGTCGGCGGCCGCCTCACCAAGGAGTTCGCGAACGTGCACGCCGCCGACACGGTGGCGCGCTGCGTCGAGGCGGCCCGGCACGGGGCGGAGGAGGTCACCGGGGCGGCGTCGCCGGACCTGGTGGAACGGATCGCACGCAAGCACCTGCAGGTGCTCGCGGTCGTGGCGGCCGAGCGGCGTCGCCAGGGGTCGCGTCCGACCCTCGGCAACGCGCCATAGGCCTTACTTTGCGGCACATCGGGGCTGTGCGAAACTGATCTGGGGTCTGTGGGTCATTCGCTCCGGGAGGCTGCCGTGCCCGCCAAGAAGTACTTCACGTGGGCTGCCGCGGCCTTCGTGGCGTTCTACGTGATCAAGCAGCCCGACGGCGCCGCGGGGTCGGTGCGGAGCGCCGCCGAGGGGATCGCCTCGGCCGCGGGCGCGATGGCCACCTTCGTCACCGAGCTGACCTGAGGGGGCGACGATGCGGCTGGTGACGCCCGGCGACTCCGCCCCGGCCTCGGTCAACAAGTACCTTCTCCCGCACGAGACGCAGGTCATCACGGTGCGGCGGCATCCGGCCGTGCTGATGCTCCCGGTCGGCCTGGTGCTGGCCGGGCTGATCGTCGCCGGTGTGCTGAGCAACACCGTCGCGGAGGTCACGGCCTGGATCTGGTGGGGCTGGCTGATCCTGCTCGCGTGGTTCGTCTGGCGGGTCGCCGAATGGTCGGTCGACTACTTCGTGATCACCAATCAGCGGATGCTGCTGACCACCGGGCTGATCACCCGCAAGGTGGCGATGATGCCGCTCGCCAAGGTCACCGACATGAGCTTCCGCCGCACGATCGCCGGCCGGATGCTCGGGTACGGCGACTTCGTGCTGGAGTCGGCGGGCCAGGACCAGGCGCTCGACACCGTGGACTACCTCCCGTACCCCGAGCAGCTCTACCTGGAGGTCTGCGAGATGATCTTCCCGAACAAGAACGCGACCGCCGACGACTGAGCGGCGGCCGCGGCGACTGGGAATTCTGAGGCTTTTGTACGGGATTTTCGGGCCCTAGGGCCTCGAATTAGGGGCATCGCCGACCAGGCGGCAGCGAACCGGCTACGGTAAGAGAGATCCCCTGGGAGCGCGGCTGATCCCCGAGCCGGCACGGCGTACCGGTCCCCCGGCCACGGGCCGCCGGCGAAGGGCTGACGCCGGGCTCGTACAGGTGATCCCATGTCGTGCCGCTTGGTTGCTCACGATGTGGGGCAACCCGCAATGTGCAATCATGTCGGCACCCCAGCCGCCTGTTTACTTCCGCTAAGTGAGTCCACATGCCGGGTCCAGGCAATGTCGGCGAACGTGTCCGCAACCTGCGGCTGACCAGACGCTTGTCGCAGGCACAGCTCGCCGGTCACGACCTCTCCGACAGCTATATCTCGTTGATCGAGTCCGGAAAGCGCACGCCCACGCCGACCGTCCTGCGGATGCTCGCGGAACGCCTCGGCTGCACTCCGGAGTACCTCGCCGAGGGCGTCGAGCCGGAGCAGCGCGCCCATCTGGAGGTCCGGGAACGGCACGCGCACCTGGCCCTGCTGTCCGGCGACGCGGCGACGGCGGAGAGCGGCTTCGACGACGTCCTCGCGCGCAGCGACGACGCCGACCTGACCTCCCGGGCCCGCTGGGGCCGCGCCCGCGCGCTGGAGGAGCTGGGCCGTACCGCCGAGGCCATCGCGCTGTTCGAGGAGCTGCGCGAGCAGTCCGAACGCGACCCGGGCCGGGCGAGCTGGCTGCCGCCGGTGATCGCGCTGGCCCGCTGCTACCACGCGGTCGGCGACCTGGGGCAGGCCATCGCGCTGGCCGAGCGGGCGCTGGCCCGGCTGGGCCGGCTGGGGCTGCGCACCGGCCACGAGTACACCGAGGTCGGGCGGATCCTCCTGCTGGCCTACGTGGACCGCTCCGACCCCGTCCGCGCGCACGCCCTGGGACGCCGCGTGCTGGCCGCCCCGCCCGAGGGGGACGAGACGGAGACCGAGCCGACCCGGGCGTACCGGCAGGCCAGCGCCCGCGCGCTGGAGGAGGGATCGGTCGGCGACGCCCTCTACTTCGCCGACCAGGCCCTGACCGCCCACGGCGGCGTCACGCCCACGCTGGCCCGTGCCCGCCTCAACCTCGCCGGCGCGAAGGCGCTGCTGCGCGGCGTGGCCCCGTTCTCCGCCGAGGACAACGGCACGGACGTCCCCGCAGACGCCCCGGCCGGGCCGCCGCGGAACGAGACCGCGCGCACGGCGGCGGCCGAGGAGGCCATCGAACTGCTGCGCGGCACCGCCGCCCTGGAAGGGGCCGAGGGCGTCGAGAGCACGATCGAGCGGGCGCGCGCGCTCGTCCTGGTCGGGCATCCCGAGGACGCGATCGCGCTGCTGGAGGAGTTCCTCGACACCGGCCGGGCGCTGGCCGCCCCGCCCTCCGCCGACCCCAACCAGCTGAGCAGCGTCCCGGCGGGCGATTTCGCCGCCCACGTGCGGAAGACGACGCAGGCCCGTGCCGTCCTGGCCCGCGCGCGGCTCGCCCAGCAGGACGCGACGGCCGCGCTGGTCGTCCTGCGCACCGCCGTGGGCGAGCTCGACCGGCTTCCCGCCGGCCGCCCGGTCGCGCAGCTGTTCCGCGAGCTGGGCGAGCTGTTCGAGGCCGCGGGCGATGGCAAGGGCGCCACCGGCGCGTACCGCCAGGCCCTGGCGGCCGCCGGCCTGCGCCCCGCCCGGTCGCAGAACGCCGCCCAAGCGGTGTCGTAGCGAGCCAGGTTCCACCGGTTCCGGCGGGAGCCGGAATAAACGCGCCCGCGCGGGGCGTCCTAACATGGAGACATGGGATGATTGGTGGAATCCTTGGATCCAAGGGGGAGTCTTGACACTGCGCGCGGCCCGTCGCTCGTCGCTGGTGGAGCAGGTCATCGACCAGCTCAGGGGCGAGATCACCGCCGGGAACTGGCCGCTGGGCGCCAAGATCCCGCCTGAGCCGGCGCTGTCGGAGAGCCTGGGCGTCGGACGGAACACCGTCCGCGAGGCCGTCCGGGCGCTGACGCACGCCGGGCTGCTGGAGTGCCTGCAGGGCGACGGCACGTACGTCCGGGCCACCAGCGAGCTGTCCGGCGCGGTGCGCCGCCGGCTCGCGACCGCCGAGATCATCGAGATCCTGGAGGTGCGGCGCGGGCTGGAGGTCGAGGCCGCCCGGCTGGCCGCGGCCCGCCGTACCCCCGAGGACGTCGCCGCGATCGGCGCGGCGCTGGCCGAACGGGACGCGACCTGGGCGGCCGGCGCGCACGCCGAGTTCGTCGAGGCCGACCTGGCGTTCCACATGGCGGTCGTCGAGGCCACCCACAACGGCGTCCTCACCGAGCTGTACCGGGACTTCAGCGCGGCGCTGCGCGCGAGCATCGGCGGCGCGGGCTTCGCGCCGGAGCAGAAGGACGTCCCGCACGGGCCCATCGCCGCGGCGATCGAGGCCGGGGACGCCGAGGCCGCCGCCCGCGCGACCCACATCTGCCTGGACGAGATCCTGCGTTCCACCGAGGCCGCGACCTCCGCTACCTCCGGGTCTCCCGCGACCCCCGCGACCTCGGCGCCCTCCGCCGCCCCGGTCGCGCCGTCCTAGCCGCCCCCCCCGGCGAGAACCCATCCGCCGCCGCCCGCGCGCGGCCGGCGAACCACGAGTACCACCCGCTTCGACGCGGCATTCGACGAAGGCGATATGACCTCCCCACGCATCACTCGCGCCACCGCGGTGTGGACCTTCACCGGCCTCGTGCTGCTGACGGTCAACCTGCGCGCGGCGATCACCGGCATCTCCCCGATGCTCACCGACCTGCGGACCACGTTCGGGCTGTCCGGCGTCGAGGCCGGCGTCCTGACGACGCTGCCGGTCCTGTGCCTCGGCCTGTTCGCCTCCGTCGCGCCCGTGCTGGCGCGGCGGCTGGGCACCGAGCCGGCCATCGCGATCTCGCTCGTCATGATCACCGCGGGCATCGTGCTGCGCGTGATCCCGGCCAGGCCCGCGCTGTTCGCCGGCACCGTCCTGGCGGGCGCCGGGATCGCGATGGGGAACGTCCTCATGCCCGCCGTCATCAAGCGGGTCTTCCCGCGGCGGATCGGCGCGCTCACCGGCATGGCGATGATGCTGATGGCGGGCAGCGGCGCGATCGCCGCCGGGCTGGCCGTCCCGCTGACCGAGGCCGGCGGCTGGCGCCTCGCCCTGGCCGTGTGGGCCGTCCCGTCCCTGGTCGCGGTCCTGGTCTGGGGGCCGCTGGCCCTCCGCCGCAGGCCCGAGGCGGCCCCGGCGGCCGCGCCCCAGGACGGGCCGGGCGCCGACGATCAGGGGACGCTGCTGCGGGCGCCCCTGGCGTGGTTCGTGACCGGGTTCATGGGGTTCACCTCGCTGATGTTCTACGTGCTGCTCTCCTGGCTGCCGGAGATCATGCGCGACGCCGGCCATCCGGCGGCGACCGCGGGCTCGATGGTCTCCGTCATGATGATCATCGGTATCCCGCTGGGCTTCGTCGTCCCGGTGCTGGCGGCGCGGCTGCGGGACCAGCGGCCGCTGATCGGCGCGATCAGCGTCGTGTACGTCGCCGGGCTGGGCGGGCTGCTGCTGGCGCCGCAGCTCGGCTGGCTCTGGGTCACCGTCCTCGGGCTGTCCACCGGCAGCGCGTTCCCGCTGGCGGTCACGATGCTGAGCCTGCGCGCGGCGACGCCCGCGGTGGCGGCGCGGCTGTCGGGGATGGCGCAGACCGGCGGGTACCTGCTGGCCGGCGCGGGCCCGCTCGCGGTCGGCGTCCTGCACGACGCGACCGGCGGCTGGGAGGTCCCGCTGGGCCTGCTGCTCGCGCTGGTCGTCCCGCAGCTGCTCACCGGGCTCAAGGTGGGCCGGCCGGGGCTCGTACGGCCCGTCCCGCGGCGCTCCGGGCACGCGGAGGCGCCCGCGGCCGTACCGGAGACGGTCGGTTCCCGCTGACCGTTACATCAGGTGACCTGGGGATTTGTCATTGACCGTGCACCCTGGGTGAGGTGACCAGAGCAGTTGCGCCATCTTCTCCGGCCCCACCCGACGCCGTAGACTCAAGGGGTGATCTTCAAGGCGGTGGGTGACGGAAGGCCCTATCCCGACCACGGGATGACGTCACGCGACTGGGCCAGGATCCCTCCTCGCCAGGTGCGCCTCGACCAGCTCGTCAGCACCAAGCGGGAGCTCGACCTCCAGTCGCTGCTGGCCAAGGACTCCACCTTCTACGGCGACCTGTTCCCGCACGTGGTGCAGTGGCAGGGCGAGCTCTACCTGGAGGACGGCCTGCACCGCGCCCTGCGCGCGGCCCTCCACCAGCGCCTCGTCCTGCACGCCCGCGTGTACGACATGGACGCCCGCCCGGAGCCCGGCTAGGAGCGCCTGGCGGGCCACCACACGGCCGGGCCGATGTCGCGGGCCAGCGCCGGCACCAGCAGCGACCGGATGACGAGCGTGTCCAGCAGCACGCCGAACGCGACGATGAACGCGATCTGCGCCAGGAACGCCAGCGGGATCACCACCAGCGCCGCGAACGTGGCGGCCAGCACCACCCCGGCCGAGGTGATCACGCCGCCGGTCGCGGTCAGCCCGCGCCGGATCCCCTCCCGCGTCCCGTGCCGCAGCGACTCCTCGCGCACCCGCGTCATCAGGAAGATGTTGTAGTCGACGCCGAGCGCCACCAGGAACACGAACCCGTACAGCGGTACGGACGCGTCCGTGCCGGAGAAGCCCAGCAGGCCCTGGAACACCAGCGCGGTGACGCCGAGCGTGGCGAGGTAGCCCAGCCCCACGGTCGCGACGAGCAGCAGCGGCAGCACCAGCGCGCGCAGCAGCACGATCAGGATCAGCAGGATGATCACCAGCACCACGGGCGCGATCAGGTTGCGGTCGCGGGTGGCGGTGTCCTGGGTGTCGATCTGCTGCGCTGCCCGGCCGCCCACCATCGCCCGCGCGTCGGGTACGGCGTGCACGGCCGTACGCAGCCGCTGCACGGTCCGCTTGGCGGCGTCGCCGTCGGACGCGCCCGCGAGCGTGACGTCGATCCGCACCCGGCCGTCCACGACCTTCGGCGGCCCGGCCCCCGGCCGTCCGGACGCGGTCACGGGCGCGACGGAGGCGACACCGGGCACGCTCCGGGCCGCGCGCGCGACCTCGTTCGCGCGCCCCGCGTTCGCGATCACGACCGCCGGGTCGCCCGAGCCGCCGGGGAAGTGCTCGCCGAGCACCCGCTGCGCCTGGACGGACGGCGCGTCGTTCACGAACGTCTCGTCCATCGGCAGGCCCTCGGCCCGCAGCGTCGGCATGAACGCGGCGCACGCCAGCAGCGGGATCAGCGTCGCGATCCAGACCCGCCGCGGCCGGGCGTCCACCAGCGCCGCGACCCGCCGCCAGACGGCGTGCCCCTCGGCGCCCTCCTTCGGGGGCCGGGCCGGCCAGTACGCGACCCGCCCGAGCAGCACGAGCATCGCCGGCAGGAACGTCAGCGTGCTCAGCACGGCGCACACGATCCCGATGGCGCCGACCGGGCCCAAGGCCTGCGTGTTCGTGAGGTCGCTGAGCAGCAGCGCCAGCAGCCCGAGCGCCACGGTGGCGGCGCTGGCGACGATCGCGCCGGCCGAGCGGCGCAGCGCTGCCTTGATCGCGGGGAAGCGCCCGTCCCGTACGCCGAGCTCCTCCCGGAACCTGGCGGTGAGCAGCAGCGCGTAGTCGGTCGCCGCCCCGATGACCAGGATCGACAGCATGCCCTGCACCTGGCCGTCCACCATGACGATGCCGCGGTCGGCCAGCGCGTACACGATCGCGCAGGCCAGCGCGAGCGCGAGGACCGCGCCCACGATGATGATCAGCGGCAGCAGGACGCTGCGGTAGACGAGCAGCAGGATCAGCAGGACGACGCCGAGCGCCACGCCCAGCAGCAGCCCGTCGATGCCCGCGAACGCGTTCTTGAGGTCGGCCTGGGTCGCCGCGGGCCCGCCGACATGGACGGCCGTCCCGGGCACCCCGGCCGCGCCGGCGGCCTCGCGGATCTTCTCGACGGCCGGTTCCAGCCCGTCGCCGAGGTCGGGCCGCAGCGGCACGACGGCCTGCAGGGCCCGGCCGTCCTCGGAGGGCAGCGCGGGCGAGACCTGCCCGGCGACCTCGGCGGAACCGTTCAGCGAGGCCAGCGCGCGGGTCGCGGCGGCCTGCGCGCCCGGCGGGAGCGTCCCGCCGTTCCGCGCCTCCCACACCACGATCGCCGGCAGCGCCTTCTCCGCCTGGAACGGCCGCTGCGCGTCGATCACCCGGGTGGACTCGGCGCTCTCGGGCAGGAACGAGGCCTGGTCGTTGGTGGCGACCTCGCCGAGCTTGCCCGCGTACGGCCCCAGCGCCCCGCCGATCCCCAGCCAGACGACGAGCAGCAGGACCGGGAGGGCCCACCGCGCGCCGCGTACCGTGTTCGCCATCCGCTTCCCGTTCCCCGCCGCTCGCCGAATAAGTATCTTGATCGTTGAGATATCGACTCTAGCGGGAGGTACGGCATCGACGGGACCGGCCCCACGGCCATCGACCTGCGGACCTTCGCCGTCCGGCTGCGCCGCCTGAACGGCGAGTTCAACCGGATCACCCACGAGTTCGCGCGCGCCCAGAACCTGCACGACACCGACGTCCTGGCCCTGGTCGCCATCCTGGACGGCGACGAGGAGGGCGGCCCGCTCACTCCCGGACACCTCCGCGAGCGCCTCAACCTCACCTCGGGCGCGGTCACCGCCTGCCTCGACCGGCTGGAGCGCGGCGGGCACATCCGGCGCGTACGCGACACCGCCGACCGCCGCGTCGTCCACCTGCACTACGCGCCGCACGGGACGGCCGTCGCCCGCGAGTTCTTCCGCCCGCTGGCGCGCGGCACCGAGGCCGCCCGCGCCCGCTTCGACGAGGCCGAACTCCAGACGATCATGCGCTTCCTGACCGTCCTGAACGAGGAACTGGCCGCCCAACGGCGCCCGGAGAAGCAGTGAGGAAAGCAGCGCGGAAAGCAGTGAGGGCGGCACCCTGCGCGGGTGCCGCCCTCGACGTGTCTGCCTCGTGAGGCGAGCGGAGGATGCGAGATTCGAACTCGCGAGCGCTTGCACGCAACACGCTTTCCAAGCGTGCGCCCTAGGCCACTAGGCGAATCCTCCGCGGGACAGCTTACCGGCTCCCGGGGACTGGCCTGACATCAATTACGGCGGAAAGCGGGATCGGGCCGTACACGTGCGGGAAGAGGCGCCCGTCGGCGGGCTCGTGGCGTACGGGGGCGTCGAGCCGTTCAGGGTCGATGACCAGCAGGAGGAGGCCCGCGCGGTCGACCCCGGTGTAGAAGCGGTCCAGGACGCCCTCGACCTGGTCCAGATCGGACGAGCAGTGGACGAAGCCCTCCTCGTCCAGGGTCCGGCCGAGGGTCGACATGGCGTACGACACACCCGCGTCGCGGGCCGATTCCCAGTGGCGGCGCTCGGCGATGTGCAGGAGCGTCTCGCGCGGTGGCGGGGGCTGCGAGGGGGACATGGGGCGGCAGCCTACGCGCGCGGCGACCGGAGCGGTGCCGGCAACCGGGCGTGCGCGCCCCGCGAATGCCATAGACTCTAGGCAGACCCCTCGCATGGCGTCACCCTGTGAACCTCCCCAGGGCCGGAAGGCAGCAAGGATAAGCAGGCTCTGGCGGGTGTGCGGGGGGTCCTTTTAGTTTGGACCCCTGGCTTCTGACGCTCTGCTTCGCGAGGAGGGCGGACCCCCGATGAGTCTGGCTCTGTACCGCAAGTACCGGCCAGCGACGTTCGCCGAGCTCAAGGGACAGGAGCACGTCGCGGAGCCCTTGCAGCAGGCGCTGCGCAACGGCCGGATCAACCACGCCTACCTGTTCAGCGGGCCGCGCGGGTGCGGCAAGACCTCCAGCGCCCGGATCCTGGCCCGTTCGCTCAACTGCGAGAAGGGCCCCACGCCCGATCCCTGCGGCACGTGCGACTCGTGCGTGGCCCTCGGCCCGACCGGTACGGGCCACATCGACGTGATCGAGATCGACGCCGCCTCGCACGGTGGCGTCGACGACGCCCGCGATCTGCGTGAACGGGCCTTCTTCGCGCCCGTCTCGGCGCGCTTCAAGGTGTACATCATCGACGAGGCGCACATGGTCACCCGGGAGGGCTTCAACGCGCTGCTGAAGCTCGTCGAGGAGCCCCCGCCGCACCTGAAGTTCGTGTTCGCGACCACCGAGCCCGAGAAGGTCATCGGGACGATCCGGTCGCGGACCCACCACTACCCGTTCCGGCTGATCCCGCCGGGCACGCTGCAGGAGCTGGTCGAGGAGATCCTCCGGTCGGAGGACGTCCCGTACGAGGACTCCGCGCTGCCCCTGGCGGTACGGGCGGGCGCCGGCTCGGCCCGGGACACGCTGTCGATCCTGGACCAGCTGCTGGCCGGCTCGGACGAGAAGGGCATCACGTACGCGGGCGCCGTCTCGCTGCTCGGCTACACCGACTCCGCGCTGCTGGACGAGGTGATCGGCGCGTTCGCGGCCCGCGACGGCGGCGCGGTGTTCGAGGCGATCGACCGGGTCATCGAGAGCGGCCAGGATCCCCGGCGCTTCACCGCCGACCTGCTGGAACGCGTCCGCGACCTGGTCATCCTGTCGAACGTTCCGGAGGCGGGCGGCACCGGGCTGCTGAACGTGCCGCCGGACGAGCTGGAGCAGATGAAGCGGCAGGCCGGTTCGCTCGGCCCCGGCGAGCTGGCGCGCGCCGCGGACCTGCTGCACACCGGGCTGACCGAGATGCGCGGCGCGACCTCGCCCCGGCTGCTGCTGGAGCTGGTCTGCGCCCGGATCCTGCTGCCCGCCGCGTACGAGGACGAGGCGTCGATGTTCGCCCGCCTCGACCGGCTGGAGCGCCAGGTCGCCCAGGGCGGCGGCGCTCCGGCGGGGGGCGGGTCCGTCCAGGCGTTCGCGGCTCCGCCTCCCGTCCAGCAAGCTCCGGCTCCGGCCCCGGCTCCGCAGCCGCAGCAGGCCCCGGAGCGGCCCGCTCCCGCGTCCCGGCCGCAGCAGGCCCCGCAGCCGCAGGCCGAGCCGCGCCGCGAGGAGCAGGCCCCGCCGCCTCCGCCGCCGCCCGCACCGCAGCGGCAGAGCGCCCCGCAGGCGCCGCCGCCCGCGCAGGCCGCCCCGGCTCCCGCTTCCGCTCCCGCTCCGGCGGCGGGCGGGTTCGACGTGACCGCCGTGCAGCGGCTGTGGCCGGACATCGTCGAGGCCGTCAAGCTCAAGAGCAAGGTCGCCTGGATGGTGATCATGAAGGACGTGCGGCCGGTCACGCTGGACGGCAACCTGCTCACCCTCTCGTTCGAGAACGAGGGCACCCGGGCCGGATTCGTCAACGGCGGCCGCGACGCCGTGCTCCGCGAGGTGCTCAGGGAGCGGATGGGCGTCGACTGGCGCATCGACACCGTGACCGGCGGTGCGCCCCCCGGCGGCCAGGGCGGCGGCGGCCGCGGCGGGCGTTCCGGAGGGGGCGGCAGGCCCGGC
>NZ_JBEZWH010000048.1:0-60185 GCF_040703975.1 Spirillospora sp. NPDC029432
TGGGCCCGTGACGTGGAAGCCGGCGTCGAGCATGAGGATGTGCAGGGCGAGCTGCAGGGGAGTGTCGCCGCCCGCGTGGACGAGGCAGGTGTGCTAGCGACCCGAGCAGGTCGGAGAGGATGCCCGGAGGCAGGCCGCCGGGCAGCAGCCCGCCGGTGGCGTCCTTGTCTCCCGTGCCGTCGTCGTCCCGGCCGCCGTGGACCGCGCGGGCGCCGCCCGTGCCGTCGACGTGCGCGCCGCCGTCGCACCAGGTCCGGGTCACACTGGTGGCGTCGCCGGCGTTGCCGCAGAGGTTGGCGGGCAGGCTGACCGGCGAGTTGTACCGGGTGCCGCCGAGGAGGCTCTTGCCGGCGGGGCCGCGGCCCTCGCCGACGACGGTGGCGCCGCCGTCGCACCAGGCCGTCGTGACGCCGGTGGCCGCGGCCCCGTTGCCGCAGAGGTTGACGGGCGCCGAGACCGGCGTGCCGACCTCACTGCCGCCGTACAGCGGGCGGGGTTCGGCCGCGGCGGTGCCGGCGCCCGCCATGGCGAGGCCGGTGGCGACCAGCGCGGCGCGACCGATGAGCTTCGTCCAGTTCCGCATTCTCGTACTCCTTCATGTCGGTACAGCGGAGAATTGGAAAGGCAACGGGCGGTGCGTCCATTGCCGAGCAGGAAAGGGTGTATCCGGTGGCTCCGGGCGGATTCCCGCGCGAGATGAAAGGGCGGGCCCGCGGGGAGCGGCGGGAAATGGCGGGAAAAGGCGGGACCGGTCCGTTCGGGCGGGACCGCCGTGCCATGGAGTTCTAGTCGGGGACGAACGCCGGGTCGGCGGGCGAGGCGTCGTGCCCGGCCACCGCCGCCGGGAGCGCGCGCACGGCCACGGCGGGCGGTGCGGCGAGGGTGGAGGAGGAGACCAGTCCGGCCGGCGGGGTGTGCCCGCCGCCGTTCTGCGGGAGGCCGGTGCCGCCGTCGTCCTCCCCGGTCGCCGGGGCGTGCCGCGGGGCGGCCGGGGCGTCGGCGGAGCCGCAGTCACGGCAGCCGCCGGTGGCGCCGGTGGCGGTACGGGCGTCCTCGGCCGGTGCGGCCTCGGCGCCGGGCGACGGCGCCTTCCGCACGGAGTCGCGGACGTCGTGCGGCCGGTCGCCGGGGCCGTCCAGCAGTGCCTCCGGAACGAGCCGTCCGGCGAGCGGGGACAGCAGGTCGCGGACCGGGTGCCGGTCGGCCAGCCCGGCACGTCCGACCAGGCCGGACGCCGCCGGGCGCAGCTCGCGCAGCTCCGGCACCCCCGCCACCAGCCGGCCGACCGCGGCCGACGGCGCCCGCAGCAGGCGGTCGCCGTGCGCGGTCATCGGCGTGAGCGCCCGGCGGGACTCGCCGGCGCCGCGCGCCTCGCGCCCCTTGTGCGCTTCGCGCGCCTCCTGCTTCCCGTGCGTCCCGGCCTCCCGTGCGGGCCGCGCCTCGCGGGGCTTCGCCGGTACGGTCCGCAGCGCCGCGGAGGCCAGCTCCCCGGCCCGCGAAACGGCCGTGCCGGTCATGCCGGCCGTGCCGGTCCCGTCGGCCGCGGGCCGCGCCTCGCCGGTGTCCGCCGACGCGGAGCCGGCGAGCGCGGCGAGCACGAACCAGCCCGCGAACGCGAGCCCGGCCACGGCCGCGACCCTGAGGAGCCCCGGAACGCGGGCGGCGCGCGGCGTCCGGCCGGGGGCCGTACCGGCCCTCCCGCGGATGCCTGCCTGCCCCATTCCGGGAACTCCTCACCATCAGAACGCCGAGAGTGGATGACGGTCGGCGACGATACCAGCACCCCGAGTAATGGCCGTTGCCATTCCAATTCCGCCGGCGTGTCTCCGTGCCATTTCCATGCTGGGTCACCGGCGCGCGGCCGTCCGGCGTTCTACCGAGGGTTTACCGGTACGTGTGGCGACGTTTTACCGGCGCCCTCGCCGTCCCCGGCGGCCCCGGCCGTGCCGGAATCCAGCACGGTCACCTTCTCCACGGGCGGCGCGGCGGCCTTGGCGTTGGCCGCGATGTGCGCGGCGATCCGGCGGGCGGCGAAGTCGGCGCCGTGCACGAACCGCATGACCGGTCCGAAGCTCGGGGCCGCGGTGAGCCCGGCGAAGTAGAGGCCGGGCACCGAGCTCTGGAAGTGCGAGCCGAGCACCGGCGCGCGGTGCCTGGCCTTCACCCGCTCGCGCAGCTCCGGGGCCAGGATCTCGATCCGGCCGAGGTCGGGACGGAATCCGGTGGCCGCGATGACATGGTCGACCTCGTGCTCCCACGGGCTGCCGACCGTGCCGGCGGTGGTGACAGCGGCCCGGCCGCCGGACTCGCGCGCGGCGGTGACCGTCCGGCCCGTCATCACGTGGACGCGGTGGTCGACCCGGTCGCGCAGCCACCACGCCCCGGCGGGCCCCATCGTCGTCCGCAGCAGGTGCTGCCGCGTCGAGTCCGGGAGGAACCGGGTGGCCCAGGGGTGCTCGGACCACACCCAGGTCCGGTAGCCGCGGCCCAGCCCGGACGCGGGGCCGCGCAGCGCCCGGTCGATCGGCGACGGCGACGGCACGGGCACGTCGTTCCACGCCAGCCGCTCGGTACGCGCGAGGAGCTGCGGCCGCGCGCCCGCCTCGGCGAGGAACACGGCCGTCTCCAGCGCGGACTGGCCCGCGCCGACGACCGCCACCTCCTGCCCCTCGAAGCGGCCGAACTCGCGGTGGTCCATGCTGTGCGTGAGCAGCTCGGCGGGCAGCCCGGACAGCTCGTCCGGGACGCGCGCGAACGCCGCCACGCCGATCGCGATCACGACGGCCCGCGCGCGGGCGGTCTCGCCGGTCGACAGCGCGATCTCGTACGGCCCGCCGGCGCCGCCGGGCCGTTCGATCCGCTCGACCCGCGCCTCCTCGGTGTACGGGACGATGTGCCCGGCGAACCAGCGGCCGTACTCGACGAACACCGAGAGCGGGATGGGCCGCCCGGTCCGCCAGCCGGGATTGCGGTCGGTGAAGGTGGCGCCGCCGTGCGGCGCGCCGAGGCTGGAGGCGAAGGGCTCGGACTTCAGATGCATGCCGGGCGGCATCCGGTCGGCCCAGAACTCCATGGGCGTGCCGATGATGCGGACGTCCAGGCCGTGGTGCCGCAGGTACGCCGCGGTCGAGAGGCCGTACGGCCCCGCCCCGACGACGAGCACGTCGGCGGTCGAGTCGTGCATTTCGCGTTCCCCCGTGGTGGTGCGTGTCGTTCTTGCGTGCGGTCTCGGGTGGAGGTCTGGGCGGGGGGAGCGCGGTGCCGGACGGGGGGTCAGGTGGTCCGCCGGACGGCGCGGATGAGGCTGCGCCGTCCCATGACCAGGAACGGGACCGGGTCGTCGGCGGCGAGCCAGGCGCGCTCGCCGGCCTTCCGGACGCGCCGGAACGCCCCGGCGCGCTCCCCGCGGCGGGACAGCGCGTGCCGCAGGAAGTGGTGCTCGACCAGGAACGTGCGGCCGTACCGGGGGAGCGGCGCGGGGACGGCGCGGCCGGAGCGCTCCAGATGGACGGCGCGGACGAGGTCGATCCCGCGCTCGTCGCAGAACAGCCGGAACTGGGCGCCGAGCCGGGGGTTGAAGTCGAGCAGGTGGTACGTGCCGGTGCGCGGGTCGAGCCGGAAGTCGAGGTCGACGGTGCCGCGGCAGCCGAGGATGTTGACGACCTTGCAGGCCAACTGCTCCAGTTCCGGGTTGAGGACCCATTCGCCGCGCACGGTGGGGCCCGCGCCGGGCGGGTGGGACAGGTGCTTGATCCCGGTGCCGCCGAACAGGCAGACGTAGTTCTCGTCGAAGTGGCCGTGGAAGAACCAGTCGCCGCCGCCGGACGGGACGAGCCGCTGCAGGATCAGCGGGCCCGCCGCGAAGCCGTCGTCCTCGTCGCCGAGGGAGCGGGCGAACAGCCGCCGCGCCTCGGCGGTGGACCGGATGACCTCCGTGCTGCGCAGCCCGCGCGGCAGCAGCCACGGCCGCGACCATTTGGCGACCAGCGGCAGCCCGAGCGCGGCGGCGGCCTCGTCCACCTCGGCGGGGGTCTCCGGGACGAGGCTCTCGGGGCAGGCGATGTCGTAGCGGTCGCACTGCTCCAGCAGCAGCGACTTGTCGGCGACGCGGCGCGGCGCGGCCGGATCCTGGCGGGGGAGCAGGTAGCACTCCTCCAGCGCCTTCGCGTGCTCGGCCGTGAAGATCGCGCCCGCGTCGTCCAGCGGGATCAGCAGCGCGCGGCGGCCGATGCGCGCGGCGACCATCCGCAGGTGCTCGGCCAGCGCCTCGGGCTCGCGGTACGGCGACGGGCCCCACGGGTGGCGGCGGCGCAGCCGCCGGGAGTGCGCGGCCGGGGAGGCGCGGCCCTCCAGGACGGCGTGGACCTCCACTCCGGCGCGGCCGAGCGACCGGATCGCGCCGAGCGTCCCGTGGTGGAGCAGGTTGCGGTCGGTGCGCAGCAGCAGGACGGGCAGGCCGCCGTCGAGTTCCGGTACGGGGACGCCCGGCGAGTCGCTGCTCGCCGTCCATTCCGGTGCGATTCGCATTCTCGACACGCTTCCTATCAAAGAGGTAAATTCTGCCGCGGCCGGGGCGATCTTGTAGTTCGTCTGAGCAGGCCAGAGGGCATACGATACGCATGCGAGCCGACGATGACCATCGTGTTCCTCGGCTGTTCGGCCATGGGCGGGCAAGATCTCCGTTGGGACTTCTCGTGCGGGCCCTGACGCTTTCCTGCGCGGTTGCCGTACTCGCCGCCGCGACGCTGATCGCGAACTGGCGGGATTTCCGTTCCGCGGAGCAGATATCGGGCATGGATCCCTCTTCACCTGAATCCCCCGCGAATCCGCCGGCCGTGCGCACGCCCCCGCCCGTTCCGCTCGGCGCCTTTCTCGGTTCCGGCGGAGAAGGCGTGCAGCGGGTCGGGCCTTTCCAGGAATGGCTCGGCACGGAGGTGACGGTCGGCCACACCTACCTGCCGGGCGAGCGGTGGGAGGACATCGAGGGGCGGCACGGGATCCTGGAGCCCTGGGCGCGCTGGCGGCGCGCCGACCCCCGGCGGCAGCTGGTCGTCAACGTGCCGATGGTCGTGCCGAACGAGGCGGGCATGCCCGACGAGGCGGTGGCCTGGCACCTGCGCGCCGGCGCGGCCGGCATGTACGACCACCACTTCCACCGGCTGGCGCGGCGCCTGGTCGGGGAGGGGATCGGGGACGCGATCGTGGTGCCCGGCTGGGAGATGAACGGCAGCGTCTACAGCAGCCGGTGCCGGCCCGACCCGGGCGCGTGGAAGGCGTACTGGCGGCGGATCGTGCAGGCGATGCGCGCGGCCCCGGGCGCCCGGCTGCGCTTCGACTTCACCGCCACGCGCGGCCGCGACGCGCTGCCGTGGGCGGACTGCTATCCGGGGGACGACGTCGTCGACATCATCGGCTCCGACAGTTACGACCAGCCGACCGGCGCGAACTTCGAGCACCATGTCCGGGAACCGTTCGGGCTGGAGGCGCACGCGCTCTTCGCCGCCGCGCACGGAAAGCCGATGTCGTTTCCGGAATGGGGATTGTTTCGCAACTCCGACAATCCCGAATATATCCGCGGAATGTACAACTGGATGGCCTCGCATAACGTGATATACCAGACCATCACCGACTACTGCCCGCACGGCGTGTGGAGCTGCCGCGAGAATCCCCGCTCGTCGCAGGTCTACCGGGAACTGTTCGGCGGGAAAGGCGCGGGAACGCCCGTCCCGGCCCCTTCCGCCGCCGCTCCCCCTGCCGCTCCTTCTGCCAATCATTCGGCCGGTTCCTCGGTCCCCCCGCCCGTTTCCCCGCCGGCCTCCCCGCCCGCACCGCCGGCGCCCGCACCGCCGCCCGGCCCCGGACGGAAGGCGCCTCCCGCGAGGCCCCCGGCGGACGGCCTCCCCGCCAGGCCCGCCCCGCCGGCGGACCCGGCCCCGCCGTCCGATCCGGCACCGCCGTCCGCGCCCGCGAGCTCCGAGGTGACGGCCGAGAGCAGCGCCAGCGTCCCGGAGAGGTCGAACTCGCCCGCCGCGCCCGCGGCCGCCCGGCCCTCCGCCGCGGCCTCCCGGGGCCGCGCCAGCCTGAACGCGACCGCCTCGGCCAGCCCGCCGGGGTCCTCCGGCGGGACGAGCGCGCCCGACCCGGGCTGAACGACCTCCGCGAGACCGGGCACGTTGCTGCACACCAGCGGTCGGCCGCGCGCGAGGGCCTCCAGCGCCACCAGCGCGAGCCCCTCCCACCGCGAGGGCAGCACCACCACGTCGGCCGCCGCGAGCCAGCCGCGCGTGTCGGCGACCGGCGGCACGAACCGCACGCCCGGCGGCGCCGTGCGGCGCAGCCGGGGCAGGGCGTCGCCGTCCCCGACGACGGCCAGCAGCGCGCCGGGGCAGCGCCGCCGCACGGCGGGCCATGCGGCGAGCAGCACGTCCTGACCCTTCTGCCGCGTCACCCGCCCGATGCACACCGCCAGCGGCGTCCCTTCCGGGAGCCCGAGCGCCGCCCGCGCCGCGCGCCGTTCGGCGGGACCGGCGGGCGTGTAGTGGCCGAGGTCCACGCCGTTGCGGATCAGCCGGTACGGCGCCCGCACGCGGGCCTCCCGCCCCTGGAGCAGCTCGCCGGTGCCGACGCAGACGAGCGCTTCGGTACGGCGCGCCGCGTACCGCTCCCACAGCAGCCCGGCGGCGGCCTGCGCGCCGGTCGCGGCCAGCCAGGACCAGCCGTGCGGCTGGAAGATCGTCGGTACTGGGGGCCCCGCGAGCGGCCCGAGCGGGAGCCGCCCGGCCAGCCCGGCCTTGGCCGAGTGCAGGTGCAGCACGTCCGGGGCGAACCGGCGGACGATCCGCCGCAGGTCCAGCGCCTCGCGGAACGTGCCCGGCCCGGGCGCGCGCCCGGCGTGCCAGGGCAGGTACGCGACACCGGCGGCCAGGAGCCGCCCGGCGAGGGCGCCGTCCGGCGGGCACGCGACCGCGACCTCCCATCCCCGCCGCAGCTGGTCGGCCGCGGCCTGCGCGATGTAGACGGCCACCCCGCCGTCCGTGGGCTGGCCGGCGTGCAGCACGCGCACCCGGGCCGGCTCGGCCCGGTCAGCCATGAGCGGTCTCGTCCGGCACGGCCGTCAGGGCGGGGGGCGCCTCCTCGTCGTCGGGAGACGTGCGGCCGTGCCGGTAGGCGGCGAGCTCCGCGCGGGCCCGTGCCGCGGTGGCGTACAGGGAGGCGAGCGGCGACCGGCCGAGGATCAGCCGCTCGTTGCGCACGGGGGCCGGCCGCCACTTCCTCTTGTACGGCTCGTCGCCGCGCAGCAGGCTGAGCACCGGGACGCCCGCCCGCCGGGCCAGGTCGATGTCCTGGCGGAGCAGCATGAGCGTGACCTCGATGCGCTCGCGCAGGTCGGTCACGGCGCCGTACAGGTACGCGCCCGCGAAGTCGTGCCCGATCAGGACCAGGTCGGCGGCCACCGGCCGGTCGCCGTCGCGGTACTCCAGCAGCGCGGCCTGGCCGTCCCGGATCATCTCGCCGAGCGCGGCGGCCAGGTGCCGGCGGAACCGGGCGCGGGTGTGCTCGGGGTTGATCGGCCGCCCCTCCCACTGCCGGACGTGCAGGTCGAGCAGCCGGTTCACGGCCTCGGCCGCGCGCTCGGCGGGCACCGGGACGGCCTCGATCCCGGCCGCGTCGATCCGGCGGAGCCGGGCCCGGATCTTGCCGGCCCGGCGGCGGGGGAGCGCGTCCAGCAGCCCGTCCATGCCGCCGGCCGGCAGTTCGAGGCAGAGGGACGCGGGGGTGTGCCAGGACGTGCCGGGCCAGCAGCCGGCCACCAGGTGCGCCGCCGCGCCGGGCCGGACCTCGCGCAGGTCGATCGCGCCCCAGCCGGGCGCGGCGAGCAGCGCGCGCGCCAGGCACCGCGCGGCCCGCCGGGCGTGCTCGCCGTCCAGGAGGACGTCGGTGAAGTCGCTCTGCGGCGCCGCGACCGGCTCCAGCACCGGGAACCCGAAGCGCCGCACGGTCATCAGCGGCGCCGCCGCCACGAGGACGCCGCGCCGCCGGACGAGGAACAGCCGCAGGCCGTCCGGGGTGCCGTAGTTGCGCCACCAGGACGACAGCCAGGCGTGCGACTGGAACGGCGTCGCGGCGGGGCTGCGCTCGTACAGGTCGCGCCATTCCCCGGCCAGCGCGGCGAGCGCGCCGCCGTCGCGGCGCACCTCCACCGTCCAGCCGGGGTCGCCGCGGCTCGCGCGGGCGCCGCCGGGCTCGGCCGCGTGCCGGCCGAGCCTGCCGGAGAGCGTCACTTGGCGGCCTCGGCGGGGACCGGCGACTCCGCCTTTCCAGGTTCCCCGGGTTCCACGGGTTCCCCGGTCTCCCCGGGCGCGGGCGCCGCGGCGGCCTTGGGACGCGGCGCCGCCGCTGCCCTGGCCACCCGCGTCCTGACCGCGGGCCTGGCCGCGGCCTGCTGGAGCCGGCGGGTACGGGCCGTGGCCGCGGCCGCCGCCAGCCCGCCGAGCAGGATGCCGGTCGCGGTCCCCACCGCCACGTTCAGCGGCGGGTTCGGCGAGCTCGGCCCCAGCGGCGCCGCGGCCTTGCTCATCAGCGCGACGCGCACGCCGGTGTCGCCCTGGTGGGCGTTGCCGTACCGGACGAGCGCGTCCGCGGCCGTGTTCGCGAAGCGCGCCGCCTTCCCCGGCGTGCCGGCCGTGGCGGTGAGCCGCACGAGCGGGGTGTCCGGAGACGTGGACGCCTGGATGCGCTCGCCGGCCTGCGCGAGCTCCTGCCGGGGCAGCGGATCGGCGGCCCATGCGAGCGTCTCCGGAAGCGCGGCGAGCCGCCCGTACGCCTGCGCGAAGCTGACCGCCACGGGCGCCGCCTCGGCCGGCTGCGACACGATGAGGACGTAGGACGTCGCCGAGTAGGCCGGGGCCTTGAAGAGCCCGTACCCCAGCCCGGCCAGCAGGCCGGCGACGGCGAGGGCCAGCACGATGCCGGCCCGGCCGGCCGCCCCCTTGACCGGTGCGAACGCTCTGGCGAGAAGAACGCGGAGTTCCTGCATGCTGCCTGGCCCCTTTCTGGACGGTGAACGCGTCAGCCCTCGGTAGAGGACGGTGAGCCGTTCCGCGTGCGCGCGTACGGCGTAGTGGTCGACTGCCGGGGGGACGGGGAGGCGCCGGGCGGGCCCCGAACGCGCGTGCCGGGCGAGGGCCGGCGCCCAGGCGGAGACCCAGGTCGGGAGCCGGTGCGCGTTCGAGGTCATGAGCGGCGCGGGCAGGTCGTCCAGCGCGGGGCAGGCGGTGTAGAGGACGGGGAGCCCGGACGCCAGCGCCTCCAGGACGCTCAGCCCGAACGTCTCCTGCGTGGACGGGGAGGCGTACAGGTCCATCGCCGCGAGCATTCCGGGGACGTACGCCGTGTCCCCCACGAACAGGACGCGGGCGTCTTCCGCGGCGCGCCTCTCCAGCTCGGCGCGGTGCGGGCCGTCCCCGACGATGAGGAGCCGCACCTCCTGTCCCGGTTCGCCCTGGTCGAGCTGGGTGAACGCGTCGATGAGCACGTCGAGCCGCTTGGTGGGGACGAGCCGCCCGACCGTGCCGATGACGAACGCGTCCGGTCCGATCCCGAGGCGTTCGCGCACGGCCGTGCGGCGTGCGGCGTCGAACGCGAACGGCGCCGGATCGACGCTGTTGGGGATGGTCACCAGGCGGGCGGACCGCACGCCCCATCTACGGAGGCGTCCCGCGACGGTGGGGGACACCGCGATCGTGACGTCCCCCAGGAGTTCGGTCGCCCGGTACAGCATGCGGACGCCGAACGTCGCCCGGCGCCCCTCCATGTGGCCGTCGCCCAGGGAGTGCTCGGTGGCGACGACGCGGGCGACCCCGGCCATGCGCGCGGCCACCCGCCCGAAGACGCACGCGCGGTAGAGGTGGGTGTGCACGACGTCGTACCGGCCGCGGCGCATCAGCCGTACGAGGCGCGGCAGCGCGGTGAGGTCGCGGTTGCCGCGCATCCCGATCTCGTGGACGGGCACGCCGCCGCCCGCGATCTCCTCCGCGAGCGGCCCGGCGGCCCTGGTGAGCACCGCGACCTCGCACTCGACGGGAAGGCAGCGCAGCAGCAGCGCCAGCTGCCGTTCGGCGCCGCCGTGCCCCAGCCCCGTGATGACGTGCAGGACGCGCGTCATACGCGCACCAGCCATTGCAGCTCGTGCCGGACGACCTTGGCGCGCAGCCGCAGGCTCCGGTCCCGTTCCCCCACGTAGGTGCGCGCCAGCGTGAACCGGGTCGCCTCGGCGGGACGGATCGCGCACCCGTAGTCGTAGCCGGCCGCCCTGACCGCCGCCGCGTCGCGCGGGGTCGCATGGCCGTAGGGGTAGGCGAAGCCGCCTATCGGCCGCTGCACGATCTCCTCCAGTTCGGCGCGGCTGCCCAGGAGCTCCTCCCGCACCTCGTCGTCGGACGCCTCCGGCAGGGACACGTGCCGCACGGTGTGGGACGCGACCTCCATGCCGAAGTCCGCGACCGCCCGGATCTGCTCCCGCGTCATCAGCGCCTTCGGCGGCCCGGTGTCCCAGGCGTTGTACGCGCCGATCCGCCCGGTCACCACGAACACCGTCGCGGTGAACCCGTACCGGACCAGCGCCGGCACGGCCCGGGTGGCGAAGTCGGCGTAGCCGTCATCGAAGGTGAGCCCGACCAGGCCGCGGGTGCGGCCGCGGGCGTGCGCGCGCAGCAGCTCGTACACGCTGACGCCGCGCAGCCCGCGCGAGTGCAGCCAGCGCAGCTGCCGCTCGAAGCGTTCCGGGGTGACGGTGACCAGGTGCGGGTCCTCGTCATAGTGGTCGACCGAGTGGTACATCAGCACCATCGGCATCGAGGCGATCGGCTCGTCGCCGGCTGGACGGTTCACGTGCGCGCTTCTTCCTGGTGGCGGATGCGGGTGAGCGGGCCGAGCGGCCCGGTGGCGCGAGTCCGGGCGTGCGCCGCGAGGACGAGCACCACGGCGTACACGGCGGTGACCGCCGCGACGCCCGCGAGCAGGCGGGGGAGCGGGGGGACGCCCGGGCCGAGCAGCCCGGGGTCCGCCGGCGCCGCGCCGGTGACGGCCACGCCCGCGGCTCCGGCGAGGCACGCGGCGAGCAGCAGCGTGCCGAGGTCGCCGCCGACCGCGCGCGCCGACACCGGCGCGACATGCCGGCGCATGGCCGCGAGCAGCAGCAGCGCGGCGACGGTGATCCCGGCGGCGTTGGCCGCGGCGAGCGCCGTGGTGCCCGCCGCGGCGACCAGCGTCGAACCGGCGATCCCGGTGACGGCCAGGCCCGCCGCCATCGCGCGGGCGGGATGCCAGACCGGCCGGCTGCCGGCGAAGAACGCCCGCGCGGCGACGCCCATCATCGCCTGGCCCCACACGCCGAGGACGTACACCCGCAGCACCAGCGCCGTGCGGGAGGTGTCGGCGGCGGTGAACCGGCCGTGCTGGAACAGCAGCTCGATGATCAGCGGCGCGAACGCGGCCATGCACGCGACCGCGTACAGCACGATCGCGCTCACCACGACCAGGTCGGTCTCGACGCGGCGGCGGACGCCGTCCACGTCGCCGCCCGCCGACGCCCGCGCCAGCCGGGGGAACGTCACCGTCACCAGCAGCAGCGAGGCGACCATCGGGACCTGGCCGACCTTCTGCGCGTAGTTGAGGTGGGAGATCGAGCCGGCGGCGAGCGCGGAGCCGAGGAACCGCTCGATGAGGACCTGCGCCTGGCGCGTCACCGTGTACAGCACGATCGGGACGGCCGCGGCGAACGTGAGCGCGGCCAGCCCGGACCGTTCCGGCGGCTCCGGCCGCTCTGGCCGCTCCTCGTGGTCCGCCGGGTCGGCTCGGGCCGCCGGGGCGGGAGCGGTGGCGCGCAGGCAGCGCACGAACGCGGGCAGCTGCACCACGATCATGAGCAGCCCGCCGCAGGCCACGCCGAGCGCCGCGCTGGTGATGCCGAGCGGCCCCGCCAGCGCCGCGATCATCACGAGGATGCCGGCGTTGTACGCGGCGTAGATCGCGGCCGGCGGCCCGAACCGGTGGTGCGCCCGCAGCGTCGCGCTCATGAACCCGGCCACGCCGAACGCCAGCACGGTCAGCGCGGTCAGCCGCACGCACCGCACCGCCGGGCCGGGGTCGTCCAGGCCGGGCGCCAGCACCTTCACCAGCAGCGGCGCGGCCAGCAGCAGCCCGGCCGTGACCACCAGCAGAACGGTGACCAGGCGCGGCAGGACGGTGGCCACCAGCGGGCGGATCCCGTCCGGTTCCCGCAGCAGCCGGGTGGCCAGCGGCACCATCAGCAGCGCCATGGCGTCCTCGATCAGGATCGGGGACACCGTCTCGGGGATCGTCCAGGCGACCAGGAACGCGTCCGTGCCGCTGCTCGCGCCGAACCGGTGCGCCATGACCAGGTCGCGCAGGAAGCCCAGCGCGGTGCCGCCGGCGGTGAGCAGCGCCGTCAGCAGCGCCGCCCGGCGGATCGCCGTCCCCTCGCGGTGGCCCGCGGCCCCGACGGCCGTCACCGCGCGTCCCCGGGCGCCCTCGGGAACACGCGCGCGGCGACGAGCCCGATGAGGATCGCCACCAGGACGCTGCTCGGGCCGCTCATGTCGGCGTACACGAAGTTGATCAGCAGTCCGGCGAGGAAGCCGGCCGCGGCCAGCCACAGCGGGTCGCGCGGGTCGCGGCGGGTCCACAGCCCGTACAGGAGGGTGCCGAACAGCGCCAGCAGCCCGGCCAGCCCCACCACGCCCTGCTCGGACAGCACCAGCAGGTACTGGCTGTGCGGGGACAGCAGCGGCTGGCGCTTGTAGCCGTGGATCGGGTCCTCGGTCTCGCCCGCCGACGACAGCTCGATCGGCGCGTACGAGTCGCGGTACGCGGGGAAGTTCTTGACGCCCACGCCGGTGATCGGATGGTCGCTCCAGATCCCGGCGGCGGCCGTCCACAGGCTGTACCGGTCGATCACCGACTGGTCGGGCGACTCGGCGATCCTGGTCATCGACTGCGCCCGCGCCGACAGCGCCTCCGAGCCGACGCCGAGCCCGCCGATCGCGACGACGGCCAGCGCGGCGCCGGCCACCGCCGTGCGCAGCGCGACCCGCCGGTCGTAGGCGGCCAGCACCAGGCCGGCGGCGGCGCCGATCGCGATCCAGCTGCCCCGGCTCAGCGCCAGCGCCAGCGCCGCGCCGAGCACCGCCATGACCGCCACCGCGGCGGGCCGCCACCGGCGCGGCCCGGCCAGCAGGAACGCCAGCGTGATGACGATGCCGAAGCCGGTGACGACCGACAGCGCCATCACGTCGCCGGCGCCGAACGTGCCGACCGCCCGGACGTTCTCGCCGCCGATCGACGCGCCGTTGCCGGTGAGGGCCTGCCAGGTCCCGTACACCGCCTCCAGCACCCCGACCGCGACGACCGTGCCCGCCACCAGCAGCGCGTCCGCGCGGTCCCGGACGAGGGCCGCGACCGCCACCGGGACCAGCACGAAGACCTGCGCGACCCGGACGTAACCGGCCAGGCTCGTCCCGATGTCCTGCGAGCACAGCGTGGCCAGGCCCAGGGCGGCCAGCACCGGGCCGAACGCGAGCAGCGCCCGGGGCGGCACCTCGGCCCTGCCGGCGACGACCAGGATCGCGGCGGCGGCGACCAGGACGGCGCTGAACACGTCCGCGGGCGTCACCGCCACGCCCGCGTCCTCGGCCCGCGGGCTCGCCGGGAAGCACACGCACAGCGCGGCGGCGCACACCATCCAGCTGGGGCGCCTGATGAGCGTCTCGATCACGGGCGGGCCCCTGTCAGCACGGGTTCCTCGCCAGGACGGCCCGCACGGTCATCAGCAGGATCTTCAGGTCGGAGCGGAACGACCAGGTGTCGATGTAGCGGTTGTCGTAGCGGACCCGCAGCTCGATCGAGGTGTCCCCGCGCAGGCCGTTCACCTGGGCCCAGCCGGTCAGGCCGGCCGGGACCCGGTGCCGCAGCGCGTACTCGGGGCACGTCTCGGTGAACAGCCGGACGAAGTGCGGGCGCTCGGGCCGCGGCCCGACCAGGCTCATGTCGCCGCGCACGACGTTCCACAGCTGCGGCAGCTCGTCCAGCGAGGTCTCGCGGAGGAAGCGGCCGACCGCCCCCATCCGGTCGTCGCCCGCCACCGACCAGCGGGTGTCGGCCTCGTGGTCGTCGGCGGGCCGGAGCGAGCGGAACTTCAGCAGCACGAACTGCCGGCCGCCGGCGCCGACCCGGCGCTGCCGGAACAGCACGCCCGGGCCGCCCTCCAGCCGTACGGCCAGCGCGCAGGCGAGCATCACCGGCCAGACCAGCAGCAGCGCGGCGCTCGCGGCGGCCAGGTCGAACGCGCGCTTGGCGGCCCGGGCGAGCCGCTCTCCCGTCCGGGAGCCGAGGCGCAGGCACGGCAGTCCGGCCACGTACTCGACGCGCCGGCCCGGACCGGCACCGGTGATCAGGTCGAGCGTGGACAGGACCAGGAGCGTCTCGCACGGCAGCACCGAGCAGGCGCGGACGAACGCGTCCAGCTGCGGGCGCCGGACGTCGTCCATGACGATCACGACGGTGGCGGCCGGGCGGTCCAGCACGGCCTCCCGCAGGGCCGGCGGCGGGCCGAGGACGGGCAGCCCGGGAAGCGGCCGGTCGTCGCCGCCGGGAAGGATCTGGCCGACCGGCAGGAGCCCGAACTCGCGGCGCCGCCGCAGCACCTGGATCAGGTGCTCGGCGGTGGGGCCCGTACCGACGATGACGGCGGGGCGCGCCGCGCCCGCCCGGCGGGCGAGCCGGCGGCCGGTGGCGGCGGCCGTGCGGCCGGTTCCGGCGAGCACGCAGTGCAGCACCGTGATCCAGAACCAGGCGGCGGCGAGGTCGCGCAGCGCGGGCGGCGCGGTGCCGAGGGCCTCCGCGCCCCGGGACGCGGGGAGCAGCGCCGCCGCCAGCGCCGCGACCGCGGCCGCGCGGGCGGCCAGCGACGGCGCGTCGTCGAGCAGCGAGGGCCCCAGCCGGCGCCGGTAGAGCCCGCCGGCGGCGTTGAGCCCGGTGACGGCGGCCCCCGCCGCCAGCGCCACCGGCGCGCCGGCGCCGCCGGCCGCGGTCGTGAGGGCCACCGCCGACGCCATGGACAGCCCGTCGGCCGCGCCGAGCGCGAGCGGGTAGAGGGCGGGGCGGACGAGGGGGCGTGCCGTGCGGGTGCCGTGCGGGCCGGTACCGGATCCGGGCGGGAGCGGGCCCCCTTCGCCGCCGGGCGCGGGGCGCGCGGCGGTGCCGGCGGTGCCGGCGCCGATCGAGGGGACGCTCAGCCCCTGTGAGCCCATCTCGGCCGTCCTTTCAAAGAGGGGCCACACGGCTGCCCTGTCGTCGGATCGGATTCGAGTCTGTGCCCACTGATCAAGGGAAGACGTGGGGCGGCGCCGCACGGGTCCCATGCCTTTAACAAAGGTCAACGTGCTCTTGAGAATGACCGTGGTGCCGGAAACGCGGGGAAGGCGAGGCGTGTTCTCTGTGGTGGCGTACGCGCAGGTCCGCGGCTCGATAAGGGCCGTCCGTGTCGCATCGCTCGCGCCATTTGCGCCAGAATGAATCGGCTGAGTCTCTGTCTGGCGCAATCGGAATGCAATGATCACCTCAAGTTCCCCGATTTCGGCCCGATGGACTTCGCGGCGGCCGCGGAATCTGTGTTACCACTATCGAAGCACTGCGGAATCGCGTATCCGTGGAGCTTTCGAAAACTCTGCGCACATGAGCTCAGGAGGGCAACATGATGAAGCGACTCGCCGCGACAGGCGTTCTGGCCATGGCAGTCGGGGGGGCGCTGCTGGGCGCCGGCCCCGCTCTGGCCCACGGCGGAGACGGCGACGAGGTCGAGAGCACCGACGTCCAGGAGGTCACCAACGAGCAGGGCCTCGGCGTCCAGATCTGCCAGCTCCCGATCATCCCGATCATCTCGCCGGTCGAGATGGACGACTGCCTCAACGGCTCGTCCGAGGTCGAGAAGAACGACACCAAGACCGACGACTGATCTCAGACCAGAAGAAGGAAGGGTCCCGCCGTCCGGCGGGGCCCTTCCGCCTTTCCCGGGCCGCCCACGGATGCGCACTCCTCTGTGGCTACGGTCTTTTTCGCATTTGGATGATTTGTATGCCTTGTCGATGGTTCTGCCCGCTTTGGTGATCCGGTCAAGTCTTAACAAAGCCCTCTGACCTGGGGTTATGTGGATCGATGAGCACGGTAGACACTGCGCGTAGTTATACCACTACTCACAGTAATCATGGGAGGTCGTCGCCCTCATCGCGCGGGCGCCTCCCGGCGGCAAGGAGCCGAACGGATGCTGCTCGTAGCACTGCTGATACTCGCGGGGCTGGTACTGGTCCCGCTGACGTCGAAGTCCGGTCCGGCGACGGCACGGCAGGTGGCCTCGCACCGGTCGTGGAACCCGCCGTCCAGGCAGGACGGCGCGGCCCTCCGTGCCGGGAACGCGGCGGCGAGCCGCGCGGACGCCTGCCCCGAGGACGAGGAGGAGCGCCTCGGGCACGGGCGCCGCGACTACTCCGACGCGCCGGCGAGGTACGGCGTCGCGAAGCACGTCATCAAGAAGCACCTGCGCCTGGGCCGCATCGCCGACGGCGAGACCGGGCCCGGCAAGCACGGCCGCGACGAGGCCATGAGCGACGACCTGCGCGAGTACGACGACGAGGACGCGCTGCGGCACGCACTGACCGTCCCGGCCTCGGGGCGCGTGAGCGCGAAGGTCCCCGTGCGCAACGGCACCGGCCGCACCGTCACCCTGGCGGGCTGGATCGACGCCGACCGCGACGGGCTGTTCGAACGGCCCGAACGCGCGCTCACCAGCGTCCGCCCCCACGACGGGACCGGGGTACTCGCCTGGAACCTCGCCCACCGCAAGAGCGGCGACACGTTCGTGCGCCTGCGGCTGTACGGGGGCCGCACCGCCGACCCGCAGGTGAACTGCGGCGCCACCGCCGGCGAGGTGGAGGACCACCGGGCGCGGGTGCTCGCTCCGAAGCCCGCGACCCGCCCGGCCATCACGTCCCCGCGCAACGGCGCGATCACGCGCGACAGCACCCCCGAGGTCTCCGGTACGGGCGCGGCCGGCGACACGGTGACCGTGCGCGTCACGGGCGAGGGGGGATCGGAGTCCTACTCCACCCGCGTCGGCGAGTCCGGCACCTGGCGCCTCGAAATCGGGAGCCCGCTGCCCGACGGGCGGTACCGCCTCACACCCTCGGTCCCCGGCCCGTCCGGCGAGCCCCTGAGCGGGAACCCCGTGGACATCACGGTCGACACGGTGGCGCCGGGCGCACCGTCGATCACGTCGCCGCCCGACGGCGCGGTGATCCGGGACGCGACCCCGGTGCTGTCGGGCCGCGCCGATCCCCAAAGCGTGGTGTCGGTGCTGGACGCCGGTGGACGGCGGATCCTGCTGACGCGGGCGGGCGCCGACGGCGCCTGGACGGGGCAGGTGTCGGGACGGCTGCCGGAAGGCCGGCAGACGCTGACCCCGCGTGCGATGGACCCGGCCGGGAACATGTCCGCCGGACGACCGCTGATCCTCACCGTGGACACGGTGGCCCCGGGTGCGCCGTCGATCACGTCCCCGGCCGACGGCGCGGTGATCCGGGACGCGACTCCCGTCCTGTCGGGCCGCGCCGAGCCGCAGAGCGTGGTGACGGTGGTGGGCCCCGGTGGCCAGAAGCTGCTGGAGCTCCGAGCCGGCGACGATGGTGCCTGGTCAGGGCGAGTATCGGAGCGGCTGCCGGAAGGCCGGCAGTCGTTGACGCCGCGTGCGTCGGACGCGGCGGGTAACTCTTCGACGGGTCAGCCGGTGAATCTGACCGTGGACACGGTGGCGCCGGGTGCGCCGTCGATCACGTCCCCGGCCGATGGTGCGGTGATCCGTGAGGCGACTCCGACGCTGTCGGGCCGCGCCGAGCCCCAAAGCGTCGTGACGGTGGTGGGCCCCGGCGGACGGCGGTTGCTGCTGACGCGGGCGGGTGCCGATGGTGCCTGGTCGGGGCAGGTGTCGGAGCGGTTGCCGGAGGGTCGGCAGTCGTTGACGCCGCGTGCGTCGGACGCGGCGGGTAACTCTTCGACGGGTCAGCCGGTGAATCTGACCGTGGACACGGTGGCGCCGGGCGTGCCGTCGATCACGTCCCCGGCCGATGGTGCGGTGATCCGTGAGGCGACTCCGACGCTGTCGGGCCGCGCCGAGCCGCAGAGCGTGGTGACGGTGGTGGGCCCCGGTGGCCAGAAGCTGCTGGAGCTCCGAGCCGGCGACGATGGTGCCTGGTCAGGGCGAGTATCGGAGCGGCTGCCGGAAGGCCGGCAGTCGTTGACGCCGCGTGCGTCGGACGCGGCGGGTAACTCTTCGACGGGTCTGCCGGTGAATCTGACCGTGGACACGGTGGCGCCGGGTGCGCCGTCGATCACGTCCCCGGCCGATGGTGCGGTGATCCGTGAGGCGACTCCGACGCTGTCGGGCCGCGCCGAGCCCCAAAGCGTCGTGACGGTGGTGGGCCCCGGCGGACGGCGGTTGCTGCTGACGCGGGCGGGTGCCGATGGTGCCTGGTCGGGGCAGGTGTCGGAGCGGTTGCCGGAGGGTCGGCAGTCGTTGACGCCGCGTGCGTCGGACGCGGCGGGTAACTCTTCGACGGGTCAGCCGGTGAATCTGACCGTGGACACGGTGGCGCCGGGCGTGCCGTCGATCACGTCCCCGGCCGATGGTGCGGTGATCCGTGAGGCGACTCCGACGCTGTCGGGCCGCGCCGAGCCGCAGAGCGTGGTGACGGTGGTGGGTCCCGGTGGCCAGAAGTTGCTGGAGGTCCGGGCCGGTGCCGATGGTGCGTGGACGGGGCGGGTGTCGGAGCGGTTGCCGGAGGGTCGGCAGTCGTTGACGCCGCGCGCGTCGGACGCGGCGGGCAATGCGTCGACCGGCCAGCCGGTGAACGTGACCGTGGACACGGTGGCGCCCGCGGCTCCCACCCTCGTCTCTCCGCCGGCCAACGCCACGATCTCCGATCCGCGGCCGCTGTTCTCCGGTACCGGGGAGCCCGGGTCGAAGATCGTGCTGAGCGCGGCCGGCATGGCGCCCTGTACGGCCACCGTCCAGCCGGACGGCAACTGGCGGTGCACGCCCTGCACGGAGATGTCGCCGGGCACGTACACGCTCACGCCCAGGGCGACCGACCCCGCCGGCAACACCGTCGTCGGCCAGCCCCAGCTCCTCACCATCACCAAGGCCACGGTGGCGGCCGCCAGGGAGTACCGCGCTCGATGTAAGTCCTGAACGGGTCGGTGCCGCCTCCGCGCGGCGGTGCGGCACGCGAACGGTCATCGCGGGCTCGGGCCGGGGGAGAATCCCCGGCCCGGGCCCCTCCGCGTCTTCACGCCGCGGGCCGGGGAACGCCGATGTCAGGAGCCGATCGCCTCTTTGATGATCTGTGGTTTTAGTGGCCGGGCGACAGGTTCAGAAATGCCATGTGAAGTCATGGAATTCGAGGTCCCGCACATTCAGGGTGGTCCTGTCGGCGGCTCCGCTCGCGGCCGCGCTCCTGGTCCCGGCCGCGGCCGCGCCGGCGGCGGGGGCGCCCGCCTGGTGCGCGCCCGGGCCCGGGCTGCGGGCCGCCGCGCTGCCGCGGGTGGTCGACCTCCGCGCGTGCGACCTGCGCGGCAAGCTGGTCAAGGGGTCGAACGGGGCGGCCGTGACCGTGCCCAGGGACGGCGGCTCGGTCGCCGTGCACACGCTGCGCCGCGACGGCGCCACGACCCTGGAGATCCGGGTGGATCCCGAGGCCCGTACCGCGACCGTCGGCGAGGGCGTCTCCCGGCTGCCGGAGGGCCGCCCGCGCCACGTGCGCACCGCCGCCGGCGCCTGCGCCGACAGCGGCCGCAGACTCGGAACGAGCAGATGGCGCCGCGGCTCGACGGTCTCCTGGCGCTACTACCGCGGCACCGTGAAGGACAGCGGGCTGAGCGCCCGCCGCGCCGCCCGGGCCGTACGGCGGGGCGTGGCCGGCGCGTTCGGCGTGCGGACCGACTGCGTCAAGGGCGCCCGGAGCTACCGCCCCAAGCCCGACATCCGGCAGCGGTACGCGGGCACCACGGCGAAGCGGCCGAACGTCGGCCCCGCCGGCGCCTGCGAGGCCCGCGACGGCGTCAACGCCTTCGGCTGGGACAGCCTCGCCCGGCTGGAGGAGGACGCGCTCGCGGTCACCTGCTTGTGGCACCGCGCGGGCCGCACGCTGGAGAGCGACATGGCCGTCCAGACCCGCGGCAAGCGCTGGTGGACGCCCCGCGAGCCGCGCCGGGGCGGCCCGCAGCCCGTACCGGGGTGCCCGTCCGGGCGGTACGAGGCCGTCGCGGTCGTCACCCACGAGACGCTGCACGCGCTCGGCCTCCGGCACATCGAGGGCAAGCGGCACGAGTGGCTGTCGATGAGCCCGTTCGTCCACCTCTGCGACGACCGCGCGGCCACCCTGGGCAAGGGCGACCACCGCGGCCTCATCGAGCTCTACGGCGCCCGCCGCTGACCGCGCCGCCGCCTGCTTCAGACGAGCTTCAGCAGCCGCGCCAGCGCGGACCCCTTGTTGCCGCCGGGCGCCAGGTCCTTGGCCGCGTACCCGAACAGGTAGTGCAGGATCCGGTCCCGCGCCTCCTGGTACTGGAGGTAGGACGGCGTGTCGAACAGCGCGGGGTCGTCGAGGTCGGTCGGCACGTGGTACGGCCGCGTCACCAGGGCCCGCCGGGGCGGCGGCGGGGCCGGCGGGGCGGGCGTTCCGGTCGCCAGTGCCGCGCCGGCCGCCGCCGGGATCCGGAACTCCGGCCCCGAATGCGCCGGGGAGCCGGGCGAGGGCGGGAACAGCGGTTCGGGCACCGAGGTGTCGCTGGAGAAGAACCCGGGATGGGCGAGCGTGAACGAGACGGTGTGGATCGTCCGGGACCGCCCGCTCACCGGATCGGTGCCGGTGGCCGAGTCGGCGCACAGGTCGACCGTCGTCGAGTGCGCCAGCTCGAAGGAGTACCGGACCCGCTGCGCGGTGACGACCAGCCGCGGGGCCAGGTCCTTCCAGCCCTTCGGCTCGGCCAGCCCGCCGCGGTGCCGGCCGAGCCCGTCGGCCAGCACGCGGCCGAAGGCGTTGTCGATGCCGTCGTCGGCGAGGAACTCGGCCAGCCGGGCGGGATCGGCGCCCTCGATCGGGTGGATCCGCGACACCAGCCGGATCCGCTCCCCGGACGGGTGCGCCTTCACCACGCTGCGGCCCTTGACGGTGAGGCGGAACGTGCCCTTCTCGTCGGTGTTGACCTGCCGGCGGCGGAGGACGACGGCGTACCGCAGCAGGGTCAGCGAAGGGACGTCGTAGTACGTGTCGGTGCACCGCCGGATGTGCTCGGCCGACATCAGCTCGACGTTGAGCTGCCGCAGGTCGCGCGGCCGGGCGAACAGCGCGCGCAGCTGCGCGACGACCGAGACGTGCTGCTCACCGCTGATCAGGAACTCCGACTGCGCCTCCAGCGAGGTCGACATCTCCATCCCGGGCTGGAGGACGTCCCGGAACGCCCGGTAGACGGGCCGGTTCTCGCGCAGCGGCTCGCCCGCGTGCCACGCGGGCTTCGGCACGGTCTCCGACTCCTTCAGGTCCTCGACCGTGATGGGGCGCAGGTCGATGCGGCCGGACCCGTTCTTCTGGTCGAGGCCGCCGCTGTAGTGGCCGGGCTCGTTGCGGCCCGTCTTGTTGTCCCACCATTCGGCGGTGAGCCCGGCCTGCGGCAGGACCTCCAGGACGGCCTCGCGCGCCGACACCTGCGCCGACCTCCGCACGCCGAGGAGCTTGGCGAGCTGGTTCCAGGTGTAGGACGCCGAGAACGTGCAGACGTTCTGGTCGGGCGGCGGGGTGAGGATGGCGACGGTGTCCAGCCGGCGCCCGGCCGGGCCGTCCAGCGTGACCAGGATCAGGTCGTGCGGGCGGGCCACATGGCCCAGGTTGCACAGCACGGTGACCTGGAAGCTCAGCCCGTCCTCGTTGACGCCGTACCCGTTGACGATCAGGCGGGCCAGCTCGGTGAACCGGTGGTCGCGGGAGAACAGCGGCGGCGTGACCATCGGATGGTTGGACACGTCCGCGCCGAAGACCAGCTGCCGGGCCCGCTCGCGGCGGCGGCGCAGGAACGCCGGGGTGCGCCGGTCGGCGTGCTGCGACGGCTCGGCCGCCGCGTCGTCGGAGTGCACGGCGTACGCGACGTCGCGGCCGGGGGCGACCCGGCCGGCCGCCATCGACGGCGGGACGGGGGCGGCGGGCGGGGCGGGGACCACCGCCCAGCGCCGGTACACGGTCATCCCGCTGACCAGGTCGCGGACGCCCGCGCAGCGGTAGTACACGTACCCGCCCGGACTGATCTCGGACCCTGCGACGACGGTGTCGCCGACTGCGGGGATCCACACCTCTGTGCCGGGGGGCAGCGGGGGGTTGGTCCTGCCCACCTGAGCCGGCGTGGGGGTCGCCATGGCTGTCTCCCGATTCGTCACCGGCGGGACCGCCGGACACGCTGTCGGAACGGACCCGGCCGTACGGGCCGGCGGGGGAGCGGAAGGAGGGAAGGGCCGGCCGGAAGGATCGGCCTTCGCACGGCCGCGCTCCGGTACGGGAACAGGCCGCTGAGAGGAAGCCTCGCAGGCCCCGCGCCGCCTCGCGGGGGATCGTTTCCGCCCCATGCTCCAGTGTCACCGATGGGTACGGTCCAAGTGCGCGGCGAACCGGGCCGCGGCCGGTTCCGGCCGCGTTTTCGAAAACGCGAATGCGGGCCCGGCCGAAATGGCGTGCACGTGCATTTCAGCGCGGTTGTTGTTTCCGCGGCCAGGGGCCGTCACGCGCTCCGTTCCGCGACGACTTCCGCCAGCAGCTCCGCGGCCCGCTTCCGCTCGGCGGCGTTCTCCTCGTCGCCGTCCGGGTCGGCGGACTCGGCGAGGGCGCGCCGCAGCGCCGCCGCCGCTCCGCCGTGGTCGGCGAGCCCGTACCGCAGCCGCCCGGCCAGCAGCTCGCAGCGGGTGACGAACGCCCGGTCGCCGGTCTCCCGGAACGCCTCGGCCGCCCGCGCCGCCTCGGCGGAGGCCTCGTCGAGGCGGTCGTGGGCGGCCAGGATCCGGGCGGTGTCGTACCGCAGGACCGCCGACTCCCACGCCCCGCGCTCGGCGTCGCCGTCCGGGAACCGCTCGGCGACCCGCCCGGCCCGTTCCGCCGTGGCCAGCGCCGTGTCGACGTCGCCCGCCCAGCAGTGCGCGAGCGCGGCCTGCCGCAGGCACACCGCCTCCTCGAACGCGTTGCCCGCCGCGGCGTAGTGGTGGGCGGCGGCCGTGTACCGCTCGGCGGCCTCCTCGTCGCGGTCCTCGGCCGACAGGACGCCGCCCGCCTGCCGGTCCAGCCGCCCGAGGATCGCCGGATCCGCCGTCCGGGCGGCCATCTCCGCCAGCCGGTCGAGCGCGTCGCCGGGCTGGTCCAGGTCCGGGTACGCGCAGGCCAGCACCCAGCGGGCCTGCATGCCGGTGTACTCGGCGTCGTCCTCGGGGGAGATGTCGGGCAGGGCCTCCTCGGCGCACTCGGCCGCGTCCAGGGCCCGGCCGACGGTGAGGTACGCCGTGGCCAGGTCGACCCGCGCGTGTGTGGCCAGCCGGGTCTGGCCCAGGGCGGTGAACCGCGCGGTGGCCTCGATGAACGCGCCGATCGCGTCCCCGGCGCGGCCGGAGTTCAGCAGCTCGTCGCCGCGCCTGGCGTGGCCGAGGGCCTCGTCCAGCGCGTCCTCTTCCGCCGCCATCTGCGTCGCCGTCTCCGCTTCCGACTCGCCCTCGGCCGGTGCGGGGGCGGGCTGGACGGCGGCGGCCTCGGCGAGTTCCTTGCGGCGGGCGGCGAGCGGCGTCAGCGGCAGCTCGGGGACGATCGCGCGCGTCTCCAACGTCGCGCGCACCCGGTCACCGACGTGGGTGTTGCCGTGCCGCGCGTCGTACCGGGCCGCCAGCTCCGCCGCGTCGCGGGCGAAGTCGTCGCGCAGCTCCGCGAACGTCCACTCCTCGTCCTCGTCCTCCGGGAAGTCGGGGTTCGCCGGCCAGAACAGCACCTCGCCGCCGCGCCCCTCGTCCGCCAGCGCGCCGAACACCATCGCCGCCGCGGCCGCCAGCTCCAGCTCGTACATCGTGGTCGGCGTGCCCTCGAACAGCACCAGGTCCCGCTTGACGATCGAC
Source organism: Spirillospora sp. NPDC029432 (assembly GCF_040703975.1). Taxonomy (NCBI): domain Bacteria; kingdom Bacillati; phylum Actinomycetota; class Actinomycetes; order Streptosporangiales; family Thermomonosporaceae; genus Spirillospora; species Spirillospora sp. NPDC029432. Next base: position 24,263 of record NZ_JBEZWH010000048.1, read on the forward strand.
AGCGCCCGCTCGGTGTTGCCGGAGAGCACGCAGAAGACGAGGTGCTGCGCGACGTCGCTCTCGCTGTCGTGGTCGAGCCCGCGGTAGGCGAGCCGGTGCGCGTCCCGCGCCTCGTCCAGGTCGCCGACGCGCAGGTGGCACGACTGGAGGACGTGCAGCGTCTCCGCCGGCTGGATGCCGGTGTCGCACGGGAGCTCGCCGCTCAGGATCGGCCGCGCCAGCTCGATCGCCTCGGCGTCGCGGCCGCGGTTCGCCAGGAAGCGGACCTGGAACGTCGCCAGGCACGCCGGGCACGCGTAGTCGGCCGCCTCGCGGTGCCGCAGCTCGGCGAGGGAGCGCTCGCCCGCCTCCCGGTCGCCGGACAGGTCCGCCAGCAGCAGCCGGAGCGAGTGGACGGTGTGCAGGTCGTCGCGGTCGGGCCGGCAGCGCCGCTCCATGTCGTCGAACACGCCGTTGACCAGCCGCAGCGGGTACTCCACCATCAGGCTCAGCACGATCCCCTGCGCCGCGAACTGCCGCCACAGCCCGTCCAGCAGGTAGTCGTCGAACAGGTCCGGGTGCCTGCCGTACAGGGCGACGTTGCGGGTGAACGCGGTGATGACCGCGTTGACGTCCTCGGTGTCCTGCGCCAGCGCGATCAGCGCGTCCACCAGGACCAGCCGGGCCTCGATCTCGATGTCGAGCAGGGCGGCGGCCTCCGCCCACCGGAGGACGTCCTGGACGGCGCCCACCTTCGCCTCGCCCTCGGGCATCTCCTCCGCGTCGGCGAGCAGCTCGCGCAGCTCCTCCGGGGAACGGGTCATCGGTCGTCCTCCGCGTCGTTGTCGTGCACGGCCCACTCGACGAGGCCCAGGAACGAGCGGTTCAGCGCCGCCGTGTCGGCCGCGCGCATCGGGTGGTGGCCCTGCAGGAGCGCGTGCCCGTACAGCGCCTCGACGACGAGGCGGACGAGCAGCGGGTCGGTCAGCGCGACCACCCGCCGTACCAGCGGGCTGTCGTGGTTGAGGATGAGCTGCGGGCGGGCCGGCTCCGGCGGCGGGGCGCCCGCGATCCCGTCGAGGCCGTCGAGCATGTCGGCCCAGGCCCCGTCGGCGGACTCCGCCGCCGCCCGCCGCTCCGCCTGCCGGACGGCCTCGTGGCCGGCCAGGTAGAGGGCGGGCAGCGCGACCGGCTGGAACGCGCGGACGACCGGCTCGCAGCCGAGCCGGTCCAGCGCGCGCCGCGCGTGCTCCAGGAACCGCTGGACGGCGGGCTCGGCGGCCGGGTCGAGCGGGTCCATCCGGGTGGCCAGCTCGGCGGGGTCCAGCCGGCGCACCTCGATCTCCGGGTCGAGCAGCGGCAGCCGGTTGAGGATCTCGGCGAGGTAGGAGTACCCGGCGTTCACCAGCCCGACGCCCTGCGCGGTCGCGACCTGCGCGAACTGGCGGAACTCGTCCACGCTCGGCGCGTACCGGACGGTGCCGTGCCGCCGCCGGAACTCGGCGAGCGTCATGTCGCCGTCGCCGGTCTCGACCGGCATCCAGCGGTCCACCAGCCGCAGCATCTCGACGTCGTGCACGGCCAGCGCCTTCACGCCGAGGTGGTGCACGGACAGGAACCCGTTCAGCCGGGCCGGGCTCGTCGCCGCGAGGCCGACCAGCCACGCCCGCAGCTGCGCGCCGAGCGCCTCGCGGGTCTCCTCCAGCAGGTCGTCGGCGTACAGCTGCTCCCGGTCGGCGGTCGGGCGCAGCTCGCTCGTGTCGACGACGCAGCGGGCGAAGAACGCCCAGTCCGGCAGCAGGCCCTCGACGCGCTCGCCGAGCAGCATCCGCTTGAGGTAGACGCGGTGGGACGCGCGGGCGCTCGCGGGCAGCGGCGTGGGCAGCACGAACGCGACCCCGGTCAGCCCGGCCGCCGGGACGTTCAGGTCGATGACGTCGAACGGCCGGAACTCCAGCGTCTCCTCGGCGTACTTCAGCAGCGCCTCGCGGCGGGCGCGCGGGTCGGCGTACTCGGCCCGCCAGGGCGGCGGGCCCGCGGTCACCGGCCGGTCGCCGACCCTGACCGGGTACGGCAGCAGCGAGCCGAAGTCGGCGGCCAGCCGGGTGACGGTGGCGTCCGACAGCCAGTGCTCGGATCCGCGCCGGGGCCGCAGCACGACGGTGGTGCCCGGTTCGTCCCGGGGTTCGGCGGGCTCGACGGTGTAGTGGCCCTCGGCGTGGCCCGTCCAGCGGACGGTGTCCCCGCCGTCCGCGCTGCGCGTCACCACCTCGACCTCGTCGGCGACGAGGAAGCACGACAGCAGCCCGATGCCGAACTGGCCGAGGAACCGCTGCCGGGAGAACCCCAGCTCGTCCCGCTTGGACGAGCGGCCGATGGTGGCGAGCAGCTCGTGCACCTGCGCCTCGGTGAGGCCGATGCCGTTGTCGAGGACGTGCAGCGAGCCGTCCCCGGTGACCGACGGCGGCCGGATCAGGATGCGCGGATCGGCCGGCGGCCGCGCGCTGAGCGCGTCCACCGCGTTCTGCAGCAGCTCCCTCAGGTAGGCGCGCGGGCTCGGGTAGAGATGCCGCCCGAGCAGGTCGATGATCCCCCGCAGATCGACGCTGAAGCCGTGACGCACCGGTGGCCGCCTCCCGCCCGTAGAGCCCCATGGTTACCAATGGGGATAAACCATGCCGTAAGGGACGGTGGCTCGGCAGCCGGATTCCGATGATCTCCGATCTCCACGCCCCCGCATCCGCCATCCGGCATCCGGTAAATTTGTGACATTCGGCCCTGGATGGACGCAGGATAATGACTCCGCGCCCGGATCGCCGTAACCTGGGGTTCGACGGAGAACTCCGCCATGTCGCGCGTGCCCCAAGGGAGAAGACGGTGCCAACGCAGGCGGAACGTTCGGCGACGACGCACCGGCGGCTGCTGGAGGCCGCGGTCGAGTTGTTCGCCGCGAAGGGATACCAGAGCACGACCGTTGCCGAGATCGGAGCCCGCGTCGGGCAGAGCCGCGGTGCCGTCACGCTGCACTTCGGCTCCAAGGACGGGCTGCTGTCGGCCATCGTCGAGATCCTCACCGACGAGTGGGAGGAGGGCGCGTTCCTGCCCAGCCTCGAAGAGGGCGCCGGCAGCCTGGAGGACGCGATCGACGCGGCGCTCCGCGCGCACCGCACGGCCCTGGAGGAGGACCCGACCTTCTTCGCCCTCTACGACGCGCTGCTGTACGAGGCCATCGGCCCCGCCTCGCCCATCCGCGCCGAGTTCGCCGCCCTGCACCGGCGGCTGCGCGAGCGGATCGCCCAGCACGTCGAGACGGGCCAGAAGGAGGGCCTCGTCCAGCCGGACGTCGACCCCGAGGGGCTGGCGATCTGGCTGCTCGGCTCGCTGCGCGGCATCGTCCACCAGTACCTGATCGAGTCCAAGGCCCTGGACCTGGACGCCGCGTACGCCGAACTGCGCCACGCGATGCTGGCCCGCCTGGTCGTCACCGACACCACCGACACCACTGACACCGCCCAAGCCACCGGCGCCGCCGCCGCGGACACCGCACCGGCCGCGAGCCCGTGATCCCGTTCCGCATCGACGTCCCCGAGGACGACCTGGCGGATCTGCGCGCGCGGCTGGAGCGGACGCGCTGGCCCGAGCCCGAGACGGTGGACGACTGGTCGCAGGGCGTACCGCTCGGTTACCTACAGGACCTGTGCCGGTACTGGGCGCGGGAGTACGACTGGCGGGCGGCCGAGGCGCGCCTCAACGCGCTGCCGCAGTTCCGTACCAGGATCGGCGGGCTGGACGTCCACCTGGCGCACGTGCGGTCGCCGCACCCCGGCGCGTTCCCGCTGGTCCTCACCAACGGCTGGCCCGGCTCGCTCGCCGAGTACCTGAAGGTCGCCGGGCCGCTGGCGGACCCGCCCGCGTACGGCGGCGACGCCGCGGACGCCTTCCATCTCGTCCTCCCGACCCTGCCCGGCTACGGCTTCGGCGGCAAGCCGGACCGCACCGGCTGGGACGTGCACCGCGTCGCCCGCGCCTGGCTCGAACTGATGGGCCGCCTCGGGTACGAGCGGTACGGCGCGCACGGCAGCGACTGGGGGACCAGCGTCACGACCCTCATGGCCCGGCGCGACCCCGCGCGGGTCGCCGGCATCCACCTCAGCCCGCCCCTCGCCGCGCCCGACCCGGCGACGTTCGGCGACCTCACCGAGGGGGAGCGGGCGGCGCTCGCCGACCTCGAACGCGCCGCGGAACGGGAGGACGGCTACTCGGCGCAGCAGTCGACCCGGCCGCAGACGCTCGGCTACGGCCTGGTCGACTCGCCGGCCGCGCAGTGCGCCTGGATCGTGGAGAAGTACCGGGCCTGGTCGGACTGCGACGGCCATCCCGAGAACGTCTTCACGCGGGACGAGCTCCTCGACAACGTGATGCTGTACTGGCTGCCCCGCACGGGCGCGTCCTCCGCCCGCCTCTACTGGGAGAGCATCAGGGAAGTCCAGGGATGGTTCACCGAGGCGACGCCGGACACCGTGACCGTCCCGGCCGGATGCTCGGTCTACCCCAAGGAGGTGCCCCGCCCCTCGCGGCGCTGGGCGGCCCGCCGCTACACCGATATCCGCTACTGGAACGAACCGGAGAAGGGCGGTCATTTCGCCGCGTCCGAGCAGCCCGAAACGTTCGTGAACGAGCTGCGCGCGTTCTTCCGCCTGATCCGGTAGCGGCTCAGCGGGCGTCGGCGGGGGTGTCGGAGGGGGTGTCGGAGAGCGCGGCGGCGACGGCGGCGGCCGCGTGCTCGACCGCCGCCACGCCCGCGGCCATCGACGGGTGGCGGTCGGAGACGACCGCGATCAGGAGGTCGCGGCCGCCGGCGCGGACGCGGCCGACGCTGTTGACCGTCCAGGCGCCGCCGTCCACCTCGCGCGGCAGCCAGCCGTTCTTGAGCGCGACCGCCGCGCCGCCCGCGGCCGCGGCGCTCACGCCCCACGCCTGCTCGGGCGCCACCTCGCCCATCAGGTCCAGGACGTACCGGCGGTTCCGGCCGGTCAGCGGGCCGCCGCCGGACGCGAGCGCGGCCAGCAGCCGGACCTGGTCGGCGGCGCTCGTGGTGGTCGCGCCCCACGCCGTACCCGGGCCGGGCTCGGTGTCCTCCAGCCCGAGCCTCCTCCCGGCCTTCGCCAGGCCGGGGCCGCCGCCGATCGCGTGCCAGAGCGCGGTGGCGGCGTCGTTGTCGCTGACCGTGATCGCCCGTTCGGCCAGGGAGCGTTCGGCGGCGGTCAGCGACCGGTCCTCGCGTTGCGCCTGGAGCAGCAGCGCCATGACGATCTCGACCTTGACGATGCTGGCCGTGGCGGTCCGCAGCCGCGGCTCGTACGAGAACGCGAGGCCCGATTCCAGGTCGCGCACCGCCACCGATAGCCGGCCCTGCCGGTCCTCCAGGTAGCGGTCGAGGGAACGGGCGAGCCGCTCGCGCCGCTCCGCCGTGAGCACCGGCGGGGACGGATCGGGCGGAACGGGCGTCAGCGTCACGGGGACCTCGGGGCCGGGGACGGGGACGGGCACCGCCCCATCATGCAGGCTCGGCGGCACCGCCGGCGCGGCGGCGATCAGCGCCGCGCAGGCCGCGGTGACGGCCGCCGCCGCGGCCCGGCGGAGCGGTGTTCGGGGTCGCATGGCGGCGAGTCTCGCGAGGCGCGCGTTACCCCCGTGTTTGCCGCCGCACGCCCACCGGCCGCGCGCGAGTCAATCCGTTCGCGCGGGGAATTGCCGACCGGCGACGCAAATATGGCGGTCTTTTTCACCGGCACGCTCTTTTCCGTGCCCGGTTCGGGTAGGTCCGTGCAAAGTTCAAGGTTCCTCCGGCGCCTTCGACGCCCCGGAGGACGGGGCCGCACGTGTGACCGGCCCGATGTGATCGGAGGGGGCAGTGGACCATGAGGAACAGCCGGTGCCGCTCGGAAGAACGCGCGAGGTCCTGGTGGCGGGCCTGCACGCCGACTTCGCCGAGGTACCCGTCGAGACCGTGCGACGCTGCATAGACGACCTCTGGAGCTGTTGCGTGCATCTCGGCATCCGGCCCGAGGCGGAGACCATCGAGGGTCTCGCCCTGTCCCGGCTCTCCGGGATCGTCAAGGGAACGAAGCGTCCCGTATCCGCGCCGACAAGAGAAAAGACCGATGAAAAAGACCACCGTGCAAGGCCTGCGGACCAGGACCGAACGAGGCTTCGTCGTTCTCACGCTGCCACCCGAAACGGGCTGGCACAACTATTCGGCGATCCGGGAGGCCCTGTGCGAGGCACTGACCGCGGAGTCGGCGCGGAACCCGTCCGGGCTGGTCGTCGATCTCACTGACACCATCCTGCTGGACGCGGCCGGGCTGGTGCTGCTGGCCCGCACGCAGACCCGGGCGAACCTGCTCGGCCGGACGCTGCGGATCGTCGTCCCGGCGACCGCGCTGCGGACCCGGCAGGCGCTGCACGTCACCGGGCTCGCGCGGCTGGTGCCGATGTACCCGCACCTGGAGTCGGCGACCGTACCGCCGCCCGCGCGGCCGCACCGCCGCCGCGCCGCGGCCGACGGCACGCACGTCCTGGACGCGATCCGGGCGCTGTACCCGGACGACAACCGGCTGTCGCTGTACCTGCCGGACACCGAGTTAACGATCGAGACGGCGCCCGCGCCCGACGACGGCCACCTCATGGTCTCGGTCGGCGGGGTGCTGGACGAGGTCACCACCAGCCAGCTCGGCGAGGCGCTCACCTCGATGATCGAGCGGAACGCGCACCACCTCATGGTGAGGATGCACGACCGGATCCGGGTCCGCTGCGACCCGTTCCCGGTGCTGCTCGGCATCCGCTGGCGGGCCAGCGCGGAGGGCGGCTGCCTGTCGCTGGCGGGCGTCCCGCCGCGGCTGCGGCAGATCATCGACCGGGAGGGGCTGCGGTCGGCGTTCCAGTCGTGCCGCCGCCTCGCCGTCCCGGCCCCGGCCGCCGCGCCGGCCGGGGGCACGCTGACCGCGCTGTGACACCGCGCGCCCCCGCGCCCGCCCCGCCGCGGGCACGGGGGCGCGCCCATGATTTCCCGCGTTGCGCAGGGGGTACTCCGTAGCGCATGGGGCGAGCGTCAGGACGTGAGCGGATGCTGGCCGGCCTGCTCGGCGCCAGCCACCGGTACACGTTCGAGAGCCTGCCGCGGATCGCCGCGGAGCAGGCCGCCCACGCGGGCCTCGACGGGCTCCTCATCTACCTGGCCGACCTCCAGGAGGAGTCGCTCTTCCTGGTCACCGGCAAGGGCCTGGACGCCAACGCCGACCCCGGCGACGAGCCGGGCGAGATACCGGTCTCCGGAACGGTCCCGGGCCGCGCGTTCCAGCACGGCGAGATCGTCCCGGCCGCGCGCGACGGCGCCCCCGCGCCCCGGTGGTGGATCCCGCTGCTGAACGGCACCGAGCGCCTCGGCGTCCTGCGCGTCAGCACGGACCTCAAGGGGGACCTCGCGGTCGGGCTCATGCGGGAGCTGGCCGGCGCGATCGCCGTCCTGATCACCGCGAAGCGCGACGTCAGCGACGCGCACGCCCGGCTGATCCGGCGCCGGCGGATGAACGTGGCCGCCGAGATGCAGTGGCACCTCATCCCACCGCGGACGTTCGCCACCGACCGGGTCGTGATCAGCGCCGTGCTGGAACCCGCGTACGAGATCAGCGGCGACGCGTTCGACTACGGCGTCAGCGGCGAGACCGTCCACCTGAGCATCTTCGACGCCATGGGCCACGACGCCGCGTCCGGCCTCACCGCCAACCTCGCCGTCGCCGCCTGCCGCAACCACCGCCGCCAGGCGACCGACCTGACCGGCACGGCCGAGCACATCGAGGAGGTGCTGTGCGAGCAGTTCGAGGACCGGTTCGCCACCGGCATCCTGAGCGTCCTCGACTCCTCGACCGGCCGGCTGAGCTGGCTCACCCGCGGCCACCACCCGCCGGTGATCATCCGCAACGGCCGCACCCTCCGCCTGGAATGCCCGCCGGCGCCCCCGATGGGCCTCGGCCTCGGCATCTCCGGCACCGTCTGCCACGACCAGCTGGAGCCGGGCGACCGCCTGGTCCTCTACACCGACGGCATCACCGAGGCCCGCAGCCCCGAGGGCCGCGAGTTCGGCCTCGACCGCTTCATCGACTTCCTCGTCCGCCACGAGGCCGACGGCCTGCCCGTGCCCGAGACCCTGCGCCGCCTCATCCGCCACCACCTGGACTACCACGACGGCCACCTGAACGACGACGCCACCGTCCTCCTCCTCGAATGGCACGGCCCTGCCCCGTTCCACGCCGGCGAGGCCGAGGCGCTCGTCGGCCTCCCCTGAGAACCGGCGCGACTGTGTCGGCCGACACAATGGCGCGGTTCGTCGCGCATTAGCCTCGTCGGCAAAGCACCCACGCAGCGAGGGACCGACGTGGCGAGCTTTGCGGAACACGCGAGATTCGGCGGCGACGCCGTGGGCCGGGACAAGGTCGTGTACATGGGCGGCGACCCGCCGCTCGCGCCTCCCCGGGAACTCCCGCTGGACATCCACGGGTTCTCCGGCCGCAGCGACAGCCTCGCCCGCCTCGGCGGCCTCGTCGACGAGAACCGGCGCTCGCGGTCGCCGCTCATCATCGCGATCACCGGGATGCCGGGCGTGGGCAAGACGGCGCTCGCGGTCCACTGGGCCCACCTGATCGCGGACCGGTTCACCGACGGCCACATCTTCATCGACCTGCGAGGGCACTCCGACCGCGCCGCGCTCACCTCCCGCGAGGCGCTGAGCCGGGCGCTGCGCGCGCTGAACGTTCCGGCGAGCCGGATCCCGGCGGACGAGGGCGAGCTGACCACCCTGTACCGGTCGCAGCTCGCCCGCAAGCAGATCCTGATCGTGCTGGACGACGCCGCGTCCTTCCAGCAGGTCCACCCGCTCATGCCCGGCAGCCCGTCCTGCGTGGTCGTGGTGACCGCCCGCGACGAGCTGGCCGGCCTGGTCGCGCACGACCACGCGCGGACCGTCCCGCTGCACCCGCTCCCCGCGGGCGAGGCCCTCGAACTGATCCGCACGGTCGCGGGCCCCGAACGGACCGACGCCGAGCCCGAGGCGGCCCGGCGGCTGGTGCACATGTGCGGCGGGCTGCCGCTGGCGCTCAGCGTCGCCGCGGCGAACCTGGCCACCCGCCCGCAGCAGTCGGTGGCCGAGGCGGTACGGACGCTGGACCGCGGCGACCGGCTGTCCAACCTCACGCTCGGCCGGGACATGGACGGGGCCGTCGGAGCCGCGTTCGACCTGTCGTACCGCGGGCTCGACCCCGGCCTGCGCGCGGCCTTCCGCCTCCTCGGCCTGATCGAGGGGCCGACCTTCACCCCGCAGGCGACCGGCGCGCTGCTCGCCGTCACCCCCGGCGCCGCGGCGCGTGTCCTCGGCCGGCTGGAGGACGCCAACCTCGTCCAGGCGGTCGCCTCGGACCGCTACCAGCTCCACGACCTCCTGCGGGAGTACGCGCGCGGCCGCGCCGAGGAGGAGGACGAGCGCGTCGTGCGCGAATCCGCCCTCGAACGCCTGGCCACCTGGTACCTCACCCGGGCCCAGCAGGCGGGCCGCTTCCTCGACCGCTACCGCCGCACCATCGGGCAGGAGCTCGCGGGCCCGCCGACCGGCGCGGACCCGGCCGAGCGGGCCCGCCATCTCGACTGGTTCACCGCCGAGCACCTCAACCTGATCGAGGTCGTCGGGCAGACGTCGCGGCTGGGGTGGGACGAGCTGACCTGGGAGCTGGCCGACGCGGTCTACGACTTCTTCGAGCTGCGCCGCTACAGCCACGAGAACATCGCCGTCCACCGGCTGGGCCTGGCGGCGGCGGAACGGCGCGGGCATCTGCCGTCGCAGTTCTTCATGCGCCACCACCTGGCGGTCGTGTACCGGTGCCTAGGCCGGGCGCGGGAGGCGTTCGCCGAGGCCGAGCAGGCCCGCCGGCTGAGCCGGCAGGTCCGCGACCGCTACGGCGAGGCCGCGGCGCTCGACAACACCGCCCGGATCCATCTGCACCTCAGCGAGTACCGCGAGGCGCTCGCCACCGCGCGGACCGCCCTGGCCATCCGCCGGGAGATCGGGGACCGGCACGGCGAGGCGACCACGCTGGACACCACGGCCCGCGGGTTCCAGGGGCTCAGCGAGTACCAGCGCGCGTTCGAGTGCGCCGCCGCCGCGCTGGACATCCGCCAGGCCATCGGGGACGTGCGCGGCGAGGCGGAGGCGCTCGACATCATCGCCCGCGTCTACTCCGCGTGGGGGCGGTCGTCGCTCTCGCTCCGCTACGCCAGGGAGTCCCTGGAGAAGCGCGGCGTGATCGGCGACCGGCACGGGGAGGGCGAGGCGCTCGCCTTCATCGGCCACCTGCACATGTGGCTCGGGCGGTACCCGGAGGCGCTGGACTACGTGGAACGCGCCCTCCGCATCCGCCGCGCGATCTGCGACCGGCACGGCGAGGCCGAGGCGCTCGTGTACCTCTCGACCATCCTGCGGCGCCTCGGCGACCATGATGGGGCCATCCGGGCGGGGCTGGAGGGGCTCGACATCCACCAGGAGCTTGAGGACAGGCACGGGGAGGCCGAGGCGCTCAACAGCCTCAGCCGCAGCTTCCGCCGCAAGAAGGACTACGAGCGGGCGCGGGTGGACGCCGAGCGGTCGCTGCAGATCTCCCGCTCGATCGGCGACCGCTCCGGCGAGGCGACCGCGCTCAACGCGCTCGCGCTCGTCGCGCACTGGCAGGGGGCGCAGGGCACGGCGCGCAAGGGCGCGACACGGTCGCTGCGGCTGCGCCGCCGGATCGGCGACCTGCGCGGCGAGGCCAACTCCCTCGACCTGCTCTGCAAGGTCTACCTGGAGCTGGGGCTGCTGGAGAAGGCGCGCAGGACGGCGCTGCGGGCGGGCGACATCGTGGCCGCCGTCGAGGACAACTACGGCCAGGTGGTGACGCTCCACGCCCTGGCCGAGATCACCGCCGAGATCGGCGATCGCGACGAGGCGGTGCGCAACGCGCGCAAGGCCATCGACCTCGAACGCAATCTGGGCGTGCGCAGCCGGCGCAACAAGACCCGGCGGCTCTACAAAGAGATTCTCTGAATCACCGGTCCATTGTGAGAATCTCTGGCAACGGGATGCCGATGGCGTTCTAACGACAACGCGGTTGTATGTGGTCGAAAAGCGCGGACACCCCCGCCGGCGCCACCGGCCGAAGCGAGGCCATATTTTAATCGGAAGATAACCTGTGAGCGGCGTTCGCTGTGGTTGTATTGGCGTCGCCATCCACAGTCGCCTGTGTCCCGGCGTTCCGGCCAGAGCCGTTTGTGACAGGGCCGCATCGAGGAAACGAAAAGTGGCCCGTCAAGCCTGGTGTGAAATTCTGGCGAAGCACTACCGGCACAAGTCGGTCAAGCTGCTCCGCAGCATGCGCCGCTACAGCCTGCATTTCCTCTACCGCCACGACGGGGACCGCGCCGGCGGGGACCGCTACGTCCTCTCGCAGGTCCGCCGGGAGCGCTCGCGCGTCCCGTTCCGGCTCCAGTTCGAGATCATCGACCGGTTGAGCCGCGGCGACGGCACGATCATGGTCCGGCGGATGCTGCCCTGCGCCGAACCGTGCACCGACCCGGCGCGGCGCTGGGTGGACGACGGCACGCACTACTGGTTCGTCAGGTCGTACACCGAGCACGACCCGGAACCGGACTGGCACGACCCGCGGCTGGTCAGCGCCTCCGCCCGCCAGCTGGCCCGCATCCATGAGGCCGCCATGGGGTTCCCCGGGCGCCTCGGAGAGCTCCGCCGCGACATCGCCCCGTACCACTGGCCGGTCCGGCGCGTCCTGGACGATCGGGCCGCCTTCGTGGACGGCATGAGCGGGAACCGCTCAGAAGAGGACATCCTGGCGGTCAAGCGCAACCTCGCGGAGCTGGACGAGCAGGCCGCCGCCGGGCTCCGCCTCGGCCCGACCGGAATCACCCACCAGGACTACCGGCCCGGCAACATCCTGGTGAGGGACGGCGAGATCGTCGACGTCATCGACTGGGACCTGGCGCGCAAGGACCATTTCCTGTACGACGCGGTACTCGCCGCGTTCCACGTGGGCTGGTGCCGGACGGGGAACGGACGCCTGGACGCGGCCGAGCGGTTCATCGACGCCTACCTGAACGCGATCGACATCGGGATCGACAAGGCCGCGGTCGGGTGGATGTTCCGCTATGTCACCACACGGAATCTGGTGGTGAGCCATTCCCCCGAGAAATGGCGCGAACTTCTCCGCGACGTCGAACGGCGCGGGCAGGGTCACTGGCCGTACTGAATCTTGTCGCCGAGGACGAGGTCGCCCGCCACGTCCACGGGCCCCGCGAAGACCGTCCCCGTACCGGTACCCGCGGCGCTCCCGGGTGAAGGGCGGACGGCGTCGCCGCGCAGATGCAGGGCGCGGGCGCCGTGGGCGAAGTACATCCAGGCGGTCGTCTCGGTCTCCTTCACCTGGACCTCGACCTCCCGGTACGGCCGCGGATCGGCCGAGTGCCGGACGGCGCTGTCGTACACGAACCGCGAGGCGATGAAGCCGAGGTCCGCGCCCGTGGCCTCCAGCTCCTTCTTGAACGCGGGCGCGTCCAGCAGCCGCGCCGTCCGGATGAGCGCCTCACCGGAGACGCCGTTCCCGTCGGGGACGACCGGGCCGACGTCCAGCGCGACCCTGAGCTGGACGCGGACGCCCTCCGCCGCGCCGCGGTTGTGCCGGTCGACCCCTGCGGCGATATGCGGGATCAGCGGCTCGACCAGGGACGACGTCGGTACGGACGGCGGCACGACCATGAGCGTCCCGTCGCCGCGGTCCTCGCGGTAGACGGCGTCCCAGTCCAGCCCGGCGTCCTCGAACGCCTGCCGCAGCACCTCGTACAGCACCTGCCGTACGAGCAGGCGGTCCCGGTCGTCGCGGGACGGGTCGCTGAAGCGCGCGACGTCGGTGAACATGATCGAGCAGTTCTGCCCGCGCCAGCCGTACCGGGCGGGCGGCGTTGTGCCGCCCTGGAGGGCGTGCGCGTCGAGGACCGTGAGGCTGTACGGCGTGCGGCGGACGAGGCCGGTCCGCTCCCAGGCGTCCATGATCTGCTCGACGTCCGCGCGCGGGACGTCCGTGAAGTCCGCGATGTCCTGGCAGGTGACCGGCAGCGTCAGCCGGTGACCGCGCGGCAGGACGAGGCCGGCGAGATGGCCGGCGATCCGCTCCTCGGGCGCGGTCTCGCCGTACCGCTCCTCGGTCAGCCGCCCGTAGAGCTCCTTCTCCAGCAGCTCGTACACCCGCTCGTGGCCGTCGAGGAACCCCGCGAAGTCCACCGCCGGGACGATCAGCGCCTCCACCGTGTCCAGCGCGACGACCGTGGCGGACCGCGACCGCACCCGCAGCGCCGCGCGCTCGCCGACCAGGTCGCCCGGCCCGCGCAGGGCGATGATCCGCTCCCGGCCGGCCGCGCCGAGCGACACCTTCGTCCAGCCCGCCAGCACCACGATGACCCGCACCGCCGGGTCGCCCTCGCGGCACAGGACGTTGCCCGCCTCGAACGTGCCGCGCTCGGCCAGTCCGCCCAGCGCGCGCCGTTCCGGTTCACTGAGCGCCGGCCAGAAAGGCCGCGCCGCCACCTCGGATCCCATGGCCGCCCTCCCATCCCCCTCCGTGCCTATCACCGGGGCGGCCGCCCGGTCTGCGTCACGTGACACGCCGGGCGTCCGGTGTCCGGCCGGACACCGGACGGCGACACGCCGCGCGGCCCCGGCCGTCCCGCACCGTCCGGGACACCGCCCCTGGCCGGCGGGACACCCCGCGCGGTGGCCGGAATGGACCGGCACTGTCCGATCGCCTGGCGGGACGGCGGCCGGCCCTTGCAGCATCGATGCGCAGGAGGGATGCCGAATGGGAATCGAGAACGGGAATTCGCGGGGCGGCGACGGAGAGAGCCGCTACTGGAGGACGCGCACGCTCCTCGAATTCGCGAAATTCGGGCTGTGGGCCGCGTGGGAGGCGGTCAAGGGCCGCTTCTGAAGCGGCGGAGGCGCCCGCGCCGTGCCCGGCGCGGGCGCCCGTCAGCCGATGACCGGCGGCGACAGGTCCTGGTCGTCGCCCCAGATGCTGGAGTCACCGTAAAGGAGCGCGGGCCGTTCGGGAGTCTCCGCCGCCTCGTCCGGGGCGGCGTCCCGTTCGGCCGCCTCCTTGAGCAGGCGGTCCATCCGGCCCTCGAAGTCGTTCAGCATCTCGCCGATCGACTGCATCTTCCGTTCCAGAACGCGCTCGGCCTCGCGGTGCCGCTCCTCCAGCTGCCGGATGCCGTCCTGGAGGGCGGAGATGAACGAGCGCTCCGATTCCTCGCGCTCCTCGTCGGCCTTCACGACCTGGGCGCGGTGCTCGGAGATGAGCGATTCGAGCCGCGTGAGGCTCTGCTGGAGCTGCCCGTGGGACTCCAGCGCCGCGCGTTCCGCGCCGGCGATGATCCGGGACAGGCTCTCCTCGGACTCGGTGACCTGCCGCCGCAGGTGCTCCAGCCGCTCGACGGAGCCGTTGCGGGGCCCCTCCGCCAGGGCGACCCGCTCCCACGCCTGCCGCCAGGGGACGAGCCCTTCCGGAGGGACGCCGCAGGCCTGGACGAAGGTCAGCAGGACCATCTGGCTGGGCAGCCGCTTCCCGGACAGCATCTCGGAGACGGTCGTCCGGGCCAGCGGGTGGCCGCTGTTCTTCGCCGCCCACCGTTCGAGGGTGCGGAGCGACGGCTTTCCGGCTCTGGCGTGCAGCAGCCGCAGCGACTCGACGAGATCTTCCCTGCTCGCCGGCTCCGGTTCACTATTGAGCGGCGTCATTTCCACCCGGGGCCTCCGCATGCCGCGCTCATATGCCGACAGCATAGGGACGCGTCCGCCGCCCTGGGGCCGAACAAGGAGAACCGCCGAATCCGCGCACCATTTCTGTGCTATTTCCCTTTTGCAGGGAAAAGCGAGAAAGCCTCGGTGCTCAGACCTTGCGGAGCAGGCCGCCGTACTCGTAGATCGAGGGGTCCAGCGCCGAGCGCCCCACGTACTTCCGCAGCTCGGCCGGCACCGGGTCCAGCGCGGGCTGGCCGGGGTCGGGCCGCCAGTCCTTGACGTCGAGGAGGCCCGGCTCCACCCGCTCCAGAGCGGGCAGGATCGCCTCGACCTCCGCCACGGAACGCAGCCGCATCCCCATCCCGGCGGCGTTGAACCGGGCGTTCATCTCGGCGCGCTGCTCGTCCCGCGTGCACACCATCTGGCTGAACGCCAGGTGGCTGCCGGGCACCGCCCGCCCGATGATCTCGCCGAGCACCCCGGCCGGGTCATCCCCGTCCAGGAGGTGGTGGCCGACGGACAGGAACAGCATCCCCACCGGCCGCTCGAAGTCGATCAGCCGCCGCAGCCCGGGCTCCGCGAGCAGCGCCTCCTGCTCGCGGAAGTCGGCCTGGATCATCGTGGTGGTCTCGTCGGTGGTCAGCAGGGCGCGCCCGTGGGCGAGGACGATCGGATCGTTGTCGACGTACACGACGTGCGCCCCGGGGGCGAACGCCTGCGCCACCTGATGCACGTTGTTATTGGTCGGCAGCCCGCACCCCATGTCGATGAACTGCCGGATCCCCGCCTCCCGCACCATGTACCGGACGACCCGGTAAAGGAAGCGGCGGTTCTCCCGCGTGATGTCCACACCGGAATGGAACTGCTCCAGCATTCCGATGGTGAACTGCCGGTCCACCTCGAAATTGTCCTTGCCGCCCAGCATCCACCCGTACGTGCGCGCCGAGGTCGGCACGTCCTCGGGAATCTCCACCGGCGTGTGGTCGCCCATCACTCTGCCCTCCGGGAGAGAGCGTATCGGCTACAACGATCTTCGGACGGGGTTCCGGCGGCCTTCCTCCCCGCCCCGGATACGCGAAAAGGCCGGCCGCGCTCCCGCGCACCGGCCCTGGGCGCCCCCGGCAGGATTCGAACCTGCGACACCCGCTTTAGGAGAGCGGTGCTCTATCCCCTGAGCTACGGAGGCATGTCGTCGCTCGCCGGAAGAGCGTAGCGGACGGCACCTCACAGGGTAAGGGAAGCCGGGGGTGAACGCTCCTTCTTATGCGGGGGCCGGGGATCCGGGCAGGCGGCGGCCGGGCATCCGGGCATTAGGTGCGAGGGGGTGGAGGTCGGTACGCTTCGGTCCGTGCGGTCGAAGTGGGTGTACGTGATCGGCGGGGCGGTCGCCGTGCTCGTGATCGGCCTGGTCGTGGCGGGGGTGCGGGGCGGGTCGGAGTCCGCGCCGCGGCCGCAGGGCGTGCAGGCCGGGCCCAGTACGCCGAATCCGCCCGAGACGCATCCCACGCAGGGGGAGTACGTGCCGCCGCGGCCGGTGCCGACGCCGTCGGCGACGCGGGCGCCGCGGCGGGTGCGGCCCAGCGAGAGCGGGCCGGCGGGCCGGCCGGAGCGGCGGGCGCGGCGGGAGTGCCCGCGGCGGTGGAACGAGGTCCCGTTCCTCAAGCGGTGGTGCGAGCGGAACGGTTACCGGACTCGGTGAAGTCGTTCGGGAACATGTAGTAGCGTTCCTGCCGCTGTCGTGCTTTTGGGCATCAGGAGGAACCACTGTGCCAATCCCTCGGTCGGCGGTGCTGACCGCGGTCTTCCTGGTGATGGCCGTGGTCCTCGCACTCCCGGGTGGGGCCGCCGCGCGCGAGGATCCGGTGAAGGAGCTGCGCGCCGCCGCGTCCAAGGCGCGGAGTGAGCTGAAGAAGGCCACCGAGAAGATGGAGAAGCGCAAGAAGGATCTTGCGAGCTCCCAGGACAGGCTGCGGGACACGCTCAAGGACCTGGCCAAGGCGGAGGCGGATCTCCACCGGATCCGGGAGCCGCTGGCCAGGCTGGCGAACATGTCCTACCAGCAGCCCGGCGCGGCCGGGTCGATGTCGATCTTCGGTGGCGGGGACGCCGGCGAGGCGCTGCGGGCGACGGCCGACATCACGCACATCGCCAACGGGCAGCAGACGCTGGTGAAGCAGGCCGACGAGCTGCAGCGCCGGCGGCAGCGGCTGGCGTCGACGGCGCAGGACCTCCAGTCGCGGAACGCGGTGGAGCAGACGAAGCTGCAGCAGGAGATCGACGCGCTGAAGAAGCGGTCGGCGGAGCTCACCGCGCAGCTGTCGGGCAAGCTGAAGAAGCTGGAGGCCGACCGGGAGCGGCGGCTGCTGGCCAAGTGCGACCGGTCCGGCGCGGCCAACGCCAAGAACTTCCCCAACGGCCTGATCCCCGACCGGTACCTGTGCCCGCTCCCGCAGAAGGGCGAGCAGCTGCGCGCCGACGCGGCGATCGCGTTCTACAAGCTGAACGCCGCGTACAAGCGCCGGTTCGGCCGCGACATGTGCGTCACGGACTCCTACCGCAGCCTGCCCGACCAGCAGCGGGTGTACGCGCAGCGGCCCGGGTTCGCCGCGGTGCCCGGCACGAGCAACCACGGCAAGGGCCAGGCGCTGGACCTGTGCGGCGGCGTCGAGAACGCCAGTACGGCCCAGTTCAACTGGCTGGAGGCCAACTCGAAGAAGTACGGCTGGTTCCACCCGGCGTGGGCCTACAGCAACCCGTACGAGCCGTGGCACTGGGAGTTCGGCAGCGAGAGCGAGAGCTGAGCCGGGCCGTTCAGGACGCGTGGACGGTCAGCTCCGAGGTGCAGAACTTGCACCGCGTCGCCTTGACCGGGATGTCGCTCAGGCAGTGCGGGCAGGCCTTCTCGGTGGCCTCCTCGGCCTTGACCAGGCGCTCCAGGATCTTGCTCATCGGCAGCACGACCAGGAAGTAGACGACGGCCGCGACGATCAGGAACGAGATGAGCGCGGTGAGGAAGAGGCCGTAGGGGAACGTCGTCCCGTTCAGCGTGAACGCCAGGCCGTCGAAGTTGGGCTCACCGCCGATCAGCGCGATCAGCGGACCGATGAAGGACTTCACGAACGCGGTGACCAGCCCGCTGAAGGCGGCGCCGACGACGACCGCGACCGCCAGCTCCACCAGGTTGCCGCGGAAAAGGAACTTCTTGAAGCCGCTCATGGATCCTTCTGTGACTCGTGGTGACGGATGTGTCGCGCAAAGACATTACCAACCTTCCGTCATGCCGAGTACCAGGTGGGACGGGGCGGGCGCGCGGCCGGTGCGGGGCGCGCGCCCGCCCGCCGGTCAGGGGAGGGCGATGGGGAGGTCCATGCCGTCCAGGGAACGGGGGCAGGGGCAGCCGCGGTCGGCGGGCAGGGTCTTGATCACGTCGCCGACCAGGGCGCGGAGGCGCTCGATGTTGGCGGCGAAGACGCGCAGGACCTCCTCCATCGTGACGCCCTCGCCCTCCTCGATGCCCGCGTCCAGGTCGGTGACCAGGCAGAGCGGGGTGTAGCAGAGGGCGAGCTCGCGGGCCAGGACGGCCTCGGGGTGGCCGGTCATGCCGACGAGCGTCCAGCCCTGCGCGGCGTACCAGCGGGACTCGGCGCGGGTGGAGAAGCGGGGGCCCTCGATGACGACGAGGGTGCCGCCGTCGACCGGGGTCCAGCCGGCCTCGCGGGCGGTGGCGACGGCGGCGCGGCGGCCGGTGGGGCAGTACGGGTCGGCGAACGAGAGGTGGACCGCCGCGCCCTCGTCGTAGTAGGTCTGCGCCCGGCCGGAGGTGCGGTCGACGAGCTGGTCGGGGACGGCGAGCGTGCCGGGCCCGTGGTCGGGGGTCAGCGAGCCGACGGCGCTGGGGGCGAGGACCTGGCGGACGCCGAGGGAGCGCAGCGCCCACAGGTTGGCGCGGTACGGGATCCTGTGCGGCGGGTAGCGGTGGTCGCGGCCGTGCCGGGGGACGAACGCGACGCGGCGCCCGTGCAGCTCGCCGATCGCGATCCGGTCGCTGGGCGGCCCGAACGGGGTGTCGATCTCGACCTCCTCGACCCGGTCGAGGAAGGAGTAGAAGCCCGAGCCGCCGATCACTGCGAGATCGGCGGCGGGGGCGGACGCGGAAGGCTGGGACATGGCGCCGACCCTAACGACGTCCCCGAACCCGCCGGGAGCCCCCCGGCGAATTGTGGATAACGGGCGGGGCCCGGGCGACGGCGCCCGGGCCCCGCGTTCCGCCGTCAGCCCACCAGGACCTTCGGCGGTGCCTTCTCCGCCGGCGGCTCCTCCTCCTTGGCCAGCCGGCTCGGCGACCAGATCCGCCGGCCGATGTCGAACGACAGGGCCGGGAGCAGCAGCGACCGGACGATGACGGTGTCGAGCAGGACGCCGAAGGCGACCACGAACCCCATCTCGGCCAGGCTCACCAGCGGCAGCGTGGCCAGGGCGGCGAAGGTGGCCGCCAGCACCACGCCGGCCGAGGTGATCACGCCGCCGGTGACGGTGAGGCCGCGGATCACGCCGCGCCGGGTGCCGAGGGACTGGGACTCCTCGCGGACGCGGTGCATCAGGAAGATGTTGTAGTCCACGCCCAGCGCCACCAGGAAGATGAACGCCAGCAGCGGGAACCCGGCGTCGGTGCCCTCGAAGCCGAACACGTGCTGGAAGATCAGCGCGCAGGCGCCCAGCGAGGCCAGGAACGACAGCACGACCGAGCCCATCATCAGCAGCGGCGCCACCAGCGCGCGGAGCAGCGCGACGAGGATGAGGAACACGACCGCCAGCACGATCGGGATGATCACCTTGTTGTCGCGGTCGGAGGCCCGCATGATGTCGAGCGTGGTGGCGGTGGTGCCGCCGACCTTGGCCTCGGCGTCCGGTACGGCGTGGACGGCGGTGCGGAGCCGGTCGATCGTGTGCCGCGCGGCCTCGCCGTCGGCCGGGTCGCGCAGGGTGGCCTCGTACTGGACGTATCCGGCGGCGGTGACGGGCTCGCCGACCTGGGCGACGCCGTCGGTGCCGCGGATCGCGGCGGCGACCTGCCCGGCGGCGGGCGCCTTGGCGATCACGACCGCGGGCGATCCGGAGCCGGCCGGGAAGTGCCGGCCGACGGCCTCGGCGCCGGCGATCGAGTCGGGCCTGTCGACGAACTGGCCGGCGTCGGAGAGGCCGTCCGCCTTCAGCGAGCCGAGCCCGAGCGTCATGGCGATCAGGCCGATCGAGGTGACCGCCCAGATCGCGCGCGGGTGGGCGCTGACGAGCCGGGCGATGCGGCTCCAGACGCCGTGCTCGGCCTCGTACGCCTCGGGGGCCAGGTACTTCTCGTCGTAGCGGGGGACCAGCGGCCAGAACAGCCAGCGGCCGAAGATGACCAGGAGAGCGGGGAGCAGGGTGGTCATCGAGGCCAGCGCCATGATCACGCCGGCGGCGGCCACGGGGCCCATGCCGGCGGTGGAGTTCATGTCGGCGAACAGCAGGCACAGCAGCCCGACCGCGACGGTGGCGGCGGAGGCGATGATGGCGGGGCCGGCGCGGTGCAGCGCGTACGCCATCGCCTCGTGCCGGTCGCGGTGGCGGTGCAGTTCCTCGCGGTAGCGGGCCACCAGGAGGAGGGCGTAGTCGGTGGCCACGCCGAAGACGAGGACGGTCAGGATGCCGGAGCTCTGCCCGTTCACGGTCAGGTCGGCGTACTTGGCCAGCAGGTAGACCATCGACTGGGCGAGGCCGAGGGCGACCAGCGCGCTCAGCACCGGGACGAACCACAGCATCGGGCTGCGGTAGATGAACAGCAGCAGCACGATCACGACGCCGCCGGCGGCGAGCAGCAGGAAGCCGTCGATGGTCTCGAAGACCTTGATCATGTCGGCGCCGCCGCCGGCGGGGCCGGTGACGTGCGCGGACAGCCCGGGCGGGCCGCGCTTGGCGAGGTCGCGGGCGTCGTCGACGGCCTTGATGACGTCGACGTCGGTCAGCGGCACGAGCGTCTGGAGCGCCTTCCCGTCCTTGGACGGGAACGGGCCCTGCGGCTGCTGCGCGCCGGGCAACTGGGCCAACTGTCCGAGATCGGCCCTCGCCTTGGACTGGTCGGCCGCCGTGATGCCGCCGGAGCGCTCGTAGACGATGACCGCGAGCATCGTCTCGTCCTTGCGGAACCGCTCCTGCAGCTCGACGACCTGCGTGGACTCGGCTCCGCCGGGGAGCCAGGCGGCGGAGTCGTTCTCCTCGACGTCGCCGAGCCGGCCGGCGAGCGGGCCGAGAGCGGCCAGGAGCACCACCCAGAAGGCGAGGACGGCCCACTTGGTGCGGCGGCCGGAGATCAGTGCGGCGAGCCGGTGGGCCCAGGTTCGTGTCTGCGGTGCCGCACCGGGCGGTGCGGGACTTGATGCGCTCATGAATCCGCTCCCCAGGATCATTCGAGACATATCGCGTTGGAGGGAAGAGTCTCTCGGTAATCGAGACTTGTCAAGTACTATCTCGACTTTGCCGCGCCGTCGTCGGCGTGCGGTCTCATCGTCACCGCGGCATATCGCCCCGCGCGTCCAGCGGAGGATGTGAGCGCCTCTACGCCCGTGGGGTCATACCGGGGGATCCGCCTCGTGCCTGAGAAGTAGGGAACGGCGGCGCCCGCCCCTCCGTCCAACCCAGCGATCACTGACCGACCGCGCGGGGGTTACGGGGGACCGGTGGACTTCGTGGTGTGGCGAGCGGCCTCGCTGCTGCTCATGTACCCCGACCAGCGCTTCTACGACCGGCGCCCGATGCTGCGGGCGGCGGTCGCCGACCTGCCGGACGGGGCGGCGCGGCGCTGCCTGGACGCCTTCCTGGACCATGTGGACCGGACGCCGCCGATCCGGATGGTCGTGCACTACCTGGAGATATGCCGCGAGGGCCGCCTCCTCCTCACGAAGTACGACGACGAGGCGCGGCGGCGGTCGGTGCGGGAGCGGCTGGCCGCCCTCTACGAGGCGGCGGGGTGCGATTTCGAGGACGAGGCGGAGGATTCGCTGCCGAGCCTGCTGGAGTACGCGGCGCTCTGCGCGGACGACTGGCCGCTGCGGGAGCACCGGGCCGCGCTGGAACTGCTCCACGAGACGCTGGAGTCCGCCGGGACGCCGTACGCCGTGCCCGTGGCGGCCGTCCGGGCCACCCTGGCCCCGCCCGTACCCCCGGCCCCGGCCCCGGCGACGAGCGCCGCGAGCGCGCGGCGGCCCGCGAGGGTGCGGGGGCATGACGAAGGCCGGAGGATCATCAACGTGTGATCCTCCGGCCGTGCCGGGGTTTCAGCGGGTCAGGCGACCTTCTCGGAGGACGTGCTCGACGAGGAGGTGCTCGACGACGAGGCCGAGGACGTCGACGACGACGAAGACGACGACGCCGAGTCCGACTTGCCGGAGTCCCCGGACGACGACGAGCCCGACGAGCCCGACGCGGACGACGACGAGGTCGCGGACGACGTCGAGCCGGAGCCGCGGCTGTCGGTGCGGTAGAAGCCCGAGCCCTTGAAGATGATGCCGGCGGCCGAGAAGACCTTGCGGAGCCGCCCGCTGCACGCCGGGCACTCGGTCAGCGTGTCATCGCTGAACTTCTGCACGACCTCCAAGGGTTCGCCGCACTCGGTGCAAACGTACTGATACGTCGGCACGGTTCCTCCTCGCTGACTTCGCCCTGCCGTTCCCGATGGTCGCGGCTGGCACTCATACCGAACGACTGCTAGATGGTACCCGGATCTAGGAACATGTTTCGTCGCGGGGATGTTCCCAAGCCCTTCGCAGGTCCTTCCACCGCCCCTCCCGCGGGCCCATCGGCCGGTCACGCGCCGGTCTCGCCGAACCAGCCGGCCAGCTTGCCGCGCCGGCTGACCGCCCGCAGCCGCCGCTCGGCCGCGGTCCGCGCCTCCTCGGTCGTGACGACCAGCAGGGTGTCCCCGCCGCGCAGCGAGGTGGTGTTCTCCGGGACGAAGCTGGCGCCGTCCCGGACGACCAGGGTGATCGAGGCGCCCTGCGGCAGCCGCAGCTCGAAGATCTCCACGCCGTTCAGCCGCGAGTCGGGCGGGACCCGGACCTCCAGCAGGTCGGCGTGCAGCTCCTCCAGCGGCGCGGCCTCCACGTTCAGCTCGCGGGCGCCGTTGTCGGACTCCAGCCGGCACAGCCGGGCGGCCAGCGGCAGCGTGGGGCCCTGGAGCGCGGTGAACAGCACGACGATGTTGAAGACGATCGCGAACAGCTCGTCCGAGCCGGGGACCTCGGCCACCATCGGGATGGTGGCCAGCACGATCGGCACGGCGCCGCGCAGCCCGGCCCAGGAGGCGAACATCTTCTCGCCGAGCGACAGCCCGAAGCCGACCGTGGACAGCAGCACCGACACCGGCCGGGCGACCAGCAGCAGCACGAACCCGATGATCAGTGCGGGCAGCAGGTGGTCGGGCAGCTCGCTGGGGGAGGCCAGCAGCCCGAGCAGGACGAACACGCCGATCTGGGCGAGCCAGCCGATGCCCTCGGCGAAGCCGCGGGTCGCGGGCCGGTGCGGCAGCCGGGAGTTGCCGAGGACGAGCGCGCTCACGTACACCGCGAGGAAGCCGCTGGCGTGCAGCAGCGCCGCCGCGCCGTACGAGCCGACGGCCAGCGACAGCACGGCGATCGGGTAGAGGCCGGAGGCGGGCAGCGCCATCCGGCGCAGCGCCGCGGCGCCCAGCCAGCCGATCGCGACGCCGACCAGCGCGCCGGCGACCAGCTCGTAGACCATCAGCGCGGCCAGCTCGACGAGGTTCGGCATGCCCGCGTGCATGCTGAGCGTGATCACCACGATCACGACGGGGGCGTCGTTGAAGCCCGACTCGGCCTCCAGCAGGCCGGTCAGCCGGGACGGCAGGGGGAGCCGGCGCAGGACGGAGAACACCGCGGCGGCGTCGGTGGGGGCCAGCACGGCGGCGAGCAGGAACGCCAGCCGCCAGTCCATGCCGAGCAGCAGGCCGGCGGCGGCCGCGACCACCACGATGCTGATCAGGGTGCCGATCGTGGACACCGCGATCGCGGCGGGGACCGCCGGGCGCACGTGCCGCCAGTTGGTGGTGACGCCGCCCTCGGCCAGGATCAGGACGAGGGCCGCCAGCCCCAGCGTCTCGGCCAGCTCGGCGTTGTCGAAGTTGATGTGGAACGGGCCGCCCTCGCCGATGAACAGCCCGATGCCCATGTAGGCGAGCAGGGTCGGCAGGCCGGCCCGGTGCGAGAGCCGCACGGCGACGATCGCGCAGAGTACGAGGCTGGCGCCGAGGAGTAGCCAGATGTCGAGATGCACATCCCACCCTTCGCGGGGCCGTGGAAGCTGATCGTTTAGGGATCCTACAGATACATGCGCGACTCACATAACTTAAGCTGTGAGTCGGATACCTGTCAGGATGTTGTCAACGGCGTGTGACCTGCGAACTCAAGCCGTTTACCACATTTGTCACATCGTGTCCCTGAACGGCGGCGATGACGTTGTCCCGCACCGCCGAGACGATGTTGAGCTGTGACTGCCCCGTGGCACCGGCCGCATGCGGCGACAGCAGCACGTCTTCGCGCGACCGCAGCGGATGGTCCACCGCCGGCGGCTCCCGCTCGAACACGTCCAGCGCGGCCCCCGCCAGCCGGCCCGACTCCAGCGCCGCCAGCACCGCGGCGTCCGACACGACCCCGCCGCGCGCCACGTTCACCAGCAGCGCGTTCTCCGGCAGCAGGTCCAGCCGCCCGTCCAGCAGCCCGGTGGTCTCGGTGGTCAGCGGCACGGCGAGCACGAGGATGTCGGACGCGGCGAGCAGGTCGTCCAGCTCCCGGTACGTCGCGGCCGCCTCGGGCCGGCGCCGCCGCGACCAGTACGACACCGCGCAGCCCAGGGCCCCGAACAGCCGCGCCGCCTCGGCGCCGATCGCGCCGTACCCGACGATCCCGACGCGCTGCGCGTGGATCTCCCGGGTGCCGCGCGCGATCAGCTCCCGCTGCGGCCACCCGCCCGCCCGGACGCCGCGGTCGCCCCAGGCCAGCTGCCGGCAGAGCGCGAACGCCGCGCCCACCGCCCACTCCGCGACCGCGCGGGCGTTCGCGCCGGCGGTGTTGGCCACCGGCACGCCCGCGGCGGTCAGCGCCTCCACGTCCAGGCTGTCGGTCCCCACGCTGGGCATCTGCACGAACGCCAGCCTCGGCGCCGCCGCGACCGCCTCCGCGTCCAGGGCGAGCAGGCCGGTGTAGTCGCCGATCACGATCTCGGCGTCCGGCAGCGCCGCGAGCAGCGCGTCCCGGTCGCGGGCGGCCGGGAAGTCCAGGTCGACGGCGTCGCCGACGGGCGCCAGCAGCCCGCTCACCAGGTCCTTGCCGAGCGGGGACAGGGTCAGGATCCGCCACGGTGCCGCCATCGAAACCTCCTGAATCAGCCGGTGTGGGGGAAGCCTACGGGCGCCAGTCCGGCAGGTCCCCGCGGAAGGCCGCCGTGAGCAGCACGCCCTGGCGCGCGCCGCCGTCCGTCCGGGGTCGGGCGGTCAGCCGTACGAGGCCCGGCCCCGCGCTCTCGACCGCGGCGCCGGGGAGGAGCTCGGCCCATGGCCGCCCGCCGTTCTGGGACTTGCCCGAGCCCACCGTCTCCTTCAGCTTCGCGACCGCCGCGGTCGCGTCGTTCCCGGCGACCTTGACGCACATGACCTCCCGCGCGTCGGCCGCCGTACGGCCCTGGTAGCCGGTCGCGACGAGGTCCGGATCGCCCTCGCGGCGCGAGATGTACGCGGCGACGGCCGGCCCCAGGCAGCCGGCGGCGGCGCGGAAGTCCGGGTCGGCGGCCAGGACCGGCCGTCCCTGCGCGGCCGGGACCAGGGTCAGGGCCTTGGTGGTACGGGAGTACGTCACGCCGCCGCCTCGGCGGACGCGGACGGCTCGCCGGGCCCCTTGGCCGGCTCCTCGGCACAGCCGCACGCGGCCAGGGAACCGCCGAGCGCGGCCAAGGCGCCCGACACGGCGAGCAGCCGCAGGGAGAGTGAACGCAACGGGACCTCCGCGGGAGAGGTCGGCGCGGCGGTGCCCGCACTGCGGCCGACGAACGTCAGGACAGCCGTACGAAGCCGCCCGAAGGGGTCACGGCGGCCCGCACGCGCTGGTCGTGCGGCTCGGCGGGCAGCTCGTCGACCAGTTCATGGTCATATATCAGACCGACGGTCAGAATCGCCGGACCGACTCTGGCCAGCGCCCGGTCGTACGACCCGCCGCCGCGCCCGAGCCGCACCCCCTCGCGGTCGACCGCCAGCGCCGGCGCCAAGACCGCGTCCGCGCTCGCCACCGCCGCCGGCCCCCGCGGCGGCTCGGCCGGCTCCAGCAGCCCGTGCGGGCCCGGGACCAGCGAGTCGGGCCCCTCGTACGACGCCCAGTCCAGGTCGCCGTCCGGCAGCAGCCGGGGGAGCAGCACGTACGTGCCGCGCTTCCACAGCGCGAACAGCAGGCCGCGGGTGTCGGGCTCGGGCCCGATCGACACGTACGCCGCGACCGTCCCCGCCATCTCCAGCTCGGGCACCCCGAGCACCGCGTCGCGGATCGCGCGGCCCGCCGCCGAGCGGTCGCGGGGCGCCATCGCCGCCCGCCCGGCCAGCAGTTCCGTCCGGAGCCCGCGCTTCGAGCCGATGTCCTGCACGCTGTGCTCCTCCGACATAGCTAGGGTCTCTACATGACCGACTTTGAACCCGTCCTCAAGGCGGTCGTCCCGGCGGCCGGCCTCGGTACCCGATTCTTGCCCGCCACCAAGGCGACTCCCAAGGAAATGCTCCCGATCGTCGACAAGCCGGCGATCCAGTACGTCGTGGAGGAGGCCGTCGCGGCCGGCCTCAACGACGTGCTCATGATCACCGGGCGGAGCAAGCGTTCCATCGAGGACCATTTCGACCGGGCCTACGAGCTCGAAGAGGCGCTGCAGGCCAAGGGGGACGACGCGCGGCTGGACGCAGTCCGCGAGTCCGCGGACCTGGCCATCATGCACTACGTCCGGCAGGGCGAGCCGCGCGGTCTGGGCCACGCGGTGCACTGCGCCCGCCAGCACGTGGGGAACGAGCCGTTCGCCGTGCTCCTCGGCGACGACATGATCGACGCCCGGGACGCGCTGCTCACCCGCATGATCGACGTGCGGCGGCGGCGCGGCGGCAGCGTCGTGGCGCTGATGGAGGTCCCCGAGGACCAGGTGTCGGCGTACGGTTGCGCCGCGATCCAGGACACCGGCGAGGACGACGTCGTCCAGATCACCGACCTGGTGGAGAAGCCGCCGGCCGGCGAGGCGCCGAGCAACTGGATCATCATCGGCCGGTACGTGTGCGACCCCGCGGTGTTCGACGTGCTGGAGAAGACCCCGCCCGGGCGCGGTGGCGAGATCCAGCTGACCGACGCCCTGCGCACCCTGGCCGACATGCCGGTCGAGGACGGCGGGACGGTCTACGGCGTGAAGTTCCGCGGCCGCCGCTACGACACCGGCAACAAGCTGGAGTACCTGCGCACGGTCGTGCAGTTCGCGTCCGAGCGTCCCGACCTGGCCGGCGAGTTCATGCCCTGGCTCCGGGAGTTCGTGGCCAAGCACGACCAGTGAGTGAGCCGGAGGGGCGCGGCGCCGCCTGGACTGAGGAGCGCCGGGAGCGAAGCGACCAGAGCGACGAGGGAAGGCGGCGCCGGAAGGCGCCCCGGAGGCGAACGGGGAGCACAGCATGATCTCGGTCGACGCGCATCTGGCGGGCATCCTCGGCGCCGTCCGGCCGCTGCCGCCGCTGGAGCTGGCGCTGCTGGAGGCCGCGGGCGGGGTGCTGGCCGAGCCGGTCGAGGCGCCGGTGGCGCTGCCGCCGTTCGACAACTCCGCCATGGACGGGTACGCGGTCGTCGCGGCGGACGTGGCGGGGGCGTCCGCGGACTCCCCGGTCACGCTGCCGGTCATCGGCGACATCGCGGCCGGCGACGCGGGCGTGACGGCGCTGCGGCCCGGCCTGACCGCCCGCATCATGACGGGCGCGGCGATGCCGGCCGGGGCCGACGCGGTCATCCCGGTGGAGTGGACCGACGGCGGCACCGCCACCGTGCGGATCACCCGCCCGTGCCCGCCCGGCCACTACATCCGGCGGTCCGGCGAGGACGTGGTCGCCGGGCAGGTCGTGGTGGCGGAGGGCGCCCGGCTGGGCGCGGCGCAGCTCGGCATGCTCGCCGCGGTCGGCCGCTCGCACGTGCGCGTCCGGCCCCGCCCGCGCGTGGTGGTGCTGTCCACGGGCGCCGAGCTGCGCGAACCGGGGTCGAAGCTGGCGCCCGGCCAGATCTGGGACTCCAACAGCTTCATGCTGACCGCCGCCGTCCAGGAGGCGGGCGCCAAGGGCTACCGGCAGGCCACCGTCGGGGACGAGCCCGAGGAGGTCCGCGCGACGCTGCTGGACCAGCTCGGCCGGGCCGACGCGATCGTCACCACGGGCGGCGTATCGATGGGCGCCCGCGACGTGGTCAAGGAGGTCTTCGCCGAGGCGCGTCCCGGCGAGGCGGCGACGGTCGCGTTCGGGAAGGTCGCGATGCGGCCGGGCAAGCCGCAGGGGTTCGGGCTGCTGGAGGGCGTCCCGATCTTCACGCTGCCGGGCAACCCGGTCAGCGCGTACGTCTCGTTCCAGGTGTTCGTGCGGCCCGCGCTGCGCGCCATGCAGGGCCTGCCGCCGGAGCCGCTGCCCACGGTGACCGCGGTGCTCGCCGAGGACGTCAGGTCCCCGGCCGGGCTGCGGCACTTCCTGCGCGCGCGCCTGGCGTACGAGCGCGGCCACTACACGGCGGCCCCGGCCGAGAGCCAGGGGTCGCACCAGCTCCAGTCGCTGTCGTCGGCCGACTCCCTGATCGTCCTTCCGGAGGACGCCGAGGACGTCCCGGCCGGCTCGCAGGTCGAGGTGATGAGGTTGCCGTCATGAGCATGGGTTCGGAGTTCACCCATCTGGACTCCTCGGGCGCCGCGCGGATGGTGGACGTGTCCGCGAAGAACGTGTCCGCGCGCACGGCCACGGCCGCCGGTTTCGTCCGGCTGTCGGCCCGTACGGTGGAGCTGCTGCGGGCCGGGGACATGCCCAAGGGCGACGCGCTCGCGGTGGCCCGGATCGCCGGGATCATGGCCGCCAAGCGCACCCCCGACCTCGTTCCGCTGTGCCATCCGATCGCGCTGCACGGCGTCGAGGTCGTCCTGGAGGTCGAGGACGCCGGGGTCGCGATCACCGCGCAGGTGCGGACCGCCGACCGCACGGGCGTGGAGATGGAGGCGCTCACCTCGGTGTCGGTCGCCGCGCTCGCGCTGATCGACATGGTGAAGGCCGTCGATCCGGCCGCGGTGGTCACCGACGTGCGGGTGCTGGAGAAGACCGGCGGGAAGACGGGCGCGTGGCACCGTGACGCGTGAGCTGATCCGCGCGATGGCCGTGACGGTCTCCAACCGCGCCGCCGCCGGGGTGTACGAGGACACCTCCGGCCCGGCGCTGGTGGAGCTGCTGGAGGACCTCGGCTGCCAGGTGGACGGGCCGGTGGTCGTCCCGGACGGCGAGCCGGTCGAGGACGTGCTGCGCGACGCCGTGGCGCAGGGGTACGACGCCGTCGTCACGTCCGGCGGCACCGGCCTCACCCCGACCGACCAGACCCCGGAGATGACCCGCCGGGTGATCGAGTGGGAGGTGCCGGGCATCGCGGAGGCGATCCGGCTGGAGGGCCGCGACAAGGTGCCGGCGGCGATCCTGTCGCGCGGGCTGGCCGGGGTCGCGGGCCGCACGCTGATCGTCAACCTGCCCGGCTCGAAGGGCGGCGTGCGCGACGGCATGGCCGTGCTGGGCCGCGTCCTGGCGCACGCGGTCGACCAGATCGGCGGCGGCGACCACCCGCGTACGGACGGCTGAGCGGGTCAGGCGCCGGTGGCGCCGTCGATCCGCTCGCGCAGCAGGTCGGCGTGGCCGTTGTGCCGCGCGTACTCCTCGATCATGTGCAGGTACAGCCAGCGCAGCGAGCGCCGGGCGCCGTTGAACGTGAACGTGTCGTCCAGGGACGCGCCGCGCACGGCGTTGTCGGCGCGCCGGCACTCCTCGACCAGCCGGGCCAGCTCGGCCGGCGCGCGGCCCGGCGAGAGGTCCTCGAAGTCGGCGTCCCAGTGGTCGGGCGTGACGTAGATGTTCTTCACCGGCTGCCCCGCGAACCGGATGCGGAACCAGATCCGCTCGACGAAGGTCAGGTGCCGGATCAGCCCGAGGAGCGTCATGGTGGACGGCGGCACCGACACCTCGGCCAGCTGCCGGGCCGACAGCCCGGCGCATTTGAGGCGCAGCGTCGCCCGGTGGTAGTCGAGCATGCCCTGCAGCATGGGGCGTTCGGGGCCGTCCAGCGGCTCGGCGGCGCGCTCGGCGTCCGGCACCCGCCAGGCGTCCACGTCGAACGCGGCGGCCGCGGGGTCGACGCCCAGGCCGTCCAGGATCATCGTCACGGTCTCGGCCGGCGGCCGGGTGATCGGGACGGTCAGCGCCCGCTCGTCCGGACCCGCCGGCTCGAACTCGCGGAGCTGGCCGTCGAGCATCTCGGGCTTGAAGAAGTGGCCGGTGCGGGCGGCCATCCGCTCGGCGATCACGTCCCGCTCGCCGTCCAGGAAGACCGGCCGGACCCGCGGGTCCCCGCCCGTCAGCAGCTCGCGGTACGTGCGCTTGAGCGCCGAGCAGGACGCCACGCCCGGGACGCCGGCCTTGACCCGGCCCTCGATCCACGCGGCGATGGCGCGCAGCCAGGGCAGCCGGTCCTCGTCGGTGAGCGGGATCCCGGCGCTCATCTTCTCGATGTTGGCGGCCGGGTGGAAGTCGTCGGCCTCGGCGTAGTCCCAGCCCAGCCGCGCGGCCAGGCCCTCGCCGATGGTGGTCTTGCCGCTGCCCGACACGCCGACCACGACGATGACGGCGGGCGGGGAGGAGCCGTCCACGTCAGCCGTTCACCACGGGCTTGCCGTCGAGGGCGACGCCCTCGGCCTTGAGCGTGTCGAGCGCCCGGTCGACCGTCTCGCGGGCGACCCCGGCGGTGAGGCCGAGCAGGACGGTGGCCGACAGGCCCTCCCGGACGGCGTCCACGGCCGTGGCCCGCACGCAGTGGTCGGTGGCGATGCCGACGATGTCGACGGTGTCCACCCCGCGCTCGCGCAGCCACTCGCCCAGCGGCACGTCCTGGTCGGACACGCCCTCGAACCCGCTGTACGCGGCGGTCGTCCGCCCCTTGCTGAAGACCGCCTCGATCGGCGCGAGGGCCAGGTCGGGGTGGAAGTCGGCGCCCTCGGTGCCGATCAGGCAGTGCGGCGGCCAGCTGTCGACGAAGTCCGGGGACTCGGAGAAGTGCGCGCCCGGGTCGAGATGGAAGTCGCGGGTCGCCACGATGTGCTGGTATTCGTCCCGGTTCGCCGTGACATGGGCGGAAATGGCCGCCGCCACGCCCGCGCCCCCGGCCACGCCCAGCGAACCGCCCTCGCAGAAGTCGTTCTGCACGTCCACGATGATCAGAGCCTTGCCCATGACCGCTCCTTGATCCGAGTCCCCACTTGGGACGGTACCCCAGTACCCCGTCAGGGGCGCGGGCCGCCGTCCACGAACTCGGTGGGGATCGCCGCGGCGCCCTTGGACAGCTGGAGCGCGGTCGGCGGCAGCTCCCGGACGGCGCGCTCGTGCCGCTCCCTGGCGGCGGCCAGGGGCTCGCGGCCGACGACCGCGCCGTTCCGGACCAGCGGTACGTGCAGGACGCGGTCGCGCGGCCCCGGCGTCGGCTCGCCGGTCGTGACGAGCTCCGCGTACGCGGTGCCGTGGCCGTCCACGCGGCGGACGGCCGACTTGCGGCCGCCGCGCGTGGGCTTGCCGGTGGAGCGCTTGGCGACCGGCCGCATCGGCGCGTCGTCGTCCGTCCCGTCGGCGCGCGCCACCAGCTTGTAGACCAGCGAGGCCGTGGGCGCCCCGGACCCGGTGACCAGGGACGTGCCGACCCCGTAGCCGTCCACGGGCGCGGCGGCCAGCGCCGCGATGCCGTACTCGTCCAGGTCGCCGGTCACCACGATGCGGGTGTCGCGGGCGCCGAGGCCGTCCAACTGGGCGCGGACCTGCCGCGCCATCACGCCGAGGTCGCCGCTGTCGATCCGCACCGCGCCCAGCTCGGGTCCGGCCAGCTCCACCGCGGTGCGCACCGCCCGCTCGACGTCGTAGGTGTCCACCAGCAGCGTCGTGCCCGCGCCGAGCGAGTCGAGCTGCGCGCGGAACGCGTTGCGCTCGCCGTCGTGCAGGAGCGTGAACGAGTGCGCGCTCGTCCCCGCCGTCGGCACCCCGTACCGGCGGCCCGCCTCCAGGTTGGACGTGGTGGCGAAGCCCGTGATGTGCGCGGCCCGCGCGGCGGCCACCGCGGCCGTCTCGTGGGTGCGCCGGGAGCCCATCTCGATCAGCGGCCGGCCCTGCGCGGCCTGCACCATCCGGGACGCGGCCGACGCGATCGCGCAGTCGTGGTTGAGGATCGACAGGACCAGCGTCTCCAGCAGGACGGCCTCGGCGAACGTGCCTTCCACCACCAGAAGCGGCGAGTCCGGGAAATAGCACTCGCCCTCGGGGTATCCCCAGATGTCCCCGGAGAAGCGGTACTTCGCCAGCCATTCCGCCGTGGGCTCGTCCACGATGCCGCGCGAGGTCAGGAACTCCAGCTCGGCCGTGTCGAACCGGAACGCCTCGATCGCGTCCAGGAGGCGTCCCGTACCGGCCACCACGCCGTACCGCCGCCCGGCCGGCAGCTGCCGAGCGAACACCTCGAACACCGACCGGCGGCCCGCCGTGCCGCTGTTCAGCGCGGCGCGCAGCATGGTCAGCTCGTACTGGTCGGTGAGCAGTGCGGTAGTGACTTCGGTGTCGTCCACAGGGTCCACAAGTGGAACCCTACGGCCCGACCTGTGCAGGATGTACATGCGGGACCGGGGGACACAGGGGGGCGAATAGCATCGGTTCGGTGGGCGGACGGACTCTGCGGGGAAGGGACGGTCGCGGGAGATGAGCGGGAGATGAGCAGCGCACCCGCGCCGGTCGAGCTGGACCGGCCGGAGATCGAGGAGCACCGGAGCGCCGATCGGCCGTGGCTGGCCATCGTGTGGAACGACCCGATCAACCTCATGTCGTACGTCACGTACGTGTTCCAGACCGTGTTCGGCTACCCGAAGGTCAAGGCGGAGAAGCTGATGCTGGACGTGCACCACAAGGGCCGCGCGGTCGTGGCCAGCGGGACCCGCGAGGAGATGGAGCGCGACGTGGAGATCCTGCACTCGTACGGCCTTTGGGCGACGGTGAAACGGGACGACTGAGCCATGAGCACCGTCGAGAAGGTGGAGAAGGGCGTCCGCGTCGAGCTGGAGGCCGAGGAGGCCGCGCTGATGCGCGCCCTGATGGAGCAGCTGCTGGAGCTCCTGGGCGAGGGCCCGGCCAAGGACGGCGACGGCCTGCTGGCGTCGGTCGGGATCACCGAGGAGGCGACCAGGCCGGAGGACCCCGTGCTGGCGCGGCTGTTCCCCGACGCGTACGGCGACGAGGAGGGCGGGGCGGCCGGCGAGTTCCGCCGCTACACCGAGATGGGGCTGCGCGACGGCAAGCGCGAGGCGGCCGGCACGGTGCTGGCCGGCCTGGCCGGCCCGCCGACCGCCGCGGGCGGCGTCGAGACGGTCATCTCGGACGCCGACGCGCAGGCCTGGCTGCGGGCGCTCAACGACGTCCGGCTGGCGCTCGGGACCCGGCTGGACATCTCCGAGGAGTGGTACGAGGAGGCCGCGCGGCTGGATCCGCGCGATCCCCGGACGGCCATGTTCGCGGCGTACGACTGGCTGACCATGCTGCAGGAGAGCCTCGTCCGCACCCTGTGGTGACGCCGCGTGCGCGGGTGGCCGCGTCCGGCCACCGGCCGCCCAGATCATTACGCAAAGTTCCGCGATGATCGCGTTGCGTGTTGTTATGTTGGCGGCGCCCTGTCTCCCCTCCCCCCTGGAGACCCCGCATGACGACGCCCGTGCACGGCAAGGCGGTCGGCCTGATGGAGTTCGGCGACCACCTCTGCCTCTCCTACGACAACGCCGACGAGCGGCAGGCGATCCTGCTCGCCTACATCCGGGACGGCCTGGCGGCCGACCACAAGATCATCTATCTGTCGGACGAGGACCCGCCGGAGGCCGTGGTCGGCTGGCTGGAGGCCGTCCCGGAGGCGGCCGGGCTCGACCTCGCCGGCGCGCTGGCGGACGGCAGGCTGGTGGTGCGGACCGCCGAGGAGGCCTACATGGCCACCGGCCGGTTCGACCCCGACGAGATCATCGCGCTGTTCGGGACGGAGATCGAGCTGGCCCTGACGCAGGGCTTCAAGGGCGTCCGGGTGACGGGCGAGGAGACGTTCTCGCTGCGCGGCTGGCCCGGCACCGAGCGGTTCGCCGAGTTCGAGCGCAAGATCGACGAGGTGTTCCGCACCTCCCGGGTGAACGCGATGGCGATCTGCCAGTACGACCGGCGCTGGTTCGACCGCGAGCGGCTGGCGGAGCTGGAGTCCCACCACGTGGACCGGGTCCGCGCCGACGACCTGCACGACGACGGGACGCTGCGGATCGCGCCGGTCTTCGGCCCGCCCGGGGTGGCGCTGTCCGGAGCCGTCCACGCGGCGGCGCGGCCGGCCCTGACCGCCGCGCTGGCCGCGCTGCCCGCCCGCGCCGGGCTCGTCTGCCTCGACCTGTCCGGTGTCGAGGGCTGCGACGCGGACGGCCTGCGCGCCCTGATCGACGCCGCCCGCGACGGCGGCGGCCGGGACGGCGGCGGGCGGGACGGCGGCGGGCGGGAGCGGCACGTGCTGCTGCGCGGCCTGCCGGAGAAGGCGGCCGTGCTGCTCCGCGACACCGGCCTGCTCGCCATGCCCGGGGTCTCGGTGGAGGGCGCCCCCGGCTGAGCCCGGCCGGGAATTGAAACGATTCGGAGGATCGGGCGACGGCCGGGCGGCCGGTTGGTACCGTGACAGGACGCTGACAGCGGAAGGGCGTGCTCCGTCAGGGAACCCTGGATTCTGTTGGGAGGCGCGCGATGTCCTCCGGTCAGGTCGCCGCCGGTTCGATGACCTTCGGCGACCACCTGTGCCTGGCCTACGGCGGCGACGAGGAACGCGACGCCGTGCTGGCGGCGTACGTGCGCGGCGGCATGCTGGCGGGCCACCGGTTCGTCCATGTGGCCGATGCCGGCGGCGAGCCCGGCCGGTACCCGCCCGCCCTGGAGACGGCCGCGTCGCTCGGGCACGTGGTGACCGTCCCGGTCGACGGGTTCCTCGACGCGGCGGACGCGGAGATCGAGCGGGCGCTCGCCCTCGGCTACGAGGGCGTCCGCTACACCTGCGAGACCTCCTACTCGCGCGGCGGCTGGCCCGGCACGGCGCCGTTCGCGGCGTACGAGGAGGGCTGCCGGCGGGTGTTCGAGCGGCCGGGCGTGCGGGCGATGCTGCTCTGCCAGTACGACGCCCGCTGGTTCGGCCCCGAGCAGCTGCGCCACCTGGACGCCCGGCACGCCGCCCGCGTCCGCGTGGACGACCTCTACGACGACGGCGTCCTGCGGATCACGCCCATCCACGCGCCGCCGGGCCTGAGGCTGTCCGGCGCGATCGACGAGTCGACGCTGCCCGCCGTGGAGCTGGCGCTGGCGGAGATGGCCGGCCACGGCGGCCACTTCTGCCTCGACCTGGCCGACCTGGAGTTCTGCGACGTGGCCGGGCTGCGCGCCCTGGTCGGCGCCGGGACCGCCCGCAACGGCCTGGAACGCCAGATCATCCTCCGGAACGTCCCCGACTGCCTCCGCCTGATCATGCACCTGGCCGGCTGGGACTCCCCGCCCCCGGGCGTGTACCTGGAGGCGACCCGATGACCCGGCGAGGCCGGCCGGAGGGGCGAAGCCCCACGAGGGGGATCGAGGGGGCGGAGCCCTCGGCGAGGATCCGTACGCGCCAGTCCCCTGTCGCCTCTCGCAGCCGCTCCTTG
>NZ_JBEZWH010000049.1:0-59161 GCF_040703975.1 Spirillospora sp. NPDC029432
ACCCCGACCCGCTGCTGCTGGCCGACCGGTGCGCGGCGGGCGACCTGGTCGGCGCCGTCGAGTGCGCCGAGCGGATCGTCGGCCTCGGCCCCGGCCTGACGCCCAGCGGCGACGACATCCTGGCGGGCCTGCTGGTCACGCTGCGCCTGGTCGGCGGCGCCCGCGACCCCGGCGGCCGGGCCGTGTGGCTGGCCGGCTGGCTGGGCGCCGCCGTCACCGCCGACGCGGGCACCCGTACCACGGCGCTCGCGGCGACGCTGCTGCACTGCGCCGCGTCCGGCGCGGCGGGCGCCGAGGTGGCCGCCGTGCTGCGCGCGGTGGCGGGCCACGAGCCGGCCGCGCCCGCCGTGCGCCGCCTGCTCGCGGCGGGCCACACCTCCGGCGCCGACCTGGCCGCCGGCGTCCAGGCCGGCTGCCGCGCCGCCCTGGCGCTGAGCGCCGGCGGCACCCGCAGGGTCTCGGCATGACACCGCACGCCTGGGGGGCCGCCGGCAGGCGCCCCGGAGGCGATCGGACGGCATCGTGAAGGCCTTCGTCGAGGTGCGGCGGGGCGCCTACCACGACTCGGTCACGCTGATGCGGGTCAGCCGGCGGGTGGGCGAGCTGGACGGGGTCGCGGGGGCGATGGCGGCGATGGCGACCGGCCTCAACCTGGAGATGCTCGGCCGGATGGGGTTCGAGGTGCCGGAGGGGGCGGGGCCCGCGGACCTGGTCGTCGCGATCCGGGCCGAGGAGGGCCCGCTCGCCGCGGCGCGGGCGGCGCTGGACGAGCTGCTGCGCGAGTCGCGTACGGACACGGGCGCGTCGGGTCTGGACTCGGCGGCGCCCGCGCGGACGACGGGGGCTGCGGCGCGGCGCGCGGGCGGTATCGGCCCGGACGCGGGGATCGCGCTGGTGTCGGTGCCGGGGCCGCACGTGTTCCCGGAGGCGATGGACGCGCTGGAGGCCGGGCTGAACGTGATGGTGTTCAGCGACAACGTGCCGCTGGAGCAGGAGATCGCGCTCAAGGAGGCGGCGGCCCGGCTGGGGCTGATCGTGATGGGGCCCGACTGCGGCACGGCGATGGTCGGCGGGGCCGGGCTCGGCTTCGCGAACGCGGTGCGGCCAGGGCCGGTGGGGCTGGTGGCGGCGTCGGGCACCGGCGCGCAGCAGGTGGCGTGCCTGCTGGACGCGGCCGGGGCGGGCGTGAGCCACGTGCTCGGCGTCGGCGGCCGGGACCTGTCGCTGGAGGTCAGCGGGCGGTCGGCGCTGGCCGCGCTGGCGGCGCTGGACGCCGATCCGGCCACCGAGCTGATCATGGTGGTGTCCAAGCCGCCGGCGCCGCAGGTGGCCGATCTGATCCGGGAGGCGGCGCGGCGGCTCGACACGCCGGTGGAGTTCGCGTTCGTGGGGCCCGACGACGATCTGACGCGGGCGGCCGAGCGGGCCCTGCGGCGGCTGGGCCGCACGCCGCCGGACTGGGCGGCGGGATACGCGGGGCACGCGCCGCTGCCGGGTCCGGGCACCGTGCGCGGGTTCTTCGCGGGCGGGACGCTGCGCGCCGAGGCCGCCGCCGTCCTGCGGGCCGAACTCGGCGGCGACCTCGCCGCGGCCGGCCACTCCCTGGTCGACTACGGCGACGACGCGTACACCCGGGGGCGGGCGCACCCGATGATCGACCCGACGCTGCGGCTGGCGGCGATCGAGGAGCGGGCGGGAAAGCCGGATCCCGGGGTGCTGCTGATCGACGTGGTCCTCGGGTACGGGGCCGACCCCGATCCCGGCGGCCCGCTGTCCGCGCTGCTGCGCGAGGTGCTGGACGCCAACGCGAACCTGCGCGCGGTCGTCTCCCTGTGCGGCACGCGCCGGGACCCGCAGGGATTCGACCGGCACATGGCCGCGCTGCTGGACGCCGGCGCGTCGGTCTTCCTGTCGAACGCGCAGGCCGCCCGGTTCGCGGCGCAGCTGGCGAAGGGGCCCCATGAGTGAGAACCGGCCGCGGCTGAACGGCCTGCTGACCCGGGAACCGGCCGTCGTGGCGGCCGGGGCGGGCGTGCTGGCCGACGCGCTCGACGAGCAGGCCGTCCCGGTGGAGCGCGTCGACTGGCGCCCGCCGCCGGAGGACATGGCGGACGTCCTGGCCGCGGTGATGGGCCGTCCCGGGTACGCGGCGGCCAACGAGCGGGCCGTCGGCCGGATGCTGGCCGCGCGGCCCCATCTGGTGGACGTGCGCCCCGCCGCCGAGGTCCTCGGGCTGGAACGCGGCACCTTCCTGCACGCGGGCCCGCCCCTGGACTGGGAACGGGCGTCCGGCCCCATGCGCGGCGCGCTGGTCGGCGCGATGCTGCTGGAGGGCCTGGCGGACTCGCCGGAGAAGGCGGAGCGCGCGCTGGCGAAGGGCGCGGCCGTCCTGGAGCCGTGCCACCACCACGCCGCGGTCGGGCCGATGGCGGGCGTGGTGAGCCCGTCGATGTGGATGCTCGTCGTGGAGGACGCCGAGCACGGCGGCACCGCGTACTGCTCGCTGAACGAGGGCCTCGGCAAGGTCCTGCGGTACGGCGCGTACGGCCCCGAGGTCATCGACCGGCTGCGCTGGATGGGCGAGGCGCTCGGCCCGGTGCTGCGGTCGGCGGTGCGGCGGCACGGCCCGCTGGACCTGCTGTCGATCATGGCGCAGGCGCTCCAGATGGGCGACGAGCTGCACAACCGCAACCGGGCGGCGACGTCGCTGCTGCTGCGCGAGCTGGCGGCCGACATCGCCGAGGCGGACGCGCCCCGCGCGCGGGCGGCCGAGGCGCTGCGGTTCGCGGCCGGCAACGACCACTTCTTCCTCAACTTCGCGATGGCGGCGGCCAAGGCGTCCGCCGACGCGGCGCGCGGCGTGCCCGGGTCGAGCCTGGTCGTGGCGATGGCCCGCAACGGCACCGACTTCGGCGTGCGGCTGTCGGGGACGGGCGACCGCTGGTTCACCGGCCCGGCCGGCGTCCCCGACGGGCTCTACCTCGGCGGCTACGGCCCCGCCGACGCCAACCCCGACATCGGCGACTCGACCATCACCGAGACGGCCGGGGTGGGCGGCTTCGCGCTGGCGGCCGCGCCGGCGATCGTCCGGTTCGTCGGCGGCGAGGTGCCCGACGCGCTGGACGCGACCCGGCGGATGTACGAGATCGCGCTGGCCGAGCATCCGGTGCTGCAGATCCCGCTGCTGTCGTTCCGCGGCACCCCGGCCGGGATCGACGCGGCGAAGGTGGTGCGCACCGGGATCCTGCCGGTGATCGACACCGGGATCGCGGGCCGCGAGGCGGGCACCGGCCAGGTCGGGGCCGGGCTGGTGTCGCCGCCGCCGGAGGTGTTCCGGGACGCGCTGCGGGCGCTGGCCGAAACGGCGTGACGGCGGCCCGGCGCCGGGTACGTTCGACCGCATGACCGAGTCGATCACCGGGGCCCAGTACGAGATCGCCGCGGGGCCGTACCGCGCCGTCGTCACCGAGCAGGGCGCCGGCCTGCGCGAGCTCACCCGCCGGGGCCTGCACCTGATCCTGCCGCACGGCGCCGACGAGCCGGTCCCGGCGGCGATGGGGCGGCTGCTGATCCCGTGGCCCAACCGGATCGACGGCGGCCGGTACGCCTACGACGGCCGCATCCATCAGCTCGACCTGTCCGAGCCGGGCAACGGCTGCGCGATCCACGGGCTGGTGCGGTCGGCGCCCTGGACGGCCGTGGAGCACGGGCCGTCCCGGGTGCGGCTGGCGCACCGGCTGCTCGGCGGCGCCGGCTACCCGTACCGGCTCGACCTGGCCGCCGACTACTCGCTGGACGCCGAGACCGGCCTGACCGTGCGGCTGTCGGCGGTGAACGCGGGCTCGCGGACGGCGCCGTACGGGCACGGCGCGCACCCGTACCTCACCGTCGGCGAGCCGCTCGACGCCTGCACCGTGACGGTCACCGCCGACCGGTACCAGCCGGTCGACGACCGCATGATCCCGGAGGGGCCGCCGCTGGACGTCGCGGGCACGCCGTACGACCTGCGCGACGGCCGCCGGCTGGACGGCCACGCGATCGACAACGCGTTCACCGGGCTGCGCCGCGACGGCGACGGGCGCGCGTGGGTGCGGCTGAGCGGCGGCGGGCGGACCACGTCGCTGTGGGCGGACGGCGCGCATCCGTGGCTGGAGGTCTACACCGCCGACCAGGTCCCGGACGACCGGCGGCGGCACGGGCTGGGCGCCGAGCCGATGACGTGCCCGCCGAACGCGTTCGCCACCGGAACCGACGTGATCCATCTGGAACCGGGTGCACAGGCGGCCGGTTCTTGGGGGATCATGGCGGGGTGAATCTCAGCGTCCCCTCGTACGACGACCTGTCCGCACGGATCGCCGCGGTACGCGACGATCACGAGAAGCAGTTCCCGGGGCCGGCCGCGGGGCGGCAGCCGGTGCACACGGTGTACGTCCCCGCCGACCGGTTCTCCCGGTCCACCCCCGCCGACTTCGGCGCCGAGGCGCTGCGGCTGCTCAACACCCACACGCCGGGCGCCGGCTCGTTCGGCAGCGCGTTCGGCCTCGATCCGGAGATCGCCGGGCCGGTCCGCGAGCGGGTCGCGGCCAAGCTGGCGGGCGAGCCGGTGGAGGACGTCCGGATCGACTTCGAGGACGGCTACGGGGTGCGTCCCGACGACGAGGAGGACGCCCACGTCACCCAGGTCGTGGAGGCCGTCGGCGCCGCGTACCAGGTGAAGGGCCTCCCCCACTACTGGGGCGTCCGCGTCAAGTCGTTCGCCGACGGCGGGCACGAGCGCTCGATGCGCACCCTGGACGGCTTCCTCACCGCGCTGCGCGACCGGCTGGGCCGGCTGCCGGGCGGGTTCACCATCACCTTCCCCAAGGTCGTGTCGGCCGAGCACGTCGCGCTGTTCGTGGAGTACCTGGACCGGCTGGAGAGCTCGCTCGGGCTGCCGGGCGGCATCCTGCGGTTCGAGATCCAGGTGGAGACCCCCGAGGCGATCATCGACACCGAGGGGCGGATCGGGCTGCGGGCGATCGTGGCGGCCGCCGGGCCCCGGCTGACCGCCGCGCACTTCGGCGTGTTCGACTACACCGCCGCGATCGGGCTGCCGCCCGAGGAGCAGCGGCTCGACCATCCGGCCTGCGACTTCGCCCGGCACGCGATGCAGGTCTCGCTGGCCGGCACCGGCGTGCGGATCTCCGACGGCTCCACCAACGTCATCCCCCGCAACGACGGGCCGGACGAGGTGAACGAGGCGTGGCGGGTGCACGCCCGGCACGTCCGGCACTCGCTGCGGCACGGGATCAACCAGGGCTGGGACCTGCACCCGGCGCACCTGCCCAGCCGGTACGCCGCCGTGTACGCCTACCACCTGACCGGCGCGGACGAGGTCATCGGCCGGGTCCGGGCGTGGCACGAGCAGGCGGCCGGCAAGGAGAGCGGCGTGCTCGACGAGCCCGCCACGATCCGGGCCCTGACCGCGCGGCTCCAGCGCGCCGTCGACTGCGGCGCCCTGGACCCCTCGGTCCTGCCGACCCCGGCCGACCGCTAGCCCCGGGTGGTCAGAGCCGCAGGGCGTTGAGGGCGGTGACGAGTTCGGCCTCCTCGTAGGCGTAGTGGGCCTCCAGCCCGGCCGTCACCCGGTCGAGTTCCGCGCGTACCCGGCCGGGGTCGGCCGTCCCGATGCCCGCGAATAGCGCGGCCAGCTCGTTCTTCATGCCGGTCACGGCGGTGTGCTCGCGGCGGAGCCGGTCCAGGACGGGGGCCAGCTCGGGGTAGTGCCGCTCCAGCAGCGGGAAGCCCCGGGTCTCCTCGTTGCCGTGGTGCTCGCCGAGGACGTCGCAGAAGCCGAGGCAGCGGGCGCGCAGCTGCTCGGCCAGGTCCGGCCGCCGCGCGGTCGCGGCGCCGCCGCCGAGGTACGCCTCGGCCTCCTCGCGGAGTGAGGCGAGGTCGCGGCGCAGGGTCTCGTGGATCCGGACCAGCTCGTCCCCGATCGCGGGCCCGTCCCCGGCGGCGGCGCGGCGCAGCGACATGACCGGGATCGTGCGCGCGGTCATCCGCTGGTACTCGGCGTACGCGGGGACGAGGGCGCTCTGCTCGGCGTAGAGCCGGTCGCGCTCCTCGCCGCGCACGGCCAGCGCGACGGCGTCGTACGCCTCGACGCCGCCGCCCGCGCCGATCTCGACGGTGACGCGCGGGTGGGCCAGGACGTTGGCGTACCAGGCGGGATCGCGGTCCGAGCCGGCGTTGGATGCGAAGACGAGCAGGCGGTCGCCGCCGTCCAGGTACGTGAGCGGTGTCGTGTGCCGCCGGCCGCTGCGGCGCCCGGTCGTGGTGAGCAGGACGAGCGCCGCGCCCTCGAACGCGCCGCCGACGCGGCCGGCGTTCGCGCGGAACTCCTCGATGATCGCCCGGTTGAGGTCAGCGGGCGAGAACTCCTGCGCCATGGGGGTCCCCTTATCCTTGAGCAGGCCGAAGAAAGACTTTGCTTTGCGAGCAAAGTAACTTTAGAGACAAAGGTATTGGGGGTGCGGGCGCGTGTCAACGGACGGCGGGCTCAGCGTGGACGACGGCGTCCGGACGATGCTGCTGCTGATGCCGCGGATGGTCGGCCGGGCGAAGAAGATCAAGGTGCCCGCGGCGCTGCGGGCGTTCGACCTGGCCCCGCGCCACCTGTCGCTGCTGTCGTACCTGCTGTTCGACGGCCCCCTCGGGGTGAACGAGCTCGCCGCGCGGCTGGAGGTCGCCCCCGCCACGGTCAGCCTGATGGTCAGCGACCTGAACCGGCAGGGCATCCTCGACCGCGGCGCCGACCCCGCCGACCGGCGCCGCGCGATCGTCAGCATCGCACCCGAGCACGAACCCGCGATCGAGGAGTGGCTCGCCCAGGGCGCGGGCGCCTGGCGGACGGCCCTGGAGCCGCTCACGCCCGGGCAGCGCCGCATGGTCGTCGACACGCTGCGCGCCTACGAGGCGGCGGTCAGCGAGGGCGGCGGGTGAACGCCTCCAGGTCGGCGGGCGTGTCGATGTCGTCGGGTGCCGCCACGTCCGCGCACGGCACCGGCGTCACCAGTTCCGGATGCGCGCGCAGGAACGTCCGCGCGCCCGCGTCCCCGCGCGCCGCCTCGGCCACGGCCGCGAAGTGCTCGCGCGCGATCAGCACCGGGTTGCGCGGCCGGCCCGCGTAGGTCGCCACGGCCACGCGGGCGCCCTCGCCGTACGCCTCGACCAGCCGCCGCACCGCCTCCGGCGTGATCCGCGGCTGGTCGACCAGCGCGATCACCACGGCGGGGCAGCCGGGCGGGAGCGCCGCCAGCCCGGCGCGCAGCGACGAGCCCATGCCGGTGCGCCAGTCCGGGTTCGGGACGACCACCGCGCCGATCACCTCGACGGGGGCGGCGCCCGCCACCACCAGCACCGGCCCGCAGCCGCCGTCGCGCAGCGTCCGCACGCCGCGGTCGACGAGCCGCTCCCCGTCCAGCTCCAGCAGGGCCTTCGGCCGGCCGAGCCGGCTCCCCTCTCCGGCGGCCAGCAGCAGGCCCGCCGGGCCGTCCGCGCCTCGCAAGGTCATCCCGCGAGCGTAACCCGGTCAGCCGCCCCCGCCGTGGATGCGGCCGGCGGTGTCGGTCAGCGGCCGGCCCGACCCGCCCCAGCGCAGCTGGATCAGCTCCGCGGCGATCGACACCGCGGTCTCCTCCGGCGTGCGGGCGCCCAGGTCCAGCCCGATCGGCGAGCGCAGCCGGGACAGCTCCGCCGCCGTCAGGCCCGCCTCGCGCAGCCGCGCTATCCGGTCGTCGTGCGTGCGCCGCGAGCCCATCGCGCCCACGTACCCGGCGGGCGTCCGCAGCGCCGCCTCCAGCAGCGGCACGTCGAACTTCGGGTCGTGGGTCAGCACGCAGATCGCCGTCCGCTCGTCGACGTCGGTCCCCTCCAGGAACTTGTGCGGCCACTTCACCACGACCTCGTCGGCCTCCGGGAACCGCTTGGGCGTCGCGAACACCGGCCGGGCGTCGCACACCGTCACGTGGTAGCCGAGGAACTTGCCGACCCGCGCGACCGCCGCGGCGAAGTCGATCGCGCCGAACACCAGCAGCCGCGGCGGCGGCGCGAACGCGTGCACGAACACCGCCAGCTCGTCCAGCCGCCGCTCCCCCTCCCGGCCGTAGTGGCGCTGCCCGGTGAGCCCCTGCGCGAGCATCCCGCGCGCGTCGTCGTCGGCCGCCGCGTCCAGCCGCTCCGCGTACGGGGCGCCCGGGGCCAGCGAGCCGCTCGCCCGGTCCGGCCAGATCACCCGCCGGGCGCCGACCGTCCCCGGGCCGGACACCACCGTCGCGACCGCGACCGGCTCCCGCGCCGCGATCGACGCGGCCACCTCCGCGAACTCGGGGAACGTGGCCGGGCCGACCGGCTCGACCAGCACGTCCAGGATCCCGCCGCAGGTCAGGCCCACGGCGAACGCGTCGTCGTCGCTCACCCCGTACCGCCGCACCACC
Organism: Spirillospora sp. NPDC029432; assembly: GCF_040703975.1. Classification (NCBI taxonomy): domain Bacteria; kingdom Bacillati; phylum Actinomycetota; class Actinomycetes; order Streptosporangiales; family Thermomonosporaceae; genus Spirillospora; species Spirillospora sp. NPDC029432. The sequence continues at coordinate 8,478 of NZ_JBEZWH010000049.1, forward strand.
GGCCGGCCGGACTCCATCACCTCGCGCGCCAGCTCGTACACCGCGCCCTCGACGCAGCCGCCGGAGACGCTGCCCGTCACCTCGCCGGACGGCGCCACCGCCATCGCGGCTCCGGCGGGCCGGGGCGCGCTGCGGAACGTGTTGACCACGGTCGCCAGCCCGAACGTCTCCCCCGCGGCGTACCACGCCGCGATGTCGCCGAGCACGTCACGCATGGGGGTCTCCGATCAGCCGGGCGAGGTCCTCCAGGGCACCGAGGCTGTGCCCGGAGGTGAAGTCGTCGATGTACGGCAGCGCGGCGGCCATCCCGGCCGTGAGCGGCTCGTACCCGGGGCGCGCCTTGTGCGGGTTGGCCCACACGACCCGGTGCGCGAGGCGGTGCAGCCGCGCCATCTGCTCCCCGAGCAGGGCGGCGTCGCCGCGCTCCCAGCCGTCCGAGGCGATGACGACGATCGCGCCGCGCGCCAGCCCGCGCTGCCCGAACCGGTCGAGGAACTCCTTCAGCTCCTCCCCCAGCCGGGTGCCGCCGCTCCAGTCGGGGATCGCCGCCGCGGCCGCCGCCATCGCCGCGTCGGGCTCACGGTGCCGCAGCTCGCGGGTGAGGCGGGTCAGCCGCGTGCCGGCGCTGAAGACCTCGACGTTCCGGCCGCCCGAGCGCGCGGCCGCGTGGGCGAAGCGGAGCAGGGCGTCGGCGTACGGGCTCATCGACCCGCTCACGTCCACCAGCAGCACCACGCGCCGCGGCCGGGAACGGTGCGCGCGGTGCTTCAGCAGGGAGATCTCGCCGCCGCGCCGCAGCGTCTCCCGGACGGTCCTGGCGGGGTCCAGCCGCCCTCTCGGCGCGGGCGCGAACCGCCGCGACCGGCGCCGCTCCGCCGTCGCGTCCAGCACCGCGATGAGCCGCTCGACCTGCCTGCGCTCCTCGGGGCCGAGCCGCGCGACGTCCCGGTGCCGCAGCACCTCCACGCCGCTGGCGGTGACCGCCCGCACCTCCCGCTCCTCGCCCCCGCCGTCCTCCGGGACGGGCTCGGCGACCACGACGGGCGCCTGCCGGACGGCCATCACCGGCGGCCGGGGCGCGGGCCGCGGGGACGCGCCGGAGAAGTACGCGGCGAAGCAGCGGTCGTACCGCGGCAGGTCGTCGGGGTCGGCGCACAGCGTGAGCCGGCCCGCCCAGTACACGTCGGCGCGGTCGAGGACGTCGAGATGGTCGAGGGCGGCGACCATCGCCTGGACCCGCTCCGGATCGGCGGTGCCGCCGGCCGCGCGCAGCGTCCGCGCGAAGCCCACGATCGTCTCCGTGGCGTCCCGCCCCGCGGCCACCGGTCACCCCCCGTCGAGGAGGGCGGCCAGCCCGCCGGCGACCACCCGCTCCTGGTCCTCGCGGTACTTCAGCACCGTGCCGAGCGTCGCCGCCGCGACGTCCGGATCGAGCTCGCGGACGCCCAGCGCGATCAGCGCCTCCGTCCAGTCCAGGCTCTCGGCGACCCCCGGCGGCTTGAGCAGCCCGGCCGCCCGCAGCCGCTGCGCCGCGCCCGCCACCTGCCCCGCCAGCCGCCCGGCCGCCCCGGGCAGCCGGCGCCGGATGATCGCCACCTCGCGGTCGAACGCCGGATGCTCCAGCCAGTGGTACAGGCACCGCCGCTTCAGCGCGTCGTGAACCTCCCGCGTGCGGTTGGACGTCACGACGACCACCGGCGGGCGCTCCGCGCGGATGGTCCCCAGCTCCGGCACCGAGATCGTGAAGTCGCTCAGCACCTCCAGCAGGAACGCCTCGAACTCGTCGTCCGCCCGGTCGATCTCGTCCACGAGCAGCACGCTGGGCGCGGTCTCCAGCGCCTGGAGCAGGGGCCGCGCCAGCAGGAAGCGCCGGTCGTACAGCTCCCCTTCGAGCCGCGCCACATCGGTGACCCCGGCGGCCTCCGCCGCCCGCAGGTGCAGCAGCTGGCGCGGGAAGTCCCAGTCGTAGAGCGCCTGCGAGGCGTCCAACCCCTCGTAGCACTGGAGCCGGATCAGCGGCGCGCCGAGCACCGCCGCGAGGGTCTTGGCCAGCTCGGTCTTCCCGACCCCGGCCTCCCCCTCCAGGAACAGCGGCCGCCCCATCCGCAGCGCCAGGAACCCGGCCGTGGCCAGCCCCTCGTCGCACAGGTAGGCGTGCCGGTCGAGCAGCTCCGCCAGCTCCGCGGGCGACGCGATCTCCGGAGACGTCCGCACGCTCACAGGCTACTCACCGATCCGCCCGATCTCACGCCCGGAGCCGGCCGATCTCGGATCGGCGGCCCGTCAGGACGGGTCGGGGGCCTCGCCGCGCTCGGTGACCAGGGTCCTGAGCTCGTCCAGCTGGCGGGCGGCCAGGCGGCGCTCGGTGCCGTTGATGCCCATGGCGCCGAGGGACGTGCCGTCCGCCAGGTCGAGGGTCGGCCAAGGCTCGCCGACGTTCATGTTCACATCGAGGATCTCGGCCCATTCGAGGCGGCGGGTGCGGAACGCGTTGACGACCGTGACGCCGCCGTCGTCGGCGGTGACGCGGCAGCGGGCCAGCATGTGCAGGATCCAGGCCAGGAACGCGCCGAAGACGACCATGAGGATCCGGTCCGAGAGCCCGAACGGCGGCGCCACCACGATGGCGAGCACGATCATGGCGACCATGATCGTGCCCGCCGTCGCGTAGGCGACCACGCGGGTGGTGCGGGGGCGCCACACCGCGGGAAGGGCCGGTACGTCGGTCACTGGACCTCGTCAGTCGACGATCTTGGAGATCGGGAGTTCGAGGATGTCGTGGGCGCCGGCCGCCTTCAGCGCCGGGATCAGCGTGTTGACGCCGCGCTTGGCGACCACGCTCTCCACCGCGTTGCTCTCGCCGCCCGCCAGCGAGGTGACGGTGGGCGACGACATCGACGGCAGGATGTCCACGACGGCCTGCAGGTCGGCGGCGGCGACGTTCAGCTTGAGCAGGACGTTGCCGCGCGCCCGGATGGCGCCCTGGAGGAGGAGCGCGATGTCCTCCATCGCGGCGCGCTTCTCGGGGTTCTCGTACGCCTCGCGGTTGGCGACCAGCTCGGTGTAGCTGGTCAGGAGGGTGTCGAGGATGCGCAGGCCGTTCTTGCGCAGCGAGGAGCCGGTCTCGGTCAGATCGACGATCGCGTCCACGATGTCGGGGACCTTGGCCTCGGTCGCGCCGTACGACGGGACGACCGTGGCCTTCACGCCGTGCTGCTCCAGGAAGCGGCGGGTCATGGCCGGGAACTCGGTGGAGATCCGCACGCCCTCCGGCAGGTCGGAGACCTTCTGCCAGGGGGCGTCCTCGGGCACCGCCATGATGACCCGGACCGGGTTGCTGGTGGCCTTGGAGTACTTCAGCTCACCGAGCGAGACCACGTCGGCGTCGGTCTCGGTGATCCAGTCGCGGCCGGTGATGCCCAGGTCGAACAGGCCCTGTTCGAGGTAGGTCGGGATCTCCTGCGGGCGCAGCACCCGCACCCGGTCGACGCGCGGGTCGTCGATCTGGGCGCGGTAGTCGCGGTCCGAGGTCCGCCGGACGGTGAGGTCCGCGGCGTCGAACAGCGCCATCGTGGCCTTTTCCAGGGAGCCCTTGGGCAGGACGAGAGAAAGCACGGTGAAGAAGCCTTTCGTGATGGGAAGCGTACGGAGTTGCCGGAGGCGTGCTCAGGAGCTCGGATGCTCCGCGCCATGCCCGGCGTGACCGTGATGCCGCGTGCCTCGCAGGGTCAGTGCCAGGTCGAATGCGGCCACCATCGCCTCCCATCCCGTTCGAGCGTTCCGCCGCGCCTTGTCCGGCGCGAGTTCCGCACAGAGCTTACCTGGTCCTATGCCCGGGCCTTCGCAGGGGAGCGCAGGCGGCGCAGGGTCAGGGCGGTGTCGAGGGCGGCCGCCACCGACTCCCACCCCTTGTCCTCCGTGCTGCCGGAGAAACCGCTGCGGGCCAGCGCCTGCTCCAGCGTGTCGCAGGTGAGGACGCCGTTGCCGACCGGCGTGGCCTCGTCCAGCGAGACGCGGGTGATGCCGGCGGTGACCGAGTCGCAGACGTAGTCGAAGTGAGCGGTCTCACCCCGGACGACCGCGCCCAGGCACACGACGGCGTCCAGATCGCGGGCCAGCTGCTGGGCGACCACCGGCAGCTCCAGCGCCCCCGCGACCCGCGCCACCACGGGCTCCTGGACGCCGCACGCCTTGGCCGCGGCCAGGGCGCGCTCCAGGAGCTGGTCGGTGATCCGCCCGTGCCAGCGCGTGCAGGCGATGCCGAGGGTCAGGCCGCCGGCGTCGACGACGGTGTCCTCGGGACGTCCCGTTCCGCTCATCAGAGCTCCCCGATCTGGTGTCCGAGACGGTCGCGCTTGACCGTCAGGTAGCGGCGGTTGTGGTCGGTGACGACGACGGGCATCCCCTCGCGGCCCCGCACGTCCAGGCCGAAGCCCTCCAGGCCCTTGAGCTTGGCCGGGTTGTTGGTCAGCACCCGGATCGAGCGCACGCCCAGGTCGCGCAGCATGTGGGCGGCGTTGGAGTACTCCCGCGCGTCGGCCGGCAGGCCCAGCTCCAGGTTGGCGTCCACGGTGTCGGAGCCGTTGTCCTGGAGCGCGTACGCGCGCAGCTTGGCCAGCAGCCCGATGCCGCGGCCCTCGTGCCCGCGCAGGTAGAGGATCACGCCGCGGCCCTCTTCGGCGATCCGCTCCATCGCGGCGTCCAGCTGGGTGCCGCAGTCGCAGCGCTCGGAGTGCAGGACGTCGCCGGTCAGGCACTCGGAGTGGGCGCGGACGAGGACGTCCGCGCCGTCCCCGATCTCGCCGAGCACGAGCGCGACGTGCTCGCCGCCGTCGATGGCGCTGGAGAAGCCGACCGCGCGCCACGTCCCGTACCGGTTCGGCAGCCGGGTCTCCACGACCCGCTCGACCAGCGGCTCGCTGCGCCGGCGGTACTCCACCAGCTGCTCGATCGAGATCAGCTTGAGCCCGTGCTCCTTGGCGAACACCTGCAGCTCGGGCAGGCGCGCCATGGTGCCGTCCTCGTTCACCACCTCGGCCAGCACGCCCGCGCCCGGCAGCCCGGCCAGCCGGGCCAGGTCCACGGCCGCCTCGGTGTGGCCGCGGCGGCGCAGCACGCCGCCCGGGGGGTAGCGCAGCGGGAAGATGTGGCCCGGCCGGACCAGCTCGTACGGCTCGGTCGCCGAGTCGCACAGCGTGCGGATCGTCCGCGCCCGGTCGGCCGCCGAGATCCCGGTGGTGACGCCGTCGCGGGCGTCCACGCTGACCGTGTACGCGGTGCGCATCCGCTCGGTGTTCTGCGCCGTCATCAGCGGGATCTGCAGCCGGTCCAGGTCCTCGCCCAGCATCGGGACGCAGATCACGCCGCTGGTGTAGCGGATCGTGAACGTCAGCAGCTCCGGCGTCGCCTTGGCGGCGGCGAAGATGATGTCGCCCTCGTTCTCCCGGTCCTCGTCGTCGACGACCACGACCGGCCGGCCGGCCGCGATGTCGGCGACCGCCTCCTCGATCGGATCGAAGATCCCGTCACTGCTGCTGACACTGCTCACACCGACACCGCCTCGGGTCGTGGGTCGCGCGCGATCCGAGCCCGGGAATCCCGGTGCCAGTCGCGGAACCCGATCATCACCATCACGAAGAAGACGCCGTACACCGCGGCCGAGACGTACAGCCCCGATTTCAGCGCCAGCGGGACGCCGACCAGGTCGACCAGCACCCACACGATCCAGAAGTCGACCAGCGCGCGGCTCTGGGCGAACGTCGCCACCGCGCTGCCGACGAAGATGTACGCGTTCGCCCACGGCGACCAGGCGATCTTCAGCCAGTCGAGGTGGACGAACAGCTGCGCCACCAGCGCCGTGCCGCCCGCCAGCACGGCCAGCAGCACCAGCCGCTCGCGGGCCGTCGCCTGCCGTACGACCAGGCCCTCGCCGGAGCGGCGGCCGCGCGTCCAGCTCCACCAGCCGAACCCGGCCAGCCCGATGAACAGCACCTGCTTGAGGGCGTTGCCCGGGGCGGCGGCGTGCAGCGACGCGGCCAGCAGCAGGAGCGCGCCGGTCAGCTGGACGGGCCAGGTCCAGATGGTCTTGCGCATGGCCAGCCACACGACGGCCAGGGAGAGCACGTTCCCGGTGAGATCGGTCCAGAGGATGTGCTCGCCGAAGAGCTCGAAGCCCGCGTCCAGCCAGTCCATCAGCGGTCGCCCAGCATGCGCTCGACGTACTTGGCGACCACGTCGACCTCCAGGTTGACGGGGTCGCCGGGGCCCTTGTGGCCGAGGGTCGTCAGGGAGAGCGTGGTGGGGATCAGCGCCACGCTGAAGCGGTCGGCGCCCGCCTCGGCCACGGTGAGGCTGATGCCGTCGACGGTGATCGAGCCCTTGTCCACCAGGTAGCGGGTGAGCTCGCCGGGGAGAGAGATCGTGACGACGTCCCAGCGCTCGCCGGGCTCGCGGGAGAGGATCCAGCCGACGCCGTCGACATGGCCCTGGACGAGGTGGCCGCCGAGCCGGTCCTGGAGCCGCACGGGGCGTTCCAGGTTGACCTTGGAGCCGGACTCCAGCGCGCCCAGGCCGGACCGGTCGAGGGTCTCCTTGATCACGTCGGCGGTGAAGGTGCCGTCCTTGACGTCGACCACGGTGAGACAGACCCCGTTGACGGCGATCGAGGCGCCGTGCACGGCGTCCTGGGTGACGAGCGGGCCGTGGACGGTGAGCGTGGCCGAGTCGCCCGCGGGCTCGATCGCCACGATCTCGCCGAGCTCCTCGACGATGCCGGTGAACATCTCCCGGGCCTCCAAATCCGTGTGTACGGAGGCTCCGGGGGGTCGTGACGGGTCGAACACACGCCCCCGCACGCAGGGACGTCTTGCGCGCTGCCTCCCATCCGGACTTTCACCGTCGGTCCCGGAATTCCACCGGATCAACCGGCCGATGGCTTCGGCCGGGTCGCGGACTGTCACCGCCGGTTCGGAATTACACCGACCCCGGAGCACGCGTTTACTGCTGCCAACCAGTGTGCCATGCCGGGCATTCCCGGTCCTTGTGAGGAACGCCACGGCCACGCAAACAACCAAGCACTTGCTAGGTTAGCACGTTCCCAACGTTTTAATGTTCAACGAACGGCGGGCCGGGGTAGGGGTCCGGCATCGGGGTGACGCCTGACCGAGACTCACGCGGAGGTGTGTCATGGACGTCATCGCATTGATCGGGCGCATCGTCTTCACGGCCATATTCATCGGGGCGGGGATCGGGCACCTGACCGCCACCGAGGCGATGAGCGGGTACGCGGCCAGCAAGAAGCTGCCCCAGCCGAAGCTGATGGTGCAGCTGTCCGGGGCGCTGATCCTGGTCGCCTCGGTCATGATCATTCTGGGTGTCTGGCCGGATCTCGCCGCCCTCGGGCTGGTGCTGTTCCTGCTGCTCACCGCGTTCGTCTTCCACGACTTCTGGGCGCAGACCGACCCGGCCACCAGGCAGAACGAGCAGCTCCAGTTCCTCAAGGACCTCTCGCTCGCCGGCGCGGCACTCCTGATCTTCGCCGTCTACGCCGCCGGCACGCACCCGGGCCTCAACCTTGTGGGGCCCCTCTTCTGATCGGGCCCTAAGGGTCCAGGGATCCGTCCCTGGAGGAGGCACTGGCCTCACCCCATGCCGCGGGTGAGCGGTAGTGGTTGCGGTGGCCCGCCGCCAGCACGGTACGGAGCGCGTCCAGGTGCTCCGTACCGGGCGGCAGGCCGAGGCCCTCCAGCATCGCGAGGGCCTCCTCCGGGACGAGATCGCCGTAGAAGTCGTGGTACGCGGCGCGCAGCGCCCGGAAGACCGAGTCCCGCAGAGCGGGATCGGCGGCCGCGTCCCGCAGCACGGGAAGCTTCAGCTCCCACGGCACGGGCCCCGAGCACTCCAGGACGTGCCGCAGCCGATGCTCCCCCGGCGTCCCGGCGAGCACCTCGGCGAAGGCCTCGGCGACCGTCCCGCGGTCCTCGAACCAGTCGACCCACAGCGAGTACGTGATCGCGGCGGGCTCCGCGTCACGCTCCAGCCGGCGGCGGTAGCCGTCCCAGAGGACCGCGCGCGGCACCTTGCCGTTCAGCACAGCGAAGCGCATCTCGCAGGTCACCCAGTAGTCGTCGAGCAGGTCCAGCAGCCCGAACGCCAGCTCCAGCCGTCCCGCGCCGTCGAGGCCGGGGTCCTCCAGCATCGCCATGGCGCACTCGTGGGCGATCTCGTTGGCGGTGATCGGCCGCCCGTCGGGATCGGTCCAGCCGCCGTCCCCGGTGATGCCCTCCTCGGCCAGCCAGCGGCGGGCGCGCTCCTTCTCGTCCGGCTTCACCGGGCGATTCTCGCGCCTATCGGGTGCGCCGGAAACCGAATATCAGCACCGACGCCGCCCGCCCGGAGCAGGCGCGGGCGGGGGGCGCGGGCCGGACGCCGTCAGCGGTCGCGGATGGTGATGCGCAGGCCCTCGGGGACCCGGGCGAAGGGCGTCAGGCCGGGGACGATCAGGTCCGCGGCGGTGAGCTCGGAGCGGTCGTGGCTGGTGGTGACGGCGACGACCGTCGCCCCGGCGGCCCGGCCGGCGGCGACGCCCGCCGGGGCGTCCTCGATGACGACGCAGGCGCGGGGATCGACGCCGAGGCGGCGGGCCGCGAGGAGGTAGCCGGCCGGGTCCGGCTTGCCCACGTGGACGTCGGAGGCGGTGACGACGACCTCCGGGAGCGGGATGCCGGCGGCCTCGGTACGGGCCTTCAGCTGGGCGGGGTCCATCGAGGTGACCATCGCCCAGGGCAGGCCGTCCATGGCCGCCAAGAGCTCGCGGGCGCCGGGCAGGGCGGTGACGCCGGCGACGTCCGCGGCCTCCAGGGCGTCGAGGTGCTCGGTGGCCGCGCGGACGCGCTCGGGCGGCAGGAAGTCGGCGATCCGGTCGCTCGTGCGGCGGCCGTGGGCGCCGGAGAGGAACTCGTCCGGGTCGATGTCGTACTCGGCCGCCCACCGCCGTGCCGCCCGTTCCACCAGGGGCGTCGAGTCGACCAGCGTCCCGTCCACGTCGAACAGGACCGCCGGGCACGGCAGCGTCAGCGTCGTCACGAGGAGGAGGCCCCCTCGGCCTGCGCGCGCAGCTTGCGGACGGCCTCGGCGGGGTCGTCGGCGCCGTAGACGGCGCTGCCCGCCACGAACACGTCGGCGCCGGCCTCGGCGCAGCGCTCGATGGTCTCGGCGCTGACGCCGCCGTCGACCTGGAGCCAGACGGCGCGGTCGCCGATCAGCCGGCGGGCCCGGCGGACCTTGGGGAGCACGACGTCCAGGAACTTCTGGCCGCCGAACCCGGGCTCCACCGTCATCAGCAGCAGCATGTCGATCTCGCCCAGCAGGTCCTCGTACGGCTCGATCGGCGTGGCCGGGTTGATGCCGAGCCCGGCGCGGGCGCCGGCGGCGCGGATGGTGCGCAGCGTCCGGATCGGGGCCTTGGCCGCCTCGGCGTGGATGGTCACGCTCCCGGCGCCCGCCTCGGCGTACTGCGGCGCCCAGCGGTCCGGGTCCTCGATCATCAGATGGCAGTCGAGGGGCAGCGCGCTGGTCCTCAGCAGCGCCTCGACCACCGGGAGACCGAGGGTGAGGTTGGGCACGAAGTGGTTGTCCATCACGTCGACGTGGACCCAGTCGGCCGCGTCGGAGATGCGCGCGACGTCGTCGGCGAGCCGGGCGAAGTCGGCGGACAGGATGCTGGGTGAGATCTGCGGAGCCATGATGCCCCGAGTCTATTGCCGCGCCCCCACGGCCTCCTCACCCGCCCGGGTGAGGGAACGGGGGGTACGCGCCGCCAGCCCGAGCCGGACGAACAGCTCGGGCGCCCCCGCGGCGGCCCACAGCCCGAGCAGCGCGTGCACGAAGAACGCCTGCACCGGCTGCGTGCCCAGGAAGAGGCCCAGCACGTAGAGGCCCAGCGCGCCCGCGGCGCCGACCGGGATCCGCGCCAGCCGCCGCCAGAGCTCGCCGCCGGCGTCGAAGTCGATCCGGTGCGCGGCGTACGAGAGCCCGGCGAGCAGCCCGAACAGCCCGCCGGCGGCGCCCGCCCCCTCGCCGAGGGTGATGGGCTCGACGCTGCCGCCCGCCTGGACGATCTCGCGGACCCAGGACGCCGGCCAGCGCCAGCCGTCCAGCGCCTGGACCGCCGCCCACATGCCGCCCAGGAACGCCAGCCCGACCGCCAGGCTCAGCGCCAGCTGCACCGGCAGCGGGCGCCGGAACCACCACGGCACCACGTGCGGCTCCAGCCGCAGGACGAGCACGAGCACGGCCGCGCCGATCCCCCACCCCGCCAGCACCTGCCCGGCCGAGTGCACGCCGAGCGCGACTCGGGAGACGCCGATGCCAATGATCAGCAGCAGGGCGCCCGCCCACAGCAGCCGGCGGCGCGTGAGGCTCGCGAGGAACCCCCACGTCACCACGGCGTTCTGGGCGTGCCCGGACGGCATCCCGAACGAGTCGCGCGGCTCGTGCCCGGTGACCGACGGGTCGGTCCAGAACGGCCGCGGATCGTGGAACAGCAGCTTCAGCCAGGTGTTGACGATCGAGCCCAGCGACAGCACGACCGCCGCGCGGGCGCCCAGCCGGGCGTCCACGCACCAGTAGAGGACCACCAGCAGCGGCAGGTAGAACGCGGCGCTGCCGATGAAGGACAGGACGTGCATCGCGCCCGTGAGCACGAATCTCCCCCGAGGTCTTCCGTGGGTGGCTCTCTCGCGGCCGGTCGTCCGCGGACCGGGTCCGACGAGGCTACTGACGTACCCCAGAAGGACGATCGCGCGACACGTAAAGGTTCCCGGCCCGCCGCCGGGTCAGGTCCGGCGCAGCAGGGCCAGGAACATCGCGTCGGTGCCGTGCCGGTGCGGCCAGAACTGCGCGTACGGCCCGTCGCCGACCCCCGTCAGGGCGGGCGCGACGGCGGTGAGCGCGGCGGGCGAGTCCATCGGCTCGACGCCGTCCCGCTCGCGCAGCACGTCGTCGACGACCACGCGCGTCTCGGCCAGGTGCGGCGAGCAGGTGACGTACGCCACCACTCCCCCGGGCCGGACGGCGTCCAGCGCGCGGCGCAGCAGCTCGCGCTGGAGCGGGCCCAGCTCGGCCACGGCCTCCGGGCCGCGCCGCCAGCGCGACTCCGGGCGCCGCCGCAGGGCGCCGAGGCCGGTGCACGGCACGTCCAGCAGCACGCGGTCGAACGCGCCGGGCCGCCAGGCGGGCACGGTGCCGTCGGCGGCGATCACCGCGGCCCGGTCGTCGACGGCGCGGCCGACCAGGGCCGCGCGGTGCGGCTGGACGTCGGCGGCCAGCAGCCGGGCGCCGCGCTCGGTGGCCAGCGCCGACAGCAGCCCGGCCTTGCCGCCGGGCCCGGCGCACAGGTCGGCCCACCGCGCGTCGCGGCCCTCGAGCGGCGCCGCGGCGAGGGCGAGCGCGACCAGCTGGCTCGCCTCGTCCTGGACGGCGGCGCGCCCCTCCCGCACGGCGGGGACGGCCGCCGGGTCGCCCTCGGGCAGGATCGCGGCGTACGGCGAGTGCGGCGCGGGCTCGGCGCCCGCCTCCGCCAGCTCGGCCACGGTGGCGCGGCCGGGCCGGGCGGCCAGCGTGACGCGGGGCCGCAGGTTGTCGGCCTCCAGCAGGTCGGGCAGCTCGGCGCGGTCGGGGCCGAGCGCGTCGCCGAGCGCGTTCACGATCCAGCCGGGGTGGCTGTAGCGCGCCGAGAGCCGGGCCGACTCGCTGCCGCCCGGCGGGGCGATGATCTCGAACCAGCCGTCGAGGTCGCGGCTCGCGACCTTGCGCAGGACGGCGTTGGCGAACTTGGCCTGGCCGGGCCCGGCGACGGTGCGGGCCAGGTCGACGGCGGTGCCGACGGCCGCGTGCGGCGGGATGCGGGTGGCGAGGATCTGGTGCGCGCCCAGCCGCAGCACGTCCAGCAGCGGCGGGTCGATGCGGCGCAGCTCGCGGTCGCTGCACAGCGCGAGGACGGCGTCGTAGGTGCCGCGGCCGCGCAGCGTGCCGTAGGTCAGCTCGGTGGCCAGCGCGGCGTCGCGGCCGGTGAGGTCGCGGTCGCGCAGCCGGGCGGGCAGCAGCAGGTTGGCGTACGCGTCGCGGGTCTCGACGGCGCGGATCACGTCGAACGCGGTGCGCCTGACCAGGTCCTCGGGACGGCCCGTGCGGCGCGGCCCGCCGGGCCTGCGGTTGCGGGACGGGTGGCCGTGGCCGTGGCGGCGCCGGGGTGCGGGAGACATCAGGCGAGCGCGTCCTCACCGGTGAGGGCGGCGCCGCGGGCCCAGTCGACCGCGCTCATCATCCGCTTGCCCTGCGGCTGGACCCGGCCGAGCGCGACCGGGTGGGTGGCGGTGCCGGCCAGCACCTCCTTCTTGGACGCGCGCAGCTCGCCGGGCTTGAGCGGGCCGGCGCCGGCGGCGAGCCGGACGGGGCCGAGCTTGAGCCGCTCGCCGCGGAACGTCGTCCAGCCGCCGGGCGCGGGCGTGCAGGCCCGCACGAGCCGGTCCACGTGCTGGGCGGGCGCGGTCCAGTCGACCCGGGCGGTCTCCGCCGTGATCTTGGCGGCGTGCGAGACGCCCTCCTCGGGCTGCGGCCGCGGCTCCAGCACGCCGGACTCGATCCCGTCCATCGTGTCGGCCAGCAGCCGGGCGCCCGCGACGGCGAGCCGGCCGAGCAGGTCGCCGGTGGTGTCGTCGGGCCGGATCGGCTCGGTCAGCACCCCGTACACCGGGCCGGTGTCCAGGCCCTCCTCGATCAGGAACGTGGCCGCGCCGGTCACGTCGTCGCCGTGCAGGATGGCGCGCTGGACGGGCGCCGCGCCGCGCCAGGCGGGCAGCACCGAGAAGTGCAGGTTCACCCAGCCGTGCCGGGGGATGCCGAGGGCCTCGGGCGGCAGCAGCGCGCCGTACGCGACGACCGGGCAGCAGTCGGGCGCGATCGCGCGCAGCCGGTCCAGGAACTCGGGGTCGCGCGCCTTCGCGGGCTTGAGCACCTCGATCCCGGCCTCCCGGGCGCGCGCCGCGACCGGGCTCTCCACCAGCCTCCGGCCGCGCCCGGACGGCGCGTCGGGCCGGGTCACGACGGCCGCGACCTCGTGCCGGGACGACTCCAGCAGCGCCTCCAGCGGCGGCAGCGCGGTCTCCGGCGTGCCTGCGAACACCAGCTTCATCTACAGGGCCTTCCCGAACGTGCGGTGGGGGGACTCCTTGACCACCGGGGCCGGCTCGCCGAACCACTCGGCCTCGCGGATCGCCTTCATCGCGGCCTTGCGCTGCTCGGGGTCCATCCGGTCGATGAAGATGATCCCGTCGAGGTGGTCGGTCTCGTGCTGCACGCAGCGCGCCAGCAGGTGGGTGCCCTCCAGCGTGATCGGCTCCCCGTGCATGTTGAAGCCCTTCGCGACCGCCCGTACGGCGCGCGGGGTCGGGAACGCCAGGCCGGGCAGGGACAGGCAGCCCTCGTCGCCGGTCTCCTGCTCGTCCGACAGGTCGAGGGTGGGGTTGACCACGTGCCCGAGCCGGTCGTCGACGTAGTAGGTGAACACGCGCAGGCCCACGCCCAGCTGCGGCGCCGCCAGCCCCGCGCCCGGCGCGTCGATCATCGTGTCGGTGAGGTCCTTGACCAGCTGCCGCAGCTCCTTGTCGAAGTCCTTGACAGGGTCGGCCGCGGTGCGCAGTACCGGGTCGCCGAAGAGGCGGATGGGCTTGACGGCCAACGAGGACTCCGTTTCCTGATGATCCCTGGGACAGACGTCCAGTGTACGAAGCGCGCGGGTCTCCTCAGCCGCCCGAGCGCGCCGAACGCGCCTTGTAGGCGGCGGTGCGGGCGGCCTTGGCGACCGCCTTGTCGGGATGGTGGCCGCCGAGGGCCTCCAGGACCGCGCCGGCGCCGGGGTGGCCGGTGCGCCACATCCCGTCGACCATCCCGGCCAGGTCGGAGCCGGCGGGCGCGTCCGCGAGGGCGGCCGCCACCGCGTCCCGGGGCTCGGCGGTCTCCAGCATCCCGGCGACGGTGTCGACGAACAGCCACAGGAAGTCGTCGCGCTCCAGGTCGGGCGTGTCCTCCCCGCCGTGGAGGCGGTGCAGCCACAGGTGGGCGTACGGCCGTACGGGACGGTCGGCGGCCGCCTCCCGCACCGCCTCCTCGGCCGCCGGGCCGACACGCTGCAGGACGGCGGCGGCGAGGTTGCGGGCGCCCGGCCCGCCGTCGCGCATGACCGCCAGCAGGTCGCGGGCGGCGGACAGGGCGTCCCGGCCGGCCAGCCAGCCGTCGATCTCCTCGTCGGCGGTGTCCTGCCGGTGCCAGGTCAGCCCGGCCACCAGGTCGGCGGCGGGGGCGTCCGCCAGGTCGCCGACCACGGGCGCGGCGAAGCCGTCGGCCAGCAGCAGCTCCCGCACGCCCCAGACGCCGAGCGGGGTGAGTGCGAGGCCGTCGCCTCCGGCGGGCTCGACGACGCCCCAGCGGGAGAGGTCGTCGATCTCCAGGGCGACCGCCTCCCAGATCGCCGTGCGCAGCTCGCCGGGCTCGGTGACCTCGTACGCCTCGTCGACATGGCCGGCGAGCGCGGCGGCCAGCTCGGCCGGGCGCGCCGGAACGTCCTGCTCGTACAGGTGGATCAGGACGCCGGTGAGCTCGTTCTGGACGAGCCGGACGGGGTCGAGGCCGCCGGACGGATCGTGCTCGGGCACCGCCACGCCGTCGAACAGCCGCAGCCAGGCGTCCAGCGCCGCGCCGTCGTCGGCGCCGTCGAGCCCGGCGGCGGCCGGGCCGGGGGACGCGGTGCCGCCGGCGACGGTGACCAGCCCGGCGTCGATCGCCGCCCACCACAGCCGGTCCAGCTCGGGCAGGTCCGCCAGCGCCTCGATGCCGCCCGCGCCGCCTTCACCGTCCTCGGTGTCCTCGGCGTCCTCGGCGTCCGGGGTCCGGCGCGGGCACGGCAGCTCCAGGGCCGCGACGGCGGCCAGGGCGTCGGCGGCGGACGGCTCGTCGTACTCGTCCACCGGGCGGCCGGCGCCCAGCCAGGCGACCAGCGCGCGGGCCTGCGCGGCCAGCCCGGACGCGCGCGCCGCGGCGGCCAGCTCGGCCCGCGGCGCGACCCGGACCGGCGGCACGGCGCGGTCGCCGCTCTCGCGCAGGTACGCGTCGGTGCGGGCGAACCGCTCCTCGTCCGGCAGCGCCTCGAAGTCGGCGATCCACCGGCCGACCGCGTCCTCGTCGTCGAGCGGGACGCCGTCGGCGCGCATCATCCCGGTGACCAGCTCCGCGGCCGCCTGCCGGTCCTCCTCGTCCACCGCCGCGATGACCTCGGTGAACTCCGGGACGATCCGGTCCAGCTCCGCGTCCAGCTCCACCGCGGCCGGGGCCGCGACCGCGCCGGTGTCGCGCAGGAAGGCGATCAGGTGGCGGGCGGCGGCGACCATCGCGGGCACCTCGCCGGGCCCCGCGACGACGGACTCGGGCACCGCGTCCAGCATCAGCCCGCGCAGCGCGCCGGCGGTCAGCGCGTCCGGCCCGGCGAGCCGCAGCTCCTCGCGGGCGAGGTCGAGCAGCAGCCGCACGCCCGCGGCGTCGACCTCGCCGTCCCCGTGCTTCCCGGCCCAGCTCTCCAGCTCGCCGGCGATGGTGTCCACCCAGTTGTCGGCCACCCGGGAAACCCTAATGGTCAGATCAGTTCCAGGGGGTCGATCTGCACACGTACGCTCTCGGGCGCCTTGCGGGCGCTGCGCACCCCCTGGGCCTCCCGCAGGGCCTTCGCCAGTGCCTGCCCGGCCGGGCGCGGCACCCGGACGAGCGCGCGCTCCTTGTCGCCCGCCGGCACGGGGCCGAGCACCTCCGCGCCCTCGGGCAGCCGCGCTCCCGACAGGAACTCGCGGATGGCGGCGGGCGTGCCCGTGAGCGACGCCATCCGGGCGGCAGGCGGGAACCCCACCTCGCGGCGCTCGTCCAGCTCGCGCTCGGCGTAGGTGACGGGATCCCAGCGGACGAGGGCCTGCACGGGCGCGAGCGCCCCGTCCGCGGCCACGACCACGGGTGCGGCCGGCCGCACCAGGGCGGCGGCGTTCATCCAGCGGCGCAGGGTCTCCTCTCCCGCGCGCAGGTCGGCGCGCCCCAGCAGCACCCAGCCGTCCAGCAGCAGCGCGGCCGCGTAGCCCCCGCCGCGCTCGGCGGCGGGCTCCGCGCCCGGCGTGGCCACCACGAGGGCGCGCTCGTCGTCGATCCGCTCCAGGACGGCCTCGCGCCCCGACGTCCGCACCGGAACGCCCGGGAAGGCGCGCCCCAGCTCCTCGGCCGTACGGCGCGCGCCCACCACCACCGCCCGCACATGGAGGAACCCGCACTCGGGGCAGTTCCAGTCGCCGGCGATGCGCCCGCACCAGCGGCAGTAGGGGGCGGCGTGCGCCGACGTCATCGACAGCGGCCCCTGGCACGCGCCGCACCGCGCCGGCGTCCGGCAGCGCCCGCAGGCCAGGCCCGGCAGGTAGCCGCGGCGCGGCACCTGCACCAGCACCGGGCCGTGCTCCAGCGCCTGCCGCGCCGTCTGGAACGCCAGGTGCGTCAGCCGCGCCGTCCGCGCGGCGCCGTCTCGGGCCAGCTCGGCGTCGTCCCCGGCGGGCCGGACGCGCGGCATGACGGCGCGCACCCGCAGCCGGTCGGCCGCCAGCGCGTGCGCCCACCCGGTCTCCACCAGCTGCGTTGCCTCGGTCGTCCGGGTGAACCCGCCGATCAGGGCGCCCGCCCGCGCCCGGTGCGCGCGCAGGGCGAGCACCTCGCGGGGATGCGGGTACGGGGCGTGCGGCTCGGCGTGCACGTCGTCGCCGTCGTCCCAGAGCACCACCAGGCCGAGATCCTCGACGGGCGCGAACATCGCCGCCCGCGTGCCGACGGCCACCCGCACCGTCCCCCGGCGGACCGCCAGCCAGCGGCGGTAGCGCTCGGCGGGCCCCAGCTCGGCCGTCAGCGCGACATGCCGCCCCTCGCCCAGCTCGGCCGCCAGCGCCTCGTCCATCCGGGCGACGTCGCGGCCGTCGGCCATGACGACGAGCGCCCCGCGCCCGCCCGCGAGCGCGACCGCCACGGCCCGCGCGATCGCCGCCCGCCACCCGGGCCCGGGAAGGGCCGTCCACACCGCGCGGGGCGCCCGCCCCTCCCCCAGCGCCTTCAGGAACGACGGCCCGGCCGGATACTCCGCCCAGGGCCCCGGGCCCTTCTCCAGGCCCGCAACGGCGCCCTCGGCGCCCTCGGCGCGTTCCGGGGGCTCCTCGGCCTCCACGCGGGCGTGGCGCGGCGGGATGGCCAGCCGGAGGACGTCGGCGAACGTCCCCGCGTACCGATCGGCCACCTCCCTCGCCAGCGCCGCGACCTCCGTGCCGAGGACCGGCTCGGACGAGGTCACGCGCTCCAGGTACGACAGGCGGCCCTCGTGGTCGCTCTCGGCGACCCGCTCCAGCACCAGCCCGTCCACCAGCTGCCCGGCGAACCGCACCCGCACCCGGCACCCCGGAACGGTCCGCCCGTCCAGCTCCACCGGGACGAGGTAGTCGAACGGCCGGTCCAGGTGCGGCAGCGACATGTCGACGGCGACGCGCGCGACGGGCAGCGACTCGGCGGGCCGCCGCGCCCCCTTCCTGGCAGGCTTCGGCTTGGCCTTCGGCTTCGGCCTCGCCTTGGCCGCGGGCTCCTCGGCGGGCGCCCGGGGAACGTCCCCGAGCCCCGGAATCAGCCCGGTGCCCTCGCCGGGTCCCTCACCTGCGCCGCTCACGGTCCCGTACTACCAGATCGGGCCGACACCCTCGGAATCCGCGGCCCGCGCGCGGATCGCGGTCCGCTAGAGTGCCGCCCGGCGGGCGGTAGCGCAGAGGTCGTCGCGCCTGGCTTTCAACTAGGAAGACGCCGGTTCGAATCCGGCCCGTCCCGCCGCCCCGGCCCCCACGCCGTCAGCCCCACACCGTCAGCCCAACACCGTCAGCCCCACACCGTCCACCGGGAACCGAACCGGAGAGCACAGTGAGACCGCCGCCCCGGCCCGGAACACCCGGCTGCGCCCCCGTCCCCCGGCAGCTCGCCGGTCTGTGGGCACGGACGCGCACCCACGAGGTCCCGCGCGGGATGATCGAGCGGGCCGCCGGGCTGCGGCTGGCCGGCGACTGGCGGGGGGCCTGCGCGGCCGCCGGCGTGGACGTCGCGTTCGATTTGCCCGGCGCGGCCCGCGAGTACGGCGGCGCGGTCGCGGCGGCGCTGGAGGACGACCTGCGCCATCTCGTCCCCGACCTGCTCCGCTGGCACCTCCCCTGGGGGACGTACCTGGATTACGGCGACGGCCCGTTCCGCATCCGGCAGACCCTGGTCCTCGCCTCCTACGGCGGCCCCTGCCTCCAGCTCCGCACCGACGCCTGGCCACGCCTCGGGCTGTTCTTCGGCCCCGCCCCCGAGTCCGGTCCGGAGCCCGCGCGCCGCGTCCTGTCCGACTGGACGGGCGCGCGCCACCTCTGGGACGCGCGCCGCACCGCCGAGCTGCTGGCCCGCCACGGCGGGGCGGGCCGGGCACCGTTCTTCGAGGCCGACGGCGCCCCGCGGGCCCCCCGCCGCCTGCCCGCCGCCGACCCCGGCCCGGCCGACCCGGTCGCCCGGGCCGAATGGATCATGCTGCTGCAGGAGCGGGGCGACATCGCCGAGGCGCTCCAGGCCGCCGGCATCGCCTTCGTGCAGGAGGAGGAGCGCCGGCGGTCCTGGCACCGCTCCGTCCTGGACGGGCTCCCCATCGCGCTCCACCGCCTCGTCCCTGAGGTGCGGGCGCGAGAGGCCCGGGGGCTGGACGGCCCGTTCCGCGTCTTCCAGGGCAGGCAGCGGTTCTGGTCCCTGTTCCTGGAGCCCCGGCCCGGCGGGACGCTGCGCGCCCGCGTCCTCGAGAGCGGCGCGTTCGGGAACGGCCACCACGACCTGGCCGAGCCGTACTGGAGCAGGCTGCCCGATCTCGACCTGGTACGGGCGGGCCGCCTCACCCCCGATGAGCTGCACCCGCTCGTCCGGGAGGCGCTGTTCCCCGGGCGGCCGGCCCCGGACGGCCCGGCGGGGCCTCCCCCTCCCCGGCCGCCGCGCACCGCCAGGGTGCGGTGCGGCGACGCCTGGCACGAGGTGTCGTTCCGGAACGGCGTCCTGGTCACGCACCATCACACCGAGGACGAGCGGCGCCGCGAGGTCGCCCTGGCGGCGCTCGGCGGGCCCGTGCGGGGGTGCTTCGGAGTGCGGCAGAGCTGGGCGCCCGGCCCCGGCAGGCTGCTCACGCCGTTCCGCGAGCAGCGGCGCGCCCTGTTCCAGCGGGCCTGGCACGGCGACACGGCGGGGCTGCTGCGGATGCTGGACCTCGGCCACGACCCCCACACCCGCGACGGGGAAGGCCGCACGCTCCTGCACGTCCTGGACCGCCTAGACCCAGAACCCGTGCTCCGCCGCCTCCTGGACGCCGGCCTGGAGGCCGACGCGCCCGACGGCCACGGCAACACGCCCCTGGCGCACGCCGTGCGGGAGGGCGCCTCCGAGACGACCGTCAGGGCCCTGCTGGCCGCGGGCGCGGACCCGCACGTCCGCTGGCACCCCGCGGCCCCGAGCCAGCCCGCGCTGCCCCTGGCGGAGCTGGCGCGCGCCCCCGAACGTGCGCACCTGGCGTTCCTGGCGGAGCTGTAGGGTGCCGCGTGGTGGGCCGTAGCGCAGAGGTCGTCGCGCCCGGCTCAGGTCCGGGAGGACGCCGGTTCGATTCCGGCCGGCCCCACCACCCGCACCCCTCGCGCCCCCCGCACCCCTTGCACCACCCGCGAACGCGCGAAGGCCCCGGGGACGCGCCCCGGGGCCCTTCACTCACGCGCGATCAGAGACCGGCGGCCTTCGCCAGGTCGGGGGCGCGGTCGGTGGACTCCCAGGAGAAGTCCGGCTCGGACCGGCCGAAGTGGCCGTACGCGGCGGTCTGCGAGTAGATCGGCCGCAGCAGGTCCAGGTCGCGGACGATCGCGGCCGGGCGCAGGTCGAAGACCTCGTCCACGGCCTTCTCGATCTGCTCCACGGCGACCTTCTCGGTGCCGAAGGTCTCGATGAACACGCCCACCGGGTGCGCCTTGCCGATCGCGTACGCGACCTGCACCTCGGCGCGGTCGGCGAGGCCGGCGGCGACGATGTTCTTGGCCACCCAGCGCATCGCGTACGCGGCGGACCGGTCGACCTTGGACGGGTCCTTGCCGGAGAACGCGCCGCCGCCGTGCCGGGCCATGCCGCCGTACGTGTCGACGATGATCTTCCGGCCGGTGAGCCCGGCGTCGCCCATCGGGCCGCCGATCTCGAACCGCCCGGTCGGGTTGACCAGCAGCCGGTACCCGGAGGTGTCGATGTCGAGGCCGGCCAGCACCGGGTCGACCACGTGCTCCTTGATGTCCGGGGTCAGCAGCTCCTTGAGGTCGATGTCCGGAGCGTGCTGGGTGGACACGACCACGGTGTCCAGGCGGACCGCGCGCTCACCGTCGTACTCGATGGTGACCTGGGTCTTGCCGTCGGGACGCAGGTAGGGGACCTTGCCGTCCTTCCGGACCTGCGACAGCCGCTGGGACAGCTTGTGCGCCAGCGTGATCGGCAGCGGCATCAGCTCGGGGGTCTCGTTGGTGGCGTACCCGAACATCAGGCCCTGGTCGCCGGCGCCCTGCCGGTCCAGGTCGTCGCCCTGCTTGTCGCGGTCCTCGCCGTCGCGGGTCTCGTAGGCGTCGTCGACGCCCTGCGCGATGTCGGGCGACTGCGCGCCGATCGACACCGAGACGCCGCAGGAGTGGCCGTCGAAGCCCTTCTTGGACGAGTCGTAGCCGATCTCGAGGATCTTCTCGCGGATGATCCGGGGGATGTCCACGTAGGTCTCGGTCGTCACCTCGCCGGCCACGTGCACCTGGCCGGTGGTGATCATGGTCTCGACGGCGACCCGGCTCTTGGGGTCGTCCTTGAGCATCGCATCGAGGATCGCGTCACTGATCTGGTCCGCAATCTTGTCCGGATGTCCTTCGGTGACGGACTCGGAGGTGAACAGGCGGCGAGACACGTACGTGAACTCCTTGCAGCGGCTGCTGACTGACGTCGCAGAACGGACATGTGGCTGTCGGTCCGGCGGGAAACGCGCTGTCCCGCGCGGGCCTCTTCGGTTTTTCGCTTGGCGCGGCGGACCCCCGCCCTGCGGATTTCCCCGCGAGTCTATCGGGAATGGCCCGGACGACCCGGACGACAGGTATACCGAACCTTTGCGTCCGGCGCAGCCCCCGGGCCCTCGGGAGGTCAGTCCGGCGGCCGCGGCGCCAGCCGCGCCGCTACGAGGTCCCAGACCGCCTCGGACAGGGCCTCCTTGGCACCGCGCGGGATCTCGGTCGAGGACCCGTCGGCCCCCAGGACGACGGCGGCGTTGTCGGGCCGCCCGAACCCCAGGTCCTCGCCGACCTGGTTGACCACGAGGAGGTCGCAGCCCTTGCGGGCCAGCTTGTCGCGGCCGTTGGCGAGCACGTCGTCGGTCTCGGCGGCGAACCCCACGATCACCTGGCCCGGATGGGGCCGGGCGCCCAGCTCGGCGAGGATGTCGGGGTTCTTGACCAGCCGGATCGGCGCGGGCTCCGCGCCCGGCGACTTCTTGATCTTGGAGCCCTGGTAGTCGGCCGGCCGGAAGTCGGCGACCGCGGCGGCCATCACGACGGCGTCGGCGGCTTCGGCGGCCTCCAGGACGGCCTTGCGCATCTCCTCGGCCGACCCAACCCGCACGACGGCGGCGCCCGCCGGGTCGGGCAGCGCCACGTTCGCCGAGACGAGCGTCACTCTCGCGCCCCGCGCCACCGCCGTGCGCGCCAGGGCGTACCCCTGGAGGCCGGACGAGCGGTTCCCGAGGAAGCGCACCGGGTCGAGGGCCTCGCGCGTGCCGCCGGCCGACACCACCACGTGGCGCCCGTCCAGGTCGCGCCCGGCCGCGCCGCGCGCGAGGACGTGCCGCGCCACCTCGAACAGCTCGGCCGGGTCGGGCAGCCGCCCGGGGCCGGTGTCCTTGCCGGTCAGCCGCCCGGACGCCGGGTCCACCACGACGGCCCCGCGGGACCGCAGCGTCGCCACGTTCGCCTGGGTGGCCGGGTGCTCCCACATCTCGGTGTGCATCGCGGGCGCGAACACCACCGGGCAGCGCGCGGTCAGCAGCGTGTTGGTCAGCAGGTCGTCGGCGAGCCCGTGCGCGGCCCTGGCCAGCAGGTCGGCCGTGGCCGGCGCGACGAACACCAGGTCGGCGCCCTGCCCGAGCCGCACGTGCGGCACCTCGGCGACGGCGTCCCACACCTCGGGCGAGACGGGATGCCCCGACAGCGCCGCCCACGTCGGCTCACCGACGAACCGCAGCGCGTCCGCGGTCGGAACGACCCGCACGTCATGCCCGGACTCGGTGAACCGCCGCAGCAGCTCGCAGACCTTGTACGCGGCGATCCCCGCGCCCACACCCAGAACGACCCGCGGCCGGGAGGAGTTCATCTCTACTGTGGTCGCCTTCCCGAGGCTCGGCTGATTCAGGCTTCCCCGCCCTCGGGGGCTCCGTGCAGGTCCTAGCCTTCGATGGGCTCTGCGTTGAGGAGGCCTTCGCGGGTCTCGCGCAGGGCGATCGACAGCGGCTTCTCCTGGACCTGGGTCTCGACGAGCGGGCCGACGTACTCCAGCAGGCCCTCGCCCAGCTGGGCGTAGTAGGCGTTGATCTGCCGGGCGCGCTTGGCCGCGATGCTCACGAGGCCGTACTTGGTGTCGACGACCTCGAGGAGCTCGTCGATCGACGGGTTGGTGATGCCTTCGCTGCTGGCTGCCACTCCGTGGCCTTCCACTCGGTACTTGACTTCGACGCTCGTTCTGATTAACGAACAGCCATCAAGGCTAGCAGCTCATGGCACACGTCCTGCACGGCCGTGTTGACCAGGGTGACGTCGAACTCCTTCTCGGCGGCGAGCTCGACGCGGGCGGCGTCCAGCCGGCGCTCGATCACCTCGGGGCGCTCGGTGCCGCGGCCGACGAGCCGGCGGACCAGTTCCTCCCAGGAGGGCGGGGCCAGGAACACCAGGAGCGCGGTCGGGTCGGACGTGCGGACCTGGCGGGCGCCCTGGAGGTCGATCTCCAGGAGCACCGGCTCGCCGCGGGCGAGCCGGTCCTCCACGGGACGGCGCGGGGTGCCGTAGCGGTTCCCCGCGAACTCCGCCCATTCCAGGAGCTCTCCTTCGGCGACGAGCCGGTCGAAGCCGACGTCGTCGACGAAGAAGTACTGCACCCCGTCGGCCTCGCCCGGTCGGGGGGCACGGGTGGTCACCGAGACCGACAGCCACACCTCGGGGTGGGCCCGCCGGATCTCGGCGACGACCGTGCTCTTGCCGACGCCCGACGGTCCGGACAGGACAGTCAGCCGCCGCATGAGCGAGTCCTTCGGGGGGGAGCCGTCCGGCGCAGGAATGGGTGCGCCGGAGAGGGGCGGGATGGTGCCGGCCGGTTCGGGTACGTCCGAGCCGGCCGCGGCGGTGGGACCGCCGCGCCCGCCCGTGAATCGCGGATCAGCGGTTTCCACCGCCGCCGAACTCACGCTCCAGGGAGGCGCGCTGGTTGGCGCCGAGGCCCCGCACGCGGCGGGACTCGGCGATGCCCAGGCGCTCCATGATCTGCTTGGCACGGACCTTGCCCACGCTGGGCAGCGATTCCAGGAGGGCCGACACCTTCATCTTCCCGATGACGTCGTCGGTCTGCCCCTCCTTGAGGACCTCGGCAAGCGAGAGTCCCCCGTGCTTGAGCCGGTTCTTAACCTCGGCCCGCTCCTTGCGGGCCTTGGCAGCCTTCTCCAGGGCTGCGGCGCGCTGTTCGGGGGTTAGGGGCGGAAGAGCCACGCCGGGTCACCTCAGGTTTCCACTCGACGGAGTCGGACGAGGGTGGAAACTAGCGAGTTCACGCCCCATAAGGCAACGTGAAGTGCCGTTTAGCCCACCACAAAATCACGAAATTCACTCCTCGAAGTGTCCTGAATACGGAGTGTACCCAACTCGAACGCGTTCCGCGACCATCCCGCCCCCTTCCTGCACACTTGCATGATCGTGAAAAATCGCCTTTCAGGGCCCCATTGGTGTCACTCGCCACCCCGGTCACCGGACCGCCCGGAACGGGGCGGGACGTGACGCTCATCACGCCTGGGCCGTATCTCCGGCGCGGGCGGCGGTGAACGGCGATGCTGGAGTTCGAACAGGCCTTCTACGGCGTGTTCAGGGAGCGCCCGCGGACGTGCGGCGCAGCGCCGTGGCGATGGCGGCCGCGGCGGCGCCCGGGTCGGGGGCGCCGGTGATGGGTCGGCCGATCACCAGCAGGTCGGCGCCCGCGGCGAGGGCCTGCTCGGGCGTCGCCACCCGGGCCTGGTCCTGGACGTCGGCGCCCGCGGGCCGCACGCCCGGGGTGATGAGCGTGATCCCGGGGCCGACCTCCGCGCGGACGGCGGCGGCCTCCTGCGGGGAGCACACGAGCGCCTGCGCGCCCGCGTCCACGGCGAGGGCCGCCAGCCGCCGGACGGCGTCCGAGGCGGGCCCGGCGACGCCGAGCGCGGCCAGGTCGGCGTCGTCGAGCGAGGTGAGAACGGTCACGGCCGCCACCTTGGTGGCCGGCGCGGCCTCCACCGCGGCGCGGATCATCGCCGGGCCGCCGGCCGCGTGCACGGTCAGGTACGCGGGCTTGAGCCGGGCCACGGCCCGCGCGGCGCCCGCGACGGTGGCCGGGATGTCGTGCAGCTTGAGGTCCAGGAACACCTGGACGCGGCTGGCGCCCCGGACGCTGGCGACCACATCCGGCCCGTACCGCAGGTAGAGCTCCAGGCCGACCTTGACGGTGCTGACGTGCGGCGTGACCAGGGTGGCCCAGCGCGCGGCCGACTCCAGGTCGGGGGCGTCGAGGGCGACGGCGATGGGGGCGGGTGCGGCGGTCACGAGGTCTTCTCCTTCACTTCCCCGGCCTCGGGCTCGGGGGCGGGCGGCTCGGGCCGTACCTGCGGCGGTACGTACCCGGCCGGCTTGTGGGCGAGCCCCACCACGTCGCCGATCCGGCCGATCCGGCGGGCGGCCAGCGCCTCGTCCAGCTCGCGCAGGATCCGCGGCACGGCGGTGGGGTCGTGGAACAGGGTGGTGCCCACCCCGACGGCGGACGCGCCGGCCAGGACGAACTCCAGGGCGTCCAGGCCGGTCGTGACGCCGCCGACCCCGACGATCGGGACGTCGGGCAGCGCCGCGTGCACCTGGTAGACGCAGCGGAGGGCGACGGGACGGATCGCGGGGCCCGACAGGCCGCCGGAGACGCCGGACAGGGCGGGACGGAGGGTGCCGGGACGGCCGGCCGTGCCGGTGTCGATCGCCATCCCCTCCATGGTGTTAATCAGTGTGAGCCCCTCGGCGCCGGCGTCCACGCAGGCCAGCGCTATGGTGACGATGTCGGTGACATCGGGGGCGAGCTTGGCGAAGACGGGGACGCCCGGACGCGCGTGCGCCCGTACGGCGCGCACGACGGACGCGGCGGCGCCGGGGTGCCAGCCGAACATACGGCCGCGGTCCTCGACGTTGGGGCACGCCACGTTCACCTCGACGGCGGCGATCCCGGACGCGCCGCGCAGCCGCCGCGCCAGCTCGCCGAACTCCTCGACGCTGCCGCCGGCGACCGACACGATCGTGCGGACGCCCTGCTCGGCCAGCCAGGGCAGGTCCCGTTCCAGGAACCCCTCGATGCCGGGCCCGGGCAGCCCCATCGCGGTCAGCAGGCCGCTGGGCGTCTCCGCCATCCGCGGCGTGGGCCGCCCCGCGCGGGGCTGCGCCATCACCGACGTGGTGACGAACGCCCCCAGCCGGTCGAGGTCGAAGAACTGCGCCAGCTCCCGTCCCGTACCGCCGCACCCGGAGGCCGTCAGCACCGGGTTGGGCAGCTCCAGGGCCCCCAGCCGGGTCTCCAACCGGGTACTCGTGCTCATGAGCCGCCTTCCGTGAGGCTCAGGGCGCGCGGGGCGCCGAGGGCGTCGAACGGGATGGTGCCGAGATCGCCCCAGCGGACGCGGTCGCCGCGCAGCACCGGGCCGTCGGCGCAGGCCCGCACCATGCGGGTGACGCCGTCGTCGCCGTGCATGGGCAGCATGCAGGTCATGCAGACGCCGATGCCGCAGGCGCCGGTCTCCTGGAGGAACGACTCCACCGAGACCTGGGACGGCAGGCCGTGGTCGCCGGCCACCTGGGTGACGGCGCGGAGCAGGGGGGTGGGGCCGCAGCCGTACACGACGTCGGCGCCCGTCTCCTGGATCACGCGGGGCAGCACCTCGCGCACCGTGGCCTCCTCCCCCAGGGTGCCGTCCTCGGTGGTGACGGTGGCGGTGTCGCCGATGCGCTGCGCCATCCGGGAGCCGAACACCTGCCGCGCGGACGGCCCGCCGAGGACGAAGTGGACCTGGCAGTCGCGCCGGCGGAGCGTGTCGGCCAGCGCGAACAGGGCCGCTCCCCCGGGACCGCCGCCGACCAGCAGGCAGCTGACGGGGTCCCTGGGGAGGCGGAACGGGCGGCCGAGCGGGCCGACGAGGTCGAGCTGGTCGCGGGAGCGGCGGGCGGCCAGCCACGCGGTGCCGGGCTCGCGGTCGGCGAAGACCAGCTCGACCGTCCCGCCGTAGTCGGACTTGACCTCGTACACCCCGAAACACCGGCGGACCAGCCGGCCCGTGTGCTCACCGCCCACGGCCAGCGCCACGAACTGCCCCGGCCGGAACCGCTCGGCGATCGCCGGGGCCACCAGCGTCAGCGCGTGGTAGTCCTGCACCTGGCGGACCGTCAGAACGGTTGCCGACGTCTGCACCGGTGTGTCGGACACCCGTCTCCCTCTCCTCGTCGTGCGCGGGGCCCGGTCGTACCCGGCCGGGCTACCCCCGGCCGTGCGCGCCGCGCAGCCGCTCGGCGTGCTCCTGCAGCGACCGCACGCCGACCTGGCCGCCCGCGATGGCCTCGACGCCCTGGACCGCGGCGGCGAGCCCCTGGACGGTGGTGACGCACGGGACGCCGCGCAGCACGGCGGCCGTGCGGATCTCGTAGCCGTCCAGCCGCGGACCGGACTGGCCGGGCCCGCCGAACGGAGTATTGACGATGAGGTCCACCTCGCCGTCGAGGACGCGCCGCACGATCGTGGGTTCGCCGTCGGGTCCGGGCCCCTCGCTGTGCTTTCGCACGATCTTGGCACGCACGCCGTTGCGCCGCAGGACCTCGGCGGTCCCCTCCGTGGCAAGAATCTCAAAGCCCAGGTCAGCGAGGCGCTTGACCGGGAAGATCATGTGACGCTTGTCCCGGTTCGCGACCGACACGAACGCCCGGCCCTTGGTCGGCAGCACGCCGTAGGCGGCCTGCTGCGACTTGGCGTAGGCGGTGCCGAAGACCTCGTCGATGCCCATGACCTCGCCGGTCGAGCGCATCTCCGGGCCGAGGATCGTGTCGACGCCCTGCCCCTGGGCGTTGCGGAACCGGTCGAACGGCAGCACCGCCTCCTTGACCGCGATCGGGGCGTCCAGCGGCAGCGAGCCGCCGTCGCCGCTCTCCGGCAGCAGGCCCTCGGCGCGCAGCTCCGCGATGGTGGCGCCCAGCATGACGCGGGCGGCCGCCTTCGCCAGCGGCACCGCGGTGGCCTTCGACACGAACGGCACGGTGCGGGACGCGCGCGGGTTGGCCTCTAGGACGTACAGGACGCCGGCCGACAGCGCGTACTGGACGTTCATGAGGCCGCGCACGCCGACGCCGCGGGCGAGGGCCTCGGTGGACTCGCGGATGCGGCGGACGTCGTCGTGGCCGAGGGTGATCGGCGGGAGCGCGCAGGCCGAGTCGCCGGAGTGGATCCCGGCCTCCTCGATGTGCTCCATGACGCCGCCGAGGTAGAGCTCCTCGCCGTCGAACAGGGCGTCCACGTCGATCTCGATGGCCTCGTCCAGGAACCGGTCGACCAGGACCGGATGCTCCGGGCTCGCCTCGGTCGCCTTGGCCATGTACGACTCCAGCGTGGCGTCCTCGTACACGATCTCCATGCCGCGGCCGCCCAGCACGTACGAGGGCCGCACCAGGACCGGGTAGCCGATCTCCGCGGCGATCTCGCGGGCCTCCTCGAACGAGGACGCGGTGCCGTGCTTGGGCGCCAGCAGCCCGGCGCGGGCCAGCACGCGGCCGAACGCGCCGCGCTCCTCGGCGAGGTGGATGCTCTCCGGCGAGGTGCCGACGATCGGGACGCCGGCGTCCTTGAGCTTCTGCGCGAGCCCGAGCGGGGTCTGCCCGCCGAGCTGGACGATCACGCCCGCGACGGTGCCGGTGGCCTGCTCGGCGTGCACCACCTCCAGGACGTCCTCCAGGGTGAGCGGCTCGAAGTAGAGCCGGCCGGAGGTGTCGTAGTCGGTGGAGACGGTCTCGGGGTTGCAGTTGACCATCACGGTCTCGTAGCCGGCCTCGGCCAGCGTGAACGAGGCGTGCACGCAGGAGTAGTCGAACTCCACGCCCTGCCCGATCCGGTTGGGCCCGGACCCCAGGATGATGACCTTGGGCTTGTCGCCCGGCGGCACCTCGGTCTCCTCGTCGTAGGACGAGTAGAGGTACGGCGTCTGCGCGGCGAACTCGGCGGCGCAGGTGTCGACGGTCAGGTAGACGGGGCGGACGCCGAGCGCGTGCCGCAGCTCGCGGACGACCTCCTCCGACAGGTTGCGCAGCTGCCCGATCTGGGCGTCGGAGAAGCCGTGCCGCTTGGCGCGCAGCAGCTTGTCGCGGGTGAGCGCGTCCTCGGCGGTGCGGATCTCGTCGGCGGTCTCGTTGATCGCGGCGATCTGGTCCAGGAACCACGGGTCGATGCGGGTCGCCTCGTACGCCTCCTGGACGGTCGCGCCCGCCCACAGCGCCCGCTGGACGGCCCGGATCCGGCCGTCGGTCGGCCGGGACGCCTTCTCCAGCAGTTCGGCCGCGTTCCCGCGCTCGCCGTCCCAGGAGAACGAGGAGCCCTTCTGCTCCAGCGACCGCAGCGCCTTCTGCAGCGCCTCGGTGAAGCAGCGGCCGATGGCCATCGCCTCGCCGACCGACTTCATGTGGGTGGTCAGCGTGCTGTCGGCGCCGGGGAACTTCTCGAACGCGAACCGCGGCACCTTGACCACCACGTAGTCGAGCGTGGGCTCGAACGAGGCGGGCGTCTCGGCGGTGATGTCGTTCGGGATCTCGTCGAGGGTGTAGCCGACCGCCAGCCGGGCCGCGATCTTGGCGATCGGGAAGCCGGTGGCCTTGGACGCCAGCGCGGAGGACCGCGACACCCGCGGGTTCATCTCGATGACGATCATCCGGCCGGTGCCGGGGTGCACGGCGAACTGGATGTTGCAGCCGCCGGTGTCGACGCCGACCTCGCGGATGACCGCGATCGCGACGTCCCGCATGTTCTGGTACTCGCGGTCGGTGAGGGTCTGCGC
Organism: Spirillospora sp. NPDC029432; assembly: GCF_040703975.1. Lineage (NCBI taxonomy): Bacteria > Bacillati > Actinomycetota > Actinomycetes > Streptosporangiales > Thermomonosporaceae > Spirillospora > Spirillospora sp. NPDC029432. Next base: position 37,996 of record NZ_JBEZWH010000049.1, read on the forward strand.
GGGCGCGACGGTGATCGAGTCGCCGGTGTGCACGCCCATCGGGTCGAGGTTCTCGATGGAGCACACGATGACCACGTTGTCGTTGCGGTCCCGCATGACCTCCAGCTCGTACTCCTTCCAGCCGAGGATGGACTCCTCCAGGAGCACCTCGCTGGTCGGGGACGCGTCGAGCCCGGTGCCGGCGATGCGGCGCAGGTCGTCCTCGTCGTGCGCGAAGCCGGAACCGGCGCCGCCCATGGTGAACGAGGGCCGCACAACGACGGGGTAGCCCAGCTCGCCGGCGGCGGCGAGCACCTCGTCCATCGTGTGGCAGATCTTCGAGCGGGCGGACTCGGCGTTCAGGCCCTGCTCGCGGGCGACCTTGGCGACGACCTCCTTGAACCGCTCGCGGTTCTCGCCGGCCTGGATCGCCTCGACGTCGGCGCCGATCAGCTCGACGCCGTACTTGTCGAGGACGCCGCTCTCGAACAGCGCGATCGCGGTGTTCAGCGCGGTCTGGCCGCCCAGCGTGGGCAGCAGCGCGTCCGGGCGCTCCTTGGCGATGATCTTCTCGACCACCTCGGGGGTGATCGGCTCGACGTAGGTGGCGTCGGCCATCTCCGGGTCGGTCATGATCGTCGCGGGGTTGCTGTTGACCAGCGTGACCCGCAGGCCCTCGGCCTTGAGCACCCGGCACGCCTGGGTGCCCGAGTAGTCGAACTCGGCGGCCTGGCCGATCACGATCGGCCCGGAGCCGATCACCAGTACGGACTCGATGTCCTGACGGCGCGGCATTACTCCGCCCCCTCCTTCCGCGACCCCTGCATCAGCTCGCAGAAGCGGTCGAACAGTCCGGAGGCGTCGTGCGGGCCGGCCGCGGCCTCCGGATGGTACTGGACGCTGAACGCGGGCCGGTCGATCAGGCGCAGGCCCTCGATGCAGCCGTCGTTCAGGTTGACGTGGGTGACCTCGCCGGGGCCGTAGGGGGTGTCGAACGGGCCGTCCAGCGGCGCCTCGACGGCGAAGCCGTGGTTGTGGGCGGAGACGTCCACCTTGCCGGTCCCCCGGTCCTGGACGGGCTGGTTGATGCCGCGGTGGCCGAACCTCAGCTTGTACGTGCCGAGGCCGAGCGCCCGCCCGAAGATCTGGTTGCCGAAGCAGATGCCGAAGAACGGCTTCCCGGCGTCCAGGACGCCGCGCAGGGCGTCCACCGCGTACGTGGCGGCGGCCGGGTCGCCAGGGCCGTTGGAGAAGAACACCCCGTCCGGGTCCAGGCGCAGGATGTCCGCGGCGGTGCTGGTGGCCGGCAGGACGTGCACCTCGCAGCCGCGCTCGGCCATCCGGTGCGGCGTCATCGACTTGATGCCGAGGTCGACCGCCGCGACGGTGAAGCGCTTCTCGCCGATCGCCGGGACGACGTACGGCTCGTCCGTCGACACGTCGCGGGCCAGGTCGGCGCCCTCCATCGACGGGCTCGCCTTGACCCGCTCGACCAGCTCGGCCTCGGGGGCCGCGGCGGCGGCGCCGCTGAAGATCCCGGCGCGCATCGCGCCGCGGTCGCGCAGGTGCCGGGTCAGCGCCCGGGTGCCGGGGATCGCGATGCCCACGACCCCCTGCTCGCGCAGCGCCGACCCCAGCGAGCCGGTGGCCCGCCAGCTGGACGCCACCCGGGCGGGCTCGCGCACCACGTACCCGGCGACCTGGATCCGCCTCGACTCCGGGTCGTCGGCGTTCACGCCGGTGTTGCCGATGTGCGGCGAGGTCATCGCCACGATCTGGCGGGCGTAGGACGGGTCGGTGAGCGTCTCCTGGTAGCCGGTCATGCCGGTGTTGAAGACCATCTCCCCGAAGGTCTCCCCCTCGGCCCCGTACCCGGCGCCGCGGAACACCCGGCCGTCTTCGAGTACGAGCAGGGCCGTGTCTGCGCTCATTGGTTCACTCCGTTCACCGGCACCCGGCCGTTCATTCGCGCCGGCTTCCCTCGCCACGTGCTCGCTCCTTCGTCGCTGCGCGCGCTCCTCGGTCCAGCCGGCGCGCGTCCGGGTGCAGCGCTCACTGAAGCTTTCCTTCCAGAACGGTGGGCCGGCCGCGCAGGAACGTGGCGACGATCCGTCCGGGCAGCTCCAGCCCCACGTACGGGGTGTTGCGGCTCTTGGACGTCATCGCCAGCGGGTTCACGGGGCGGCGCGGCGCCGGGTCGTACAGCGTGATGTTGGCGGGCTCGCCGGGCTCCAGCGGGCGGCCCTGGCCGGAGAGCCGGCCGATCCGCGCCGGGCGGAACGCCATCCGGTCGGCGACCCCGGCCCAGTCCAGCAGCCCGGTCTCGACCATCGCCTCCTGCACCACGGGCAGCGCCGTCTCCAGCCCGATCATCCCCATGGCCGCCACGGCCCACTCGGTCTCCTTGGCCTCGACCGGGTGCGGGGCGTGGTCGGTGGCCACGCAGTCGATCGTGCCGTCGGCCAGCGCGTGCCGCAGCGCGGTCACGTCGTCGGCGGTGCGCAGCGGCGGGTTGACCTTGTAGATCGGGTCGTAGGTCTCGGCGCACGCGTCGTTCAGCAGCAGGTGGTGGGGGGTGACCTCGGCGGTGACCCGGCAGCCCTTGCTCTTGGCCCAGCGGATGATCTCCACCGAGCCGGCCGTGGACACGTGGCAGACGTGCAGGCGGGAGTCGACGTGCTGGGCCAGCAGGACGTCCCGGGCGATGATCGCCTCCTCGGCCACGGCGGGCCAGCCGCCCAGGCCGAGCCGGGCGGAGATCTCGCCCTCGTTCATCTGCGCGCCCTCGGTCAGCCGCGGCTCCTGCGCGTGCTGGGCGACCACGCCGTCGAACGCCTTCACGTACTCCAGCGCCCGCCGCATGATCACCGCGTCGGAGACGCAGTGGCCGTCGTCGGAGAACACCCGCACGCCGGCCGCCGAGTCGGCCATCGCGCCGAGCTCGGCCAGCTGCTCGCCGCGGATGCCGCGGGTGACCGCGCCGACCGGCTGCACGTCGCAGTACCCGGCCTCGCGGCCCAGCCGCCACACCTGCTCGACCACGCCCGCCGTGTCGGCGACCGGGTCGGTGTTGGCCATCGCGTGCACGGCCGTGTAGCCGCCCATCGCGGCCGCCTTGGTGCCGGACTCGACGGTCTCGGCGTCCTCGCGGCCCGGCTCGCGCAGGTGCGTGTGCAGGTCGACCAGCCCCGGCAGCGCGACCAGCCCGGCGCCCTGGACGGTCTCCGCGCCGGCCTCGTCCAGCCCCGCGCCGATCTGCGCGATCTTCCCGTCCCGGACGAGGATGTCGGCGGGCTCGCCGCCGAGGATGCGCGCGCCCTTGATGATGTACGTCTTATTCACTCTCGACCTTCTTGCCGAACGCGGGCTCGGAGCCTCCGAGGAGGAGGTAGAGGACGGCCATCCGGGCGCTCACGCCGTTGGCGACCTGCTCGACGATGGTGGAACGGGGCGAGTCGGCGACCCCGGCGGCGATCTCGACGCCGCGGTTCATCGGCCCCGGGTGCATGACGATGGCGTGCTCGGGGAGCTGGGCCATGCGGTCGCCGTCCAGCCCGTACCGGCGGCTGTACTCGCGCACCGTCGGGAAGTACGCGGCGTTCATCCGCTCCGCCTGGACCCGCAGCATCATGACCACGTCGCTCTTGGGGAGCACCGCGTCCAGGTCGTACGAGACCTGGCAGGGCCAGCTGTCGACGGCGACGGGGAGCAGGGTCGGCGGGGCGACCAGCGTCACGTCGGCGCCGAGGGTGTGCAGGAGCAGGACGTTGGAGCGCGCGACCCGGCTGTGCAGGACGTCGCCCACGATGGTGATCTTGCGTCCCTCCAGGTCGCCGAGGCGGCGGCGCATCGTGAACGCGTCCAGCAGCGCCTGGGTGGGGTGCTCGTGGGTGCCGTCGCCGGCGTTCACCACGCTGCCCTGCACCCAGCGGGCCAGCCGGTGCGGCGCGCCGGACGCGCCGTGCCGGATGACCACGCCGTCGGCGCCCATCGCCTCCAGCGTGAGCGCGGTGTCCTTGAGGCTCTCGCCCTTGGAGACGCTGGAGCCCTTCGCCGAGAAGTTGATCACATCGGCGGACAGCCGCTTGGCCGCGGCCTCGAACGAGATCCGGGTCCGGGTCGAGTCCTCGAAGAACAGGTTGACCACCGTCATGCCGCGCAGCGTCGGCAGCTTCTTGATGGAGCGGCCGGAGATCTGCGCGAGCTCCTCGGCGGTGTCGAGGATCAGCAGCGCGTCGTCGCGGGTCAGGTCGGCCGCCGAGATGAGGTGCCGCTTCACTTTCCGTCCCCTTCCTCGCCGGCGGCGCGCGGGCCTCCGGCGGGGCCGAGCACGACCGCGTCGCGCTCGTCGTTCTCCGCCAGCAGGACCCTGACGTTCTCGCGCATCGACGTGGGCAGGTTCTTGCCCACGTAGTCGGCGCGGATCGGCACCTCGCGGTGGCCGCGGTCCACCAGGACCGCCAGCTGGACGGCGCGCGGCCGGCCCAGGTCGTTGAGGGCGTCGAGCGCCGCGCGGACGGTGCGGCCGGAGAACAGCACGTCGTCGACCAGCACCACGATGCGGTCGTCCACGCCGGCGGCCGGCAGCTCGGTGCGGCCGATCGCGCGGGCGGGCTTCATCCGCAGGTCGTCGCGGTACATCGTCACGTCGAGCGAACCCCAGGGAACGGGCCGGCCCTCGACCTCCTCCAGCTTGGCGGCCAGCCGGCGGGCCAGCGTCACGCCGCGGGTCTGGATGCCGAGCAGCACCACGGCCTCGCCGCCCTTGGTACGTTCGAGGATCTCGTGCGCGATGCGGGTGAGCGCGCGCCGGATGTCGGGGCCTTCGAGAACGGCCTTCTGCCGGGGGTCACCGTCTGCCACACGCGCCGCGCCCGGACCTTCCGGCCGGGAGGCAGCATTCACCACCGAAACCTCCTTTCCCGCCTCACGGGACGGGCCTTAAAGGACGTCTTGTCCGTCTCACCGTAGCAGTCCCGCCCCGCTGCCCCGTACGTGGCCCGCCCGCGTCTTCGCTGGTGAGAGCGGTCACACCGGGGTACGGAGGGTGATGGGGCACCGGGGCCGGGCGGGGCGGGAAAGGCCCGGCGGGAGCGGGGGCGGCGGGCCGTCCGGGGCCCGCGCGGCCTCCATTCGAGACCTGCGGATTCGACCGCTTTTTTCCAATCGGCTTGACCTGGGGCCGTACCCGTTTTACCGTCACTGTCCGTAACCATCCCTGGAGACAGAGTCCCACGGCGTCACAGCCTGAAGAACCTGACTCCCCCCGGGAAAGTCCCGGGGCCGACGACAACGACGAAAAGAGCCTGGGGGCCACAATGCCGTCTGAATACGCCAAGGCTCTGGGTGGGCGCCTTCGCGCCATCCGCACCCAGCAGGGACTGTCCCTGCACGGCGTGGAAGAGAAGTCCCGGGGCCGCTGGAAGGCCGTCGTCGTGGGTTCGTACGAGCGGGGCGACCGCGCCGTCACCGTTCAGAAGCTGGCCGAGCTCGCCGATTTCTACGGCGTGCCGGTCTCCGAGTTGCTGCCCGGCGGAGCCGCGCCGAGCCCCCTCGGGCCTACACCCAAGCTCGTGATCGACCTCGAGCGGCTGCAGGCGCTTCCGAAGGACAAGGCCGGTCCCCTCGCCCGCTACGCCGCGACGATCCAGAGCCAGCGGGGCGACTACAACGGAAAGGTCCTTTCCATCCGCCAGGAAGACCTGCGCTCGCTCGCGGTCATCTACGACAAGTCCCCGACCGAGCTGACCGAGGAGCTCATCGGCTGGGGCGTTCTCGACCCCGAGGCGCGCCGCGCGGTCGAGTCCTTCTGACCGGTCGGCCCGCCGGACGACGCGCAGGGCGTTCCCGCGATGGCGGGAACGCCCTGAGCCGTCTCTGGAGGCCGCCGGGCGGCGGGCGGGTCAGCCGGTACGCTCCGGCACCGCCGGGCGCTCCAGGGGCACCTCGGGGATCCGCCGGGCCAGCGGGGCGGGCAGCCACCACGCGTACCGGCCCAGCAGCCGCAGCACCGCCGGGACGATCAGGCAGCGGATCACCAGGGCGTCCAGCAGGATGGCGACCGCCAGGCCGAGCCCGAACTGCTGCAGCATCCGGCTCGGGCTGAGGACGAACGCGGCGAACACCACGATCATGATGGCCCCGGCGGCGGTGATGACCTGCCCGGTGGCCGCCAGGCCCTCGCGCACCGCCGCGGCCGGGTCCCGCGTCCGGACCCACTCCTCGTGGATCCGCGACAGCAGGAACACCTCGTAGTCCATCGACAGCCCGAACACGATCGCGAAGATCATTACCGGGATGAACGCCTCGACCGGGCCCGCCGGGACGCCGAACCACCCGAACTGGAAGACCGCCGTGATCACCCCCAGCGCGGCGCCGATGCCCAGCAGGTTCAGCACCGCGGCCTTGACCGGGATGAGCAGCGACCGGAACACCACCAGGAGCAGCAGCGAGGACAGCCCGACGACGACCGCGGCGAACAGCGGCAGCCGCTCCGAGACCGTCTCGGAGAAGTCCAGCGCGGCGGCCGTCGAGCCGCCCACGACGGCCCCCGGCGGCAGGACGTCCTCGCGCAGGGTGTGGACCAGCTCCGCCGTCCGCTCGTCCTGCGGCGCCGTCTCGGGGATCACCAGGACGGTGTGGATCCGCCCGTCCCCGGACGGGATCGGCGGGGTGGCCCAGGCGACGCCGTCCGTACCGGCCAGCGCGCTCCGCAGCCGGGCGCCCGCCGCCGCGCCGCCCTCGCCGACGACGATCAGCGGCCCGTTCACGCCCGGCCCGAAGCCCTCGGCCAGCAGGTCGTACGCCTGGCGGCCGGTCGACGACTCCGGATCGTTGCCCGCGTCGGCGAAGCCCAGCCGCATGTCCAGCGCCGGGGCCGACAGCGCGAGCAGCGCCAGCACGGCCACCGCCAGCGCCGGCACGGGCCGCCGCTGGACGGCCTCCGCCAGCCGCCGCCACCCCGCGCCCGGCTCCCGGCGGCTCCTGGCCGCGCGCTTGCGCACGGTCCGCTCGATCCGCCCGCCGAAGATCCCGAGCAGCGCCGGCAGCAGCGTCAGCGAGGCCAGCATCGTGACCAGGACGGTCAGCGCGACCGCCAGCGCCACGCCCTGCAGCGCGCCGAGCCCGAGCACGACCAGCCCCAGCAGCGCGATGATCACCGTGCAGCCGGCGACGAAGACCGTGCGGCCCGCCGCGTCCAGCGCCCGCGCCGTCGCCTCCCTGGGCCCCGCGCCCGCCAGCAGCTCGTGCCGGTACCGGTAGAAGATCAGCAGCGCGTAGTCGACGCCGACGCCCAGCCCGACCAGCATCATGATCGGCGGAGTGAAGTCGGCGACCGTGGCGACCCGCGACGCCAGCACGATCAGCCCCATCGCGCCGCCGACCGCGAACAGCGCGGTGACCAGCGGCAGCGCCGCCGCCAGCAGCGAGCCGAACAGCAGCACCAGGATCACCACCGCCGCCAGCATGCCCGCGCCCTCGGCCCCGCCGCCGCCCTCCTCGGCGCCGCGCACCGCCTCGCCGCCGATCTCCACCCGCATGCCGGGGGCCTCGGCGGCACTGGCGGCGTCCATGATCGCCTTGACGTCCTCCTTGGGGACGCTCTCGGCCTTCCCGGTGAGGGTCACGGTCGCGTATCCGATCGTGCCGTCCCTGGAGACCGCCCCGGGGTCGTCGTACGGGAGGCGCACGCCGGCCACGCTCGGCAGGCCGCCGATCTCGCCCAGCGCGGCGCGGAGGCTCCGCTCGACGGCGGGCGAGCGCACCCCGTCCCGCGCCTGGACGACGACCTGGAGGGCGTCGCCCGCCTGCGGCGCGCCGTGCGCCTTCAGCAGCTCGGCCGCCCGCTGGGACTGCGTCCCCGGCAGCGAGAAGTCGTTGCGGTAGTCGGAACCGGCCGCCTGCGAGCCCACGGTGATCGCCACGAGCACCAGCACCCAGGCGCCGACGGCGTACCAGCGGTGCCGGTACGCCCAGGCCGCCGGCCGCGCGAAGACGCCCATGCTCACCGCCCCCTGCGCGCGGCGAAGCGGTAGAGGGCGAAGGCGCCCGCGACGGCGCACAGGAGCGGCACGCCCATGAAGACGGCGATGAGCGCGGGCGTGCCCTCCACGTCCGGCGTCATGTCCAGAACGAAGTGGGAGAACGCGGCGAACGCCTCGGTGAGCACGAAACCGGCGATGCCGCCGGCGAAGAATCCGGCGACCGCCGCGCCCGCCTTGTTGGGAGGCGAATCATTGGTGGATGAACCGTTGGCAGGTGAACCATTGGCAGGTGGGTTGGTGGGTGAGTCGTCCATGGCTTCACCGTGCGGCTCCGGCACCGGCGGCCGCATCGGCCCGCGGGCCCGACCGGCGTACCCCCGTTGTTGCGCCCGCCCGGCCCGCGCCTGCACCCGGTGTTGCGAGCGGGTGCCGTGAAACAGGTGCCGCGACCAGGTGTCGCGAACACGTGCCGCGGACAGGTGGCGCCGGTCAGCCGATCCAGCCCGGGCTGACCAGGCCGCTCTCGTACGCGAGCACCACCAGCTGCGCCCGGTCCCGCACGCCCAGCTTGGTCATCAGCCGGCTCACCGCGCTCCGGGCGGTGGCCGGGCTCAGCTCCAGCCGCGCCGCGATCTCGCCGTTCGACAGGCCCCCGGCGACCAGCGCCATCACCTCCCGCTCGCGCGGCGTCAGCCCGTCCAGCCGCGGGTCGGGCGCCGGCCGGGCCGCCCGCCCGGCGTACTCGGCGATCAGCCGCCGGGTCACCGGCGGGCTGATCAGCGCCTCGCCGCGGGCCGCGACCCGCACCGCCCGCAGCAGCTCCCCCGGATCGGTGTCCTTGACCAGGAAGCCCGACACGCCCGCGCGCAGCGCCGCGTACACGAACTCGTCCAGATCGAACGTCGTCAGGATCACGATCCGCACCGCGGCGTCGGCGGCCAGGATCCGGCGGGTCGCCTCCAGCCCGTCCATCCCGGGCATCCGGACGTCCATCAGGATCACGTCCGGCCGCGCCGACCGGGCCGCCTCGACGGCCGCCGCCCCGTCCGCGGCCTCCGCCACCACGGCGATGTCGTCCTCGTCGTCCAGCAGCGAGCGGAACCCGGCCCTCACCAGGGCCTGGTCATCGGCGAGCACGACCCTGATCATGCGTCCTCACCGTAGGGCAGCCGCGCCCGGACGCGGAAACCGCCGCCGGGCACCGGGCCCGCCGCCAGGTCGCCGCCCAGCGCCCGCGCCCGCTCCCGCATGCCGCGGATGCCCGCGCCGCCCTTGCCGGCGCCCGTCCCCGCGCCGTCGTCCCGGACCTCCAGCCGCAGGTCCTCGGGGCCGTAGGCGACCGTCAGCCGGACGCTCTCCGCCGCCGCGTGCCGGGTCACGTTCGTGATCGACTCCTGGAGGATGCGGAACGCGGCCAGATCGACGCCCTTGGGCAGCTCCCGTACCGCGCCCTCGGTCTCCCGCGCCACCTTCAGGCCGGCCAGCTCGGCGTACCGCACCAGCTCGTCCAGCCGGTCCAGGCCCCCGGCCGGCGGGTCGGCCTGCCGCAGCACGCCCAGCGTCGAGCGCAGCTCGCGCAGCGTGTCCCGGCTCGCGTCGCGGATCACCGTCAGCGCGGGCGCGGGATCGCGCGGCAGCCGGTACAGCGCCGTCCCCGCCTGCACGTTGATCATCGACAGGTGGTGGCCGACCGCGTCGTGCACCTCCCGCGCGATCCGCAGCCGCTCCTCGACCGCCCGCAGCCGCGCCTCCTCCTCCGCCCGCAGCACGGCCTCCCGCAGCGCCTCCCGCCGCCCGTGCCGGACGCCGCCCAGCGCGACCAGCGCCACCACCCAGCCGGCCATCATGAACAGGGTGACCGCGTTGACGTCCTCGTTGCCCGCCAGCGTGCCCAGCGCCGTCGCGAGCACCGTCGCCGCGCCCAGGACCCCGGCCGCCACCAGCCGCCCCTCGGCCGCGACCCGGTACAGGCCCAGCATCACCACCACCAGCACCGGCCCGTCGATCGGGCTGAGCACGTAGTAGGCGACGGTCACCACGAGGGCGGCCGCGCACGCGGCCACCAGCCGGCGCCGTACGAACAGCGTCGCGCACACCGCGAGGACCAGCGCCCAGTCGGCCAGCGGGCGGCCCGGCGTCCCCAGCCACGCCGGCACGGTGGCCGCCACGACCAGCGCCGTCACACCCGCGGGGAAGAGCATCGCCCCAGGATCACACGGTGGACGCGTGCCGTTCCACCGGGCGCCGCCGCGCGCCGCGCCGCCGCCCCGGCGCGATCAGCGCCAGCCCCATCACCGCGACCATCGCCCCGGCGCTCACCGCGAACCCGAGCGTGTACCCGCCCTCCGCCGTCGCCACCACGGCGACCAGGACCGCGCTCGCCTGCGCCCCGACCGAGTTCCCCACGTTCCGGATGAGGGTGTTCACGCCGGTCGCCACGCCCGTCTGGGACGGCTCCACCGAATGCACGACCAGGTTGGCCACCGCCGCATACGCCAGCCCCAGGCCCACGCCGCGCGCGACGCCGCCCGCGTACAGCTGCCACATGTGATCGTGCTGGAGGGCGACGAACCCGTACCCTGCGGCCGTCAGCAGCGCTCCGGCGAACAGCACCGCCCGCGTACCGACCCGCCGGTCGAGCAGTCCCGCCGTCATCCCGGCGACGGCCATGGCCGCGCTCGCGGGCAGCTGCAGCAGGGCCGCGTCCGTCGCCGAACCGCCGAACCCGAACCCGTCCTCCTCGGGCAGCTGCACCATCAGCGGGAACAGCAGCCCGCCCGCCATCAGCGCGTACCCGGAGAGCAGCGAGCCCGCGTTGGCCGTCCAGACCCCCCGTGTCCGCATCACCCGCAGATCCACCAGCGGCTCGGCGACCCGCCGCTCCACGACCAGCCACACCGCGAAGACGAGGACGCCCCCGCCCACCAGCGCCAGCACACCCGGGGAGCCCCACCCCCAGTCCATCCCCTGGGTCAGCGCCGTCAGCAGGGCGACCAGCCATCCCGCGAAGAGGAGCGAGCCCCACCAGTCGACGCGCGCGTCCCGCGTCCCCCGCGTCGCTGGAACGATCCACCACGCCGCCACGATCCCCGGCACCAGCCCCGCCACCGGGAACCACAGCAGCCACCGCCAGCCCAGATGGTCGATGACCGGCCCGGCCAGCACCCACGACACCGCGCCGCCCAGCCCGAGCATCGACGACATCAGCCCGACCGCCGACGCGGTCCGCTCCGGCGGATACACCTCGCGGATGATCGTGTACGCCAGCGGGAAGACGCCTCCGCCGACCCCGCTCAGCGCCCGGCCGGCCAGCATCACCCCGAGCGACCCGGCCGACGCCGCCAGGACCATCCCCGCCACCGCGACGACCAGCACGGCCAGAAGGACCCGGCGCGGCCCGTACAGATCTCCCAGCCGCCCCGCCACCGGCGTGCAGACCGCGGCCGACAGCGTCATGGCCGTCAGCGTCCACGCGGCCCCGGCCGCCGTGGTGTCCAGCCCCCGCTGCAGGAGCGGCAGCGCCGGCGTCATCACGCCCATCGCCAGCGAGTAGGCCATGACCCCGAGAAAGGCCAGCAGCGGCACCAGTCCCCGCCCGCCACGCGCCGCCAACGCCCCTCCTCGCCACCGGCCCCAACATTCTCATACCGCCGATTTCCCCCAACGCCCAGTCCCACTGACCAACACCGCCGGAACGGGCTCTCCGGCGGCACCGGCCGGCGAGGCGACCAGCCGGAGGTCGGCCAGAAGAAAGAACCCGGCCGAGGCCATGAGGACTCGGCCGCCGCGCGAGCGTCCTTCCCGTCCGGAGGAGGTGATGCCGAAGGTGAGGCCCAGCGGCCGGAGCCCGGAGGACGCATTCGCCGTCGGCTCGTCGCAAGGCGAGGCAGAGAGCGCCCGCCCGGCCGGACAACGGAGATCCCGCCCTGGCCCGGCCCGGCCCCAGACGGGCGTTCTGCGCGAACGCCGCGGGCGGGAGGACTCAGCGGGCGAATCTGGCGGGCGCACTCGGGGCGGGGCGGGCCGGGGCGCCGGGGCCTGGGGAAGGGAGGTGGCTCGGCGCCCCGGCGCGGTGCGGCCGGGGCGTAAGGGGAGGGGCCTCGGCCGCTCGGTGGGACGTGTTCACGGCGGGCCCGCTCTCCGCGATCGCGCGCGAAGCCGGTTCCGAGCCCGCGAGGAACCGGTCGCGAAGCCAGGCGTCAAGGCGAGTTCGGAGCGATGCCGACGATCGCGAGGCGCCGCCGAAGGAAGGCCGTCGAGGCCTGACGCCAAGGCGTCTCAGCGTCTCACATGAACACGGTCAGCTGGCTTCGGGGATGGGCAGGGTCGGCTGGCCGGGGACGCCCAGGGTGTCCTCGACGAGGGTGACGAAGACCTCGGCGTCGTGGAGGAGCTCGTCGGCCTCGCGGGACGTGACGGCGCTGGGCAGGCCGGCCTCGGCGGCGGCGCGCTTGTCGGCGCCGGCGGCGAAGAAGGCGGCCCATTCGCGCAGAGCCGGCTCGGCCTCGGGGAGCAGCACCCACACGCTGCGGGGGCGGCCGCGGTGGTGGGTGTCGCGGGGCTCCTTGGACGCCAGCACCGCGGCGGCGGCGCGCAGCGCGGACAGGTGCGCGCAGACGTAGCGGACCGCGGGCGTGGTGGCCTCGGCGGCCTCGGCCAGGCCCATGCGGGCGGCGTGCAGCTGGCCGACCGCGGTCTGGGCCGGGCGCGGCGCCGGCAGCGCGCGCGGGCGGGGGCTCGGCATGCGCTGGGCAGAAGAGTGGAGACCGTGTGCGGTCATCGTTCCGGACATGACTGCCTCCTTCCGGGCTCGGGCCGGCCGGGCGGAGAGCTTCCCCTCACTCCGCCCGGCCGTCCGTCCCGCCGTCTCTGGCGGGGACGTCGCCCTGGCACGGTCCGCGAGTCCCGTACCACCTCGAACATAAGTTCGACGCATTCACAGTAAACCGTCCTGACGCCGATTCGTCAACGTGTTCGAACGAGTGTCACTTCGGGCGTCGAACATGGACGGGCGCGCCGGTCTTCACCAGGTCGGGGAAGTACTCGGCGATGTGCATCGGGAGGCGGACGCAGCCGTGCGAGGCCGGGTACCGGGGGACGTCGAGGGCGCCGTGGAACGCGATGCCGCCGTTGAAGTAGATCGGGTTGTAGAGGCGGCCGAGGGGCGAGACCTCCCAGCCGGACGCGCGGCGGCCCGTAAGGAAGTCGCCGGTGCCGGTGGTGGCGTAGCGGCAGCGGGCGACCGTGGCGCCGCGGTCCTTGGCGCAGTAGTACTCGCCGGAGCCCGAGGAGATGTGGGAGATCAGCCTGGGCCTGCCGTCCCGGTAGACGACGAGGTACTGGCGGCGCAGGTCGACGTCGACGCGGTCGGCCTCGCGGCGCTTGGCCATGGGACGCGGCGGGCGCGGCGCGTCCAGGGCGGCCCAGGTCTTCGCGCCGACGGTGCTGTTGACCTTGAGGCCGTTGACCTTCTTGAACGCCCACACGGCCATCTGGCTGGAGATCCCGTACCTGCCGTCGGCCTTGCCGGGGTCGTAGCCGAGGTCCTTGAGGCGTTTCTGCAGCCGTTCGACGTCCGCTCCCTTGGCTCCGGCCTTGAGGGTGCGGGGCGGCGGCTTGGGGGCGGGGGTCGTGGTCGTCGGGGAGGCGGTGGGGGTGTTCGCCTGCTCGGCGGCCGGCTTGTCGTCCGCGCAGCCCGCGAGCAACAGGGCTCCGCCGGTGAGCAGTGCAATGCCGCGCTTCATGCTCATGTGGCTCCTCGCGTCATCCCCTTTGGACGCGCGTGCCCGCGGGGAGGATTCCGACACTTTAGAGTGGTCGCCATGCATCCCAACGTCGAACGTGTCGCCCGCGCGCTGCGGGAGTCGGGCGCGGCCGGGGAGGTCGTGGAGCTGCCCGAGCCGGTGCCCACCGCGAAGGCCGCCGCCGAGCAGGTCGGCTGCGAGGTGGGGGCCATCGCCAACAGCCTGATCTTCGACGCGGACGGGGCGCCGCTGCTGGTGCTGACGAGCGGCGCGCACCGGGTCGACACGGCCAAGGTCGCCGCGCTGGTCGGCGCGGCGAAGGTGAAGCGGGCGAGGCCGGAGTTCGTCCGGGAGGCGACCGGGCAGGCGATCGGCGGCGTCGCGCCGGTCGGGCATCCGGCGCCGGTGCGGACGCTGGTGGACGAGTGGCTGGCGAAGTACGACCAGGTCTGGGCGGCCGGCGGGATCCCGCACACGGTGTTCCCGACCTCGTACGATGAACTGCTCCGGATCACCGGCGGCGAGTCCGCGGACGTGGGGATGGACGAATGAGCACCGAACTGTGGCACAACCCGCGCTGTTCCAAGAGCCGGGCGGCGAAGGCGGCGCTGGACGAGGCGGGCGTGGAGTACGTGGAGCGCCGCTACCTGGACGAGCCGCCGACGGCCGAGGAGTTCGCCGCGGTGCTGGAGCGGATCGGCGCCGAGCCGTGGGACGTGGCGCGGCTGAACGAGCCGGTCGCCAAGGAGCTCGGCCTGAAGGACCTGGAGCGCGACCGGGCGCGGTGGATCGAGATCATGGTGGCCAACCCGTCGCTCATCCAGCGGCCGATCGTGCTCGGCGGGAACGGCGCCGCGGTCGTGGCGCGCGACCCGGAGTCGGTCCGCGAGGCCCTCGACAGCGCGTGACGCGGGTGTGATCCTGGTAGCCGGCGAGCGGCGGGAGGGGCGATGACCGGGCAGATGCGGACCGGCCCGGCCGCGCGCGACGCCGACTTCCGCGGCATCGACCCGCCCGCGCTCAACCATCTGATCCGGCAGATGCAGGACGCCGACAACGCGATCCGCGGCTGGCTGAACGGGCACCGCCCGCCGCCGGGCGTCCCCGCCACCGGGTACCGGGAGGCGCAGCGGGTGGCGGAGTGGGCGTCCGGGCAGCTCGGCATGCTGACCCGGCGCTACAACTACGCCGTCACGCATCCCGACCGCGGCGGCGGGGTGGAGGCCCCGGCGGTGCCGGTGCTCCCGGGGACGCCGGGCGGCGGTTCGCCGGCCCCGTCCCCCGGCCCGAGGCCGGTGGAGGCGCCGGCGCGCCCGCGGCCGATCACTCCGGTCGGGGCCGGCGGCGATCTCGGCAACTTCCCGACCCGGCAGGACGCGGCGAAGGCCGCCAGGACGGACGCGCTGGCGGTCGCGGCGGCCGTCCAGGACCGCGAGCCCGTTCCGGAAGCGGTCTGGAAGCACCTGAAGGCCAACGCCGGCGACCCCGACTACACCGAGAAGCTGTACGAGCGGCTCGGCCCGGCCGCGGCGGCCGACCTGCTCAAGGCGGCGGGCGACGACGAGGCGCGGCTGGCGGCCGTGCGGGAGTCGCTCGGCACGGCCAGCCACCACACGGCGATGGACGTGCGGTGGCTGCGGGCGTTCCTGGCGCAGGCCGACCACGCCGAGATCCGGCCGGTGGCGGTGCGGGTGCTGGCCGGGGCGGCGCTCAGCGACCGCACCCGCGAGGCCCTGAACCGGCTCGGCCTGGACCGGAAGGCGGGCTGACATGGCCGCGCCGCCGCCTCCCGGGAGCGTTCCGCCGCCGCTGGACTCGGCCGCGGCGGCCCAGCTCCCGCCGACGGAGCGCCCGAACCCGGCGTACCGCGAGCTCTACCAGGCGTACGCGGACGCCTACGGCGGCATCGACCGGCTCCGCAAGGCCCTCGACCCGGCGGTGCGGACGCTGAACGGCACCGACGCGTGGCTCGGCCCGGAGGCGCGGCAGTGGGGCGGGCAGCTGGAGGCCAACCGGAGATCGCTGCAGAAGGCCGCCGACAAGATCCTCTGGGACATCTACGACCGGCTGTCGGCGACGCGGCGGACCGTCGCGCGGGTCTAATCTCTAGCGGGTGAAGGAAGCGAAGCTGCGGGAGATCGACCACCGGGCGTTCCAGCGGCGGCTGGGCCCGATCCTGGCGGTGTACGCGGCGGCGATGCGGCCGCCGGCCGAGCAGCTCCCCGGCCGCCACACGATCATGGACCGGCACGCCTCGCATCCGCGGTTCCGCGCGGTGGTGGCCGAGCGCCGCGGCGTGCTCCCGCTCGGCGGAACGCTCCAGGGCTTCGGGTACGGCTTCGCGGGCGAGCACGGCCAGTGGTGGCACGACGTGGTGTACGCGGCGCTGGCGGAGGCCGGCGGCCCCGAACACGCGGCGCGCTGGCTGGACGACTCGTTCGAGGTGGCCGAGCTGCACGTGCATCCGGACCACCAGGGCCGGGGGCTCGGGCGGCGCCTGCTCACCACGCTGTGCGAGGGCCGGCCCGAGCGCACGGTCGTGCTGTCCACCCTGGACCGCAGGCCGGACACGCCCGCCCGGCGGCTCTACCGCTCGGTGGGCATGGTCGACCTGCTGACCGGGTTCGACTTCCCGGGCGGCGGGCCGCCCTACGCGGTGATGGGGGCGGTGCTGCCGCTGGCGGCGTACGAGGCGGCGTCCAGCAGCCCGTAGACCTCGCGGGTCGCGGTCGACTGGTTGAAGGTGATGAAGTGGATGCCGGGGGCGTCCTGCTCCAGCAACTCGCGGCACAGCTCGGCGGCGTGCTCGATGCCCAGCCGCCGCACCGCCTCCGGGTCGTCGGCGACGGCGTCGAAGCGCTCCCTGACCTCGGGCGGGAACGGCGCGCCCGACAGCTGCTCGGACCGATCGATCGTGCTCATCTTGGTGACCGGCATGATCCCCGGGATGATCGGGGTGTCGCAGCCGGCGGCCTCGACCCGGTCCCGCAGCCGGAAGTAGTCCTCGGCGCGGAAGAACATCTGGGTGATCGCGTAGTCGGCGCCGGCCCGGCACTTCTCCACGAACCAGCGGGTGTCGCTCTCGATGTCGGGCGAGCGGGGGTGCTTGTACGGGAACGCCGCGACGCCCACGCAGAAGTCGCCGTACGAGCAGATCATCCGGACCAGGTCCGAGGCGTACTCGACGCCGTCGGGGTGCTTGATCCACTCCCCCATCGGGTCGCCCGGCGGGTCGCCGCGCAGCGCGAGGATGTTGCGCACCCCGGCGGCGGCGAACCGGCCGATGAGGTTGCGCAGCTCCGCCTGGGCGTGGTTGACGGCGGTGAAGTGCGCGACCGGGGTGAGGGTGGTGTCGGTGGCGATCCGCTCGACGATGTCGACGGTGGTGTCGCG
This sequence comes from Spirillospora sp. NPDC029432, assembly GCF_040703975.1. NCBI lineage: Bacteria > Bacillati > Actinomycetota > Actinomycetes > Streptosporangiales > Thermomonosporaceae > Spirillospora > Spirillospora sp. NPDC029432. Next base: position 55,097 of record NZ_JBEZWH010000049.1, read on the forward strand.
GGTGCCTCCGCCCGCGCCGTAGGTCACCGAGACGAACGTCGGGTGCAGGGTCTCCAGCTCGCGGATGGTGCGCCAGAGGGTACGGCCGCCCTGCTCGGTCTTGGGCGGGAAGAACTCGAAGGAGAAGGACCTGCCCCCGGCGGCGAGCAGCTCACGGATGGTGGGGGCGCGATCGGGGCGTTCGGGTCGCATCCTCCAAGGGTAGTGCCGTTCCGGACGGTCCCGGCGGGCGGCGGCGTCCGGATACGATCACAGCATGTCCACCAGCCGCGTCCGCAAGGAGGTCGACGAGGCCCTGATGGCGTTCGTCGACCGGCAGCGTCCAGGCCTCCTCGCCATCTCCCCGGATCTCGCGCCCCTCTTGACCGCCCTGGACGTCCTGCTGGCCGGTGGCAAGCGGCTGCGTCCCGCGTTCTGCTACTGGGGGTGGCGGGCCGCGGGCGGCGCCCAGCCGCGGGAGGCGGTGGTCGCCGCCGCGGCGTCGCTGGAGCTGCTGCAGGCCAGCGCGCTGATCCACGACGACGTGATGGACTCCAGCGACACCCGCCGCGGCCAGCCGTCGGTGCACCGCCGCTTCCAGGCGCTGGCGCGCGACGAGGGCTGGGCGGGCGGCCCGGCCGGGCCGTTCGGCGAGGGCACCGCGATCCTGCTCGGCGACCTGTGCCTGTCCTGGTCCGGGGAGATGTTCGAGTGGAGCGGCCTGGACGAGGACGCCCGGCTCCGCGGCCGCGAGGTCTACGACCTGATGCGGACCGAGGTCATGTGCGGCCAGTACCTCGACCTGCTGGAGGGCGTGCGCGGGTCGGGCACGGTGGACGCCGCGCTGCGGGTGGTGGAGTTCAAGAGCGCCAAGTACACGATCGAGCGGCCGCTGCACCTGGGCGCGGCGCTCGCCGGCGGCTCCTCCGAGGTGGTGGCGGCGCTGCGGGAGTACGGGCGGCCGCTGGGCATCGCGTTCCAGCTCCGCGACGACGTGCTGGGCGTGTTCGGCGACCCGGCGCAGACCGGCAAGCCGGCCGGGGACGACCTGCGCGAGGGCAAGCGCACGGTGCTGATCGCCCACACGCTGGAGCGGGCCGGCGCCGGCCAGGCCGCCACGGTCGAGCGGCTGCTGGGCGATCCCGGGCTGGACGCCGCGGGCGTGGCCGAGGTGCGTTCGATCATCGAGGGCACCGGCGGACTGGCCGCCTGCGAGGCGATGATCGAGGAGTACGCGGACCGGGCCGCCGCGGCCCTGGCCGCCGCGCCGATCGCCGCGGACGCCCGCGCCGCGCTGGAGGAGCTCGCCGTCGCCGCCACCGCCCGGAAGGCCTGAGACGGCAGGGGCGACCGGGACGACTGCGGCGACCAAGAGGACCGGGGCGACTGGGGCGACTCGCCCCGGAAATGGCCGAAGCGACCGGGGTGGCGTGATGTGGCCAAATCGCCGCGACGGCTAGAACTCTCCCACCGAACGGTGGCAGAAATGGCGGCATGGCCGCCGACACGCCGCACGCCGCCACCGACGCCGCCGCCCCCGCGCGGGGGCCGTACTCGAAGCGGAGCGGGGGAAGGCGCTGGAGGCCGGTCGCGGGGGCCCTGGTCTCCGTCCTCGCCGCGGCCGCCCTCGGCACCGCGGCCGGCGTACCCGCCCAGGCGCGGACACAGGCCGAGGCACAAGCGCGGACACAGGCGCAGGCGCGCGCCGCCGCCCGCTGCGGCGACCCCGTCCAGCGCCCCTGGTGCGCGGCCTCGCTGGACGCCGGCGAGCGCGCGCGGCTGCTCCTCAAGGCCATGACCGCGGACGAGAAGATCGCGCTGCTGGCGGCCGACGACCCGCTGGGCGGGCCGCTCGGCGGGCTCATCGAGACGGCGCACGCCGACACCAACCACGGCATCCCGCGGCTGGGGATCCCGCCGCTGTACATGGCCGACGGGCCGGCCGGCGTGCGGCAGGGCAAGGCGACCGCGCTGCCCGCCCCGATCGCCCTCGCCGCCGGGTTCGACCGCGAGGCCGCCCGCAAGTACGGCGGGGTCGTCGGCTGGGAGGCCCGGCACCGCGGCAACGACGTCGTCTTCGGCCCGACCGTGGACGTCCTGCGCACGCCCCTCAACGGCCGCACGTTCGAGGGCTTTGGCGAGGACCCGTACCTGTCGGCCGGGCTGGGCGCGTCCTGGATCCGCGGCGCGCAGGACCAGGGCGTGCTGGCCGCGGTCAAGCACATGGCCGTCTACACGCAGGAGACCGACCGGCTCTCCCTGGACATGAAGGTCGCGGAGCGCACGCTCCGCGAGATCTACCTCGTCCCGTTCGAGACGGCCGTCAAGGACGCGGAGCCGGCGGCGGTCATGTGCGGGTTCGGCAGGCTCAACGGGCGCTGGGCGTGCGAGGACGGCGCCGTCCTGAACGAGATCCTCCGGGACGAGTGGGGCTTCGGCGGCCTCGTCGCCTCCGACCACTTCGCCGCCAAGGACGGTGCCACCGCCGCGAACGGCGGGCTGGACCTGGAGCTGCCGATCGGGCTCAAGTACAACGCGTTCCTGCTCAAGCGGGCGGTGTCCCAGAAGAAGGTCGCCCAGGCCACGATCGACGGACACACGCTGAACATCCTGCGCACGATGTTCCGGCACGGCGTCTTCGACCGGCCCGCCCACCCCAACGACCTGTCGGGGATCGACCGCACGGCGAGCGAGACCGCCGCGCAGCTGCTCGCCGAGGGCGGGATGACGCTGCTGAAGAACGACGGCGCCCTCCCGCTCGCCTCCCCCGGCTCCATCGCCCTCATCGGCAAGGGCGCCGACGCGGCGCCCAACGGGTTCGGGTCGGCGAAGGTCGAGCCGTTCACGCGCGTGTCGCCGCGGGCGGGCATCGCCGCGCGTGCGGGCGCCGGGACGAAGGTCACCTACCACGACGGCGGCGACCGCGGCGCCGCCGCCCGCGCCGCCCGGGCCGCCGACGTGGCGATCGTCTTCGTCACCGACAGCCAGGGCGAGTTCTTCGACAAGTCCTGCCTCACCCTCCAGTGCGGCGACCCGCTGCGCGGCGACCAGGACGCGCTCGTCTCGGAGGTCGCCAAGGCCAATCCCGACACGGTCGTCGTCCTGGAGACCGGCGGGCCCGTGCTCACCCCCTGGGTGGACGAGGTCAAGGCCGTCCTCGCCGCCTGGTACCCGGGCCAGCAGGCGGGCCGGGCCCTCGGCCGCGTCCTGTACGGGGACGTCGACCCGGGCGGGCGGCTCCCCGTGACCTTCCCGGCGAGCGCGGGCGACGCCCCCGCCGCGGGGAACCCCGCCCAGTACCCCGGCGTGGACAAGACGGTGACCTTCTCCGAGGGCGTCCTCGTCGGCTACCGGCACTACGACGCGAAGGGCCTCACGCCGCGCTTCCCGTTCGGGCACGGACTCTCGTACACGACGTTCCGCTACAGCGACCTAGAGGTGAGCCCCGGCTCGGTCCGGGTGAGGGTGACCAACACCGGCACGCGCCCCGGCACCGCGGTGCCCCAGCTCTACCTGGGCCTGCCCTCGCCCGGCCGGGACGTCCCGCAGCCGCCGCGGCAGCTCAGGGGCTACCAGAAGGTGACCCTGGCGCCCGGCGCGAGCGCGCGCGTCACGTTCCCGCTCACCGCCCGTTCCCTGGCGTACTGGAACGAGGAGGGCGGCGCGTGGAACGTCGCACCCGGGTGCTACAAAGTGACGGTCGGCGGCTCCTCCCGGGACGCGGCGCTCCAGGGCTCCTTCGCCCAGGGCGGTGCCCGCTGCTGAGGTAAAGATCACTGTTCGCCTGCCGCGCCCCGAATGCGCGCGATACAAATAGAGGCCAACTTCGTCCGTCCCCGCCGAGTCGGAGCCCCCTGTGCCGCACGATCCCTCCCGCGGGAGGACGCCCTCCCGTTCCGCGCGCGCCGTCCCGGTGCCCGCCGTACCAGTGCCCGCCCTGCCAGTGCCTGCCGTACCGGTGCCCGCCGGAGCCCCCGCCCGTTCCCGGGCCGACCTCGACCGCCCGCGCCCCGCCGTCCCCGAGCCCCGCACCGCCGCGCCCGCGGACGGCGACGCGGACCGTCCCGCCCGCAGGCGGCGCCCCCG
>NZ_JBEZWH010000050.1:0-58337 GCF_040703975.1 Spirillospora sp. NPDC029432
GCCCCGCCCCCCCGCCCCCCGGGGGGGGGCGCCCGGCGCGAGCACCGAGCGCGGGGCCCCCGCCCCGGGCCCGGGTGGTGTGGAGGGTCGCCCCTCCACAATGAGGGGCCGAGGGGACGAAGTCCCAAAGGGGTCGAGGGGACGGAGTCCCTCGCAGGGGGTGCGGGGGACGGAGTCCCCTGCCCCGGGGCGGGTGCCCGGAGCGAGGAACGAGCGCAGGGCGCCCACCCCGGGCCCGGGTGGTGTGGAGGGTCGCCCCTCCACAATTAGACGTAGCGGGTCTTCGTCTCCTTTGGCGATCCACTCCGCGGTGCGCGTTCTTACGCTCGGCCTGACGAAGCCGGGAGGAAGATCGTGGAGATCGACGAAGTCGCCGCGCGGGTGGTTCGCAGCTACTGGGCGCTCCTGCTGGCCATGACGTTGCTGCCGCTGGTGCTGGTGGGGCTGGTGATGGGCGGTCAGGAGCCGCCGCATTCGGCCACGTCGCGGATCCAGGCGAGCAGCCGTGCGACGGACGCGGCGGCGGGCGACGCCGGTGTCAGCATCGTGGTGAGCCAGGTGAAGGCGTTCGCGACGAGCCGGACGCTGGTGGATCGGGTGCTGCGGGAGCAGCGGGTCGTCCGGGATCCGGTGGAGCTGGCGAAGCGGACGGCGGTGGCGGGCCTGGGCACGTCGACGGTGGTGGAGTTGACCGTCGAGGACGCGGATCCGGTGGTGGCGCGGCGGCTGACGGACGCGATCGGCCGGGCCGTGGTCGCCGAGATCAACCAGTCCAACCAGGGCGCGATCACGGCGCAGCTGGCGACGATCGAGAAGCGGATCCGGGAGCTGGAGAAGGAGCTCGGGCCGCTGTCGCGGCGGGCGGGTGCGGTGCCGGTGCCGGACATCGGGGCGGCGAACGAGCGGGAGCGGGTCGCGGCGGAGTTGAGCGATCTGCGGACGAGCCGCAGCGAGTTGCGGACGCAGCTGTCGACGACCGGTACGGCGTCGGTGGTGCAGCCGGCGGTGCTGGCGCCGCGGAGCAATCCGGCGCTGATGATGGCGGCGATCGCGGGCCTGGTGGGGCTGGTGTTCGGGATCCTGGTCGCGGTCGTGGTCGAGATGTTCCGGCCGACGGTTCCGGGGCAGGCGCGGGTCGCGCGCCGGCTGGGCGCGCCGCTGCTGGGCTGGGCGGATCGCGGTGACGCCGAGCTGGCGGATCTGGGCCGCCGGGTGCGGCTGGCCGCGCGGCGGGCGGGGACGGGCAAGGTCGCGCTGGTCGGGGCGGGCGGGCCGCTGCCGCCGGAGCTGGTCTCGCGGGTCGCGGCCGCCGTGTACGGGGACGACACGAAGGTCGTCGGCGCCCGCGTGGCGGCCGCGGCGCCGCCGTCCAACGGGTCCAGCGGGGACGCCCCCGGCGGGGACGGCGGGGACGGCGAACCCGCGGGCGGCGAGGGCAAGGGGTCGGCGGTGGTGAAGGCCGGCGCGAAGGGCGCGGGCACGGCCGTGATCTCCAAGAAGTCCGCCGGTGTGGCGAAGCCCGCCGAGTCCGGGCAGCAGGTGCTCGCCCGTGCCGTGTGCCACGTGCACGCCTTCGAGGACATCGATCCCGGTGCCGACGACGAGGTCGGCGTGGTCGCGGTGGCGGGTCCGGTGACCCGCGTGGCGGGCATGGACTCGGTCCGCGACCTGGTCGCCGCCTCCGGCTGGCCGCTGCTCGGGGTCGTCGCCACCACGCGAAAGATCAAGGGGTAGCCGCATGGCCGCAGAGCAGACCGCCACCGCGTCGAGCACCGTCCCGTTCACCGTTCCCTCGTTCGCGGACGAGGTGTCCGAGGCGGTCGTGAAGGTGCTGGATTCGGGCTGGGTGACGACGGGGCCGCAGACCGCCGCGTTCGAGCGGGACTTCGCCGACTATCTGGGCGCCGCGCACGTCGTCGCGGTGGCCTCCTGCACGACCGCGCTGGAGCTGTGCCTGCGCGCGATGGACCTGCCGCCCGGTTCGGCGGTGCTGACGCCGAGCCTGACGTTCTGCGGCGCGATCAACGCGATCCTGCACGCCGGGCACCGGCCGGTGCTGGTGGACATCGACGCGGGGACGCTGGTGCCGGGCCCGGCGACGGTCGCCGCGGCGGCGGCGCGGGTGCGGCCGGCGGCGATGGTCGTGCAGAACCAGGGCGGTTACCCGGTCGATGTGGCGGCGCTCGCGGAGGCAGCGGGGCTGGACCGGACGCAGGTGGTCGAGGACGCCGCGCACGGACCGGGCGCGGCGCGCGGCGGCGCCCCGGTCGGCTCCTCCTCGTACGCGGCGTGCTTCAGCTTCTACGCGACGAAGAACATGCCGATCGGCGAGGGCGGCGCGGTCGCGACCAGCGACGGGGACTTCGCGGACCGGATCCGGGCGACGCGCCTGCACGGGATGAGCAAGGACTCGTGGCGCCGCTACCTGCCGGGCGGCAGCTGGCGGTACGACGTCAGGAACCTGGGGCTCAAGGCCAACATGACCGACATCCAGGCGTCCATCGGGCGGGCCCAGCTGGCGGCGCTTCCCGGGTGGCAGCGCAGGCGGGCCGAGCTGGTCGCCCGGTACGACGAGGCGCTGCGCGGCCTGCCCGGTCTGGTCGTGCCGCAGCGGGAGCTGGACGGCGTCCAGCACGCCTGGCACCTCTACCAGGTGCGGGTGCCGGACCGGGACGCGATCATCGCCGAGCTGGAGTCGGCCGGCGTCGCCACGTCGGTCCATTTCATCCCCGCCAGCCATATGACCGCGTACCGGGAGATCCTGGGCGAGGAGGAGTGCGGCAGCGTGCCGGTGACCGACGAGGTCGCCGAGGAGCTGCTGTCGCTCCCCCTCTACCCGGGGCTGCCGGACGACGGGCTGGAGCGGGTGGCCGCGGCCCTCGCCGGGGCGCTGCGGTCCCGGGGATGACCGTGCGCCTGCTGCCGCGGCCCCGCCGTCCCGTACCGCCGCCCGACGCCGCGGCCGACCCGATGGCCGACCCGGCGGCCGCCCCGGAGGCCGGCGCGATGGCCGTGCTGATGGGGCGGGCCGAGGTCGCGGTGGCCGGGCGGCGCGGCCAGCGCCTGGTCGCCGGCCGCCGGGTGCTGGTCACCGGGGCCTGCGGGACGATCGGCGCGGCGCTGTGCCGCCGGATCGAGCGGCTCGATCCGGCCGGGCTGTTCCTGGTCGACCGGGACGCGGCGCGGCTGGACGGGCTGGCCCGCGAGCTGGCCGGCCGGCTCGGCGCCGACCGGGTGGTGCCGGCCCGCGCCGACGTCCGCGACCGCGGCCGGGTGGACCGGATCCTGCGGGCGGCGCGGCCCGCGCTGGTCTTCCACACCGCCGGCCAGAACGAGCTGGCCGAGGTGGAGGAGGACCCGTGCGCGGGGGTGGCCGACAACGTGCTCGGCACCCGGAACCTGGTGGACGGCGCCGTCCGCCACGGCGCGGAGCGGCTCGTGCTCGTCTCGTCGGACAAGGCGGCGGAGCCGACCTCGGTGCTCGGCGCGACGCTGCGGCTCGGCGAGCTGCTGCTCCGTACCGCCACGCCCGGCCCGACCCGGTTCGCGGCGGTACGGGTCGGGACCGTGATCGGCGCGCAGGGCCCGCTGCTCACCGCGCTGGCGGGCCGGATCTCGGCCGGCGAGGCCGTCGTCCTCGCCCATCCGGAGGCGGCGCGGCACTTCATGACGGTGGACGAGGCCGCGGGGCTGCTGCTGGAGGTGGCGGCGCTGTCGGAGGAGGCCGAGACGTTCGCGCTCGACATGGGCAGCCCGGTCCCGGTGATCGAACTGGTGCACCGGTACGCGGCGCAGCTGCGGCTGCCGGAGGTGACGATCCGGTTCAGCGGGCTCGGGCCGGGCGAGAAGCTCGCCGAGAAGGCGTTCGCCGACTCCGAGCGGCGGCTGCGCACCGCCCATCCCAAGATCTGGGGCACCCGTCCCGCGCCGCCGCCCGCCGGGCTGCCGCGGCTGCTGGACGCGCTGGGCGCGGCGGCCGGCCGCGGCGACGCCGCCGAGGTGCGGCTGCTGCTGCGCCGGCTGCTGCCCGAGTACCGCCCCGCGTACCGGAAGTGGTGGTGAGGTTCTCGTGAGGTCGAGCCGCAAGCTCAGGGTCGCCACGGTGATCACCCGTTTCAACGGCGGCGCCGGCCAGGTGGCGCTGAACGGCGCGCTGGCCCTGGACCCGTCCGGGTACGAGCGCGCGATCGTCACCGGCGGCGTCGGCATGGACAGCGAGGCCGCCGGGAGCCTGGCGGAGGTCCGGTACGGCGAGGACGCCGTCGCGCACGCCGCCGCCGGGGACCTGACGCCGCGGGCGCACGCGGCCGGGATGGAGATCGTCCAGGTGGGGCCGCTCGTCCCGCAGATCTCGCCGCGCGACGACCGGGCCGCGCTGCGGACGCTGACGCGGGTGCTGGCCGAGGGGCGGTACGACGTCGTCCACACGCACAGCGCCAAGGGCGGGGTGATCGGCCGGATCGCGGCGGCGCGCGCCGGGGTGCCGCGGATCGTGCACACCTGGCACGGCTTCCCGTTCAACGAGTTCCAGTCCCGGGCGCGGCGGTACGCCTACATCCGGCTGGAACGGGTCGCCGCCAAGCACACCGACGCGTTCCTGGCGATCGGCTCGGAGACGGTCACGACGGCGCTGCGGCTGGGCCTGGCCACGCCGGAGCGGATCCGGCTGTCGTGGCCGGCGGTGGACGTGGCCGCCTACGCCACCGCGCCCGGCTCGCGCGCGCAGGCCCGGCGCCGGCTGGACCTGCCGCTGGGCGTGAAGGTGGTCGGCTCGATCGGGCGGCTGACGTTCCAGAAGGGCCCGGAGATCTTCGTGCGGGCGCTGGCGCGGCTGCCCGAGGACGTGTTCGGGCTGTGGGTCGGCGGCGGCGCGATGGCGGGCGAGCTGGAGAGGCTGACGGCGCGGCTCGGCGTCGGGGACCGGATGCGCTGGCTCGGCCACCGCGACGACGTGGCCGCCGTGCTGCCCGCGTTCGACCTGATGGCGATGGCCAGCCGCTGGGAGGGCCTGCCGTGCGTGCTGGTCGAGGCGATCGGCGCCGGGATCCCGCTGGTCGCGACGGCCGTCCCGTCCAACCAGGACCTCGTGCTGGCCGGCGAGACGGGGCTGCTCGTACGGCCGGAGGACCCGGCCGGGCTCGCGGCCGCCGTCGCGCACCTGCTGGACGACCCGGTGGCCGCCGCGCGCATGGCCGAGCGCGCGCGGGAACGGGTCGGCGGCTGGTTCTCCCCCGAGTACCTGGGCGAGGTGCTCGACGCCACCTACCGGGGGGCGTCCGAGCGGCCGTACCGGGCGTGACCGGCCCGAGCAGCGAGGAGGGACCATGACCGCGACCGTCGCCGAGGCACCGGCCGCCGCGCCCGCCGCCGAGAGCGCGCGGAAGGCGCCGGAGCCGCGCCGCCGGTGGCCGCTGGTGGGGTTCGTGCTGGTCGGGAGCATCGCCTCGCTGCCGATGCTGATGCCGTTCGGGCTGCCGCCCGGCCCCGGCAACACCGGCCTGCCCGACCTGGCGCTGATCGTCCTGACGCTCACCGTGTTCTCCTGGGCGGCGGCGCGCCGGTACGCGGTGCGGTGGCCGTTCCTGATCCCCACGCTGCTGACGATCATCGCCGGCGGGATCGCCGCGATCGTGAACGACGTCGGCGCGCTCACACTGGTCAAGGACCTGTTCGTGCTGCTGTGGTGCGTCTGCGTCGCGAACCTGGGCCGGGACGTCCGCCACCTGCGGCTCGCGATCCGGTCCTGGGTGCTGATCGGGACGTTCTACGCGGCCGTCATGATCTTCGGCTTCGCGATCGGGAACGATCTGCTGTCGGGCAAGCAGGTCGACGGCGAGCGGGCGATGTTCACCTTCGGCGACGCGAACTACGCCTCCAACTGGTTCATCTGCGTCTTCTTCATCGCCCGCGCCGCCCGCTACCCGGAGACGCCGTGGCGGCGCCGGGCGCTCTGCGGCGTGCTGCTGCTGGCCGAGGTGCTGACCGGGTCGAACGGCGGCGCGCTCGCGCTCGGCGTCGCGATCGTCGCCGGGTACGTCTTCCGGCTGTTCCGCGAGGGGAAGGCGCACCACGCGGTCGCCGTCATGTCGCTGGTGGTCTTCATGGGCGGCGGCGCGGTCGCGGCGCTCACCCAGATCGACATCCAGCCGCTGCTGGACCGGGCCAGCGCCGCCTCCCCCATCCTGCGCGACTCGATCGGCCGGACGACCGGGGAGAGCACCGAGTCGCGCGGCACGGTGTTCGCGACCACGTTCCGGATGATCGAGGAGCAGACCCATCCGTGGGGCATCGGCGCCGGCCACACCGAGTCCGCGATGCGCGAGAACCAGGAGACGTACGTCCGCGAGGCGCACAACGACTACATCGCGGCGGTGCTCGAACGCGGCTTCCTCGGCGGGATCGCGCTGATCTGCCTGGTGTTCGTCGTGCTGCTCTACTGCCTGCGTATCGGCCGCCGGAACGCGCTGGCCCCCGCGTACGCGGCCGCCGTCCCGCGGCCCGAGCTGTTCGGCGCGCTCGTGCTGGTGTTCCTGGTGTCCGGGCTGTTCTACGAGACCCTGCACTACCGGCACGGCTGGGCGTTCTTCGGCCTGATCGCCGCCCTGCACGTCTTCGGGCGCCGCGGCGCCGTACGGGAGGAGGCGCGATGACCGAGCTGCGTCCCAAGCCGGGCGACGCCGTGCCGGGCACGGTGCTGCCCACCGAGCACACCGCCGCGCCCGCCCGCACGATCACCGGCCGCATCGCCACGCTGATGGCCGGGAACATGGCGGGCCGGGTCGGCGCGCTCGCCTCGCTCGGAATCGCGACGATCATGGTGGCGCGGATCGGCGGGCCCGCCCTGGTGGGGGCGTTCACGCTGGTGCGGATCCTGCCCGGGCTGGCCTGCCACCTGTCCAACGCCGGGCTCCCGGCCGCCGCGCCGTACTTCCTCGCCGGGCACGACGGCGCGGGCAGGGGGTACGACCAGGCGCGGGTGCGGCCCACGCTCGCGTGGCTCACGGTCGGCGGCGCGCTCACCGGGGCGGCGGGCTGGCTCGTCCTCAGCCCCCTGATCTACCTGGCGTTCTTCCAGTCCTTCGGGTACTGGGTGGCGCTGGTGGCGACCGTGCCCACGTTCACGCAGGGGTTCGTGTCGGTCGGCAAAGGGCTGCTCCAGGGGACCGGCGACATGCGCGGCGCCAGCCTCGCGATCACGGTCGAGGAGTTCGTGTTCCTGCCGATCTACCTGGCCATCCTGATCGCCTGGCACGGGCCGGGCGCGCTGGTCACCGGGCTGGTGCTGGCGGACGTGGCGGCGGCGGCCTGGATCATCGTCCGGCTGGCCCGGCGCGGCTTCTTCCGCGGCTGGGGGCGGCCGGACGCGCGACTCGGCCGCACCATCGCCGGGTACGGGCTGCGCGGCTACCTCGGCCAGCTGATCGACCTGCTCCAGCTGCGCTTCGACATGGCGCTGCTCGGCGCGCTCGCCGGGCCGAAGGTGCTGGGCGTCTACACGGTCGCGAGCAAGTTCGCGGAGCTGGTGCAGCTGCCCGGGCTGGCGCTCAACTACGTCCTGTACCCGGACTTCGCGCGCGACGACCGCGCCGAGGCCACCCGCCGTACGCGCAGGCTCATCCTGCCCGCGCTGGGGATCTCGGTGCTGGCCGCGCTGCCGCTCGCGCTGATCGCCGGGACGGCGCTGCCGTGGGTGTTCGGCGAGGTCTTCGACGACGCGGTGGTGCCGACCTACATCCGGCTGGCCGGCGTCGTCACGTTCGGCGTCACCGGGCTGATCATGGCGTATCTGTACGGCGTCGGCCGCCCCGGCGCCGCCTCGGCCGGGCAGGCGATCGGGCTGGTCGTCGTGGTCGTGGCGGGCGTGATTCTGATCCCCCGGTACGAGGCGTCCGGCGCCGCGATCGCCACGGCGGTGTCGTTCGTCGCGACCACGGTCGCGCTGCTGGCGTGGTTCCGCCATGTCGAGAGGAAGGGGTGACCGCGATGGCCGCCCACGACCGCGAGCCCGGCCGTGATCCCGGACAGGACCTCGTGACGCGCCCCGTCGACCCGTCCGACGGCGTCGCCCCGTCCACCGCGCGGCGCGTGCTGGACGTCCTCGGCGCGCTCGCCGGGCTGGTCCTGCTCAGCTTCCCGCTGCTGCTGGTGTACGTGCTGGTCCGCACGTCCAGCCCCGGTCCCGGCGTCTTCCGGCAGACGCGGGTCGGGCAGGGCGGGCGGCCGTTCACCATGTACAAGTTCCGCACGATGCGGCAGGGCGTCGGCGGCCTCACCGTCACCGCCAACTGCGACCCGCGGCTGACCCGCATCGGCAAGGTGCTGCGCGAGTGGTCGCTGGACGAGCTGCCGCAGCTGGTGAACGTGCTGCGCGGCCAGATGACGCTGGTCGGGCCGCGCCCGGAGACGTACGACCTGGCCGTGCACTACGACCCCGCCACCCGCTGGATCTTCGACCACCGGCCCGGGCTGACCGGGCTGTCCGAGGTCCGCTTCCGCGACTTCGACGTGCTGCCGCCCGGCGAGGAGGTCGATCTCGTCAACTACATCCGGCGGATCGTGCCGGCGCGGGTCGCGGTGGACGCGGTGTACCTGCGCGACCCGTCCATGGCGGCGACGGTCCGGGCGCTGTGGGACACCGTCCGGCACATCCTCGGCTTCACGATCCCGCCGCTGGACGTGACCCCGGCCGCGCCGCCCGCGCCGAAGTCCCGGCCGCCCGCGTCCACGTCCCCGTCCCGGCCCGAGTCCCGGCCCCAGCCCCGGACCGCTCCCGTGACCGAGCCGCCCGCCGAGGAGCCCGGCTCCGCCGCCTGACCGCCGACCGCACGGGGAGACGCCGATGGACACGCGACTGAAGATCCCGGCGGCGGTGGTCGCCGGCGCCGTCCTGCTCGCCGGATTCCTCCTCTACGCGCAGCGCGGGTCGTCCGGCGGGCACGAGCCGTACACGGGGCCGCCGGCGTCCCCCGGCGCGACCCGCCCCGAGCCGCCGCGGACGCTCAACATCGCGCTCAACACCGAGCCGGCCGACTACCCGCGGCTGCGGGAGCTCGGCTACGACCTGGTGGACGTCAAGCCCGACCCCTCCTCGGTCGAGGGCGTCCCGGACGGCATGCGGGCCATGCTCTGGGTCGGCAACTTCACCTGCGAGCCGTTCGAGTACTCCTACGCCGACTTCGCCGCGGCCGTGCGGCGCCTGGCCCGCCATCCCAAGGTGTACGGCTGGTACCTGTCCGACGAGCCCAACCCGCGCCGGTGCCCGGAGATCGCCGACGAGATCCGGCGCCGGGCCGACCTGATCGAGCGGGAGGCGCCGGGGCAGATCTCGTTCATCTCGCTCACCGACTGGCCGATGCGGGCGGTCACGCCCGAGAAGGTGAACGTGGACCTGGTCGGGCTGGACCCGTACCCGTGCAAGGGCTCGGCGCGGACGCGGTCCCGCTGCGACATCGGCGCCATCGACCGGATGGTGCGGATGGCCGACGCCGCGGGGATCCCGCGGCGGCTGGTCGTGCCGGTGTTCCAGACGTTCGGGCAGCGCTGCTCCACCGGCGACAAGCAGTACTGGCTGCCCACCGAGGACCAGATGCGGCAGATCCTGCACCGCTGGGACCGGCTCGTCCCGAACCCGCCGATGGACATCGCCTACTCGTGGGGGCACCAGGGGCGGTGGGCGTGCCCGACCCTCAAGGACGCCGCGGGCGGCGGCCACCCCGACCTACAGTCGATCATGAAGGCCCGGAACGTCCGGTAGGGAACGTCCGGTAGAGGTGGCGGCCCGCTCAGGGCTGTGCGGGGGTCTCCGCCAGGGCGGGAGAATTCGGCATGTCCAGGGGGAGCGACCCGAGCTGGAGCGCCAGCACCTCCAGCATCACGACGACCACGACGAAACCGGCGGCCCACAGGCCGATCTTCTTCTTGCCCAGCACTCCCCGAACCCCTTCAAAACCCCCGGATGACCTTGAAAAACGCTAGCACGCCTTTATATGAGTACGTACGGAATAACGGTCAGTATTCGGTATCGATGTGGATCAGGAGACCGGCCGGCTGCCGAGGTTGACGCAGCGGGCGTTCACGCACTCGCCGGTCGCCAGGTCGAACGCGAAGTTGTGCGCCAGGCAGTGCACCAGCCCGCCGTCGACGATCGCGCCGACCGCCAGGTCCTCCCCCGCGTGCGGGCAGTAGCGCGGGATGTCGTAGGTGCGGCCGCCCGACTTCACGATGATCCGCTCGGACTCGTCGCGGCCCGTCTCGTACGCCTCGACCGCCCGCAGCGCCGGGGCGTTCGCGTGCTTGAGCAGCCCGACGAGATGGTCGTTGTAGACGTCCGGGTCGCGGTAGAGGCTGAGCCGGAACGAGATCAGCAGGTCCTCCCAGGCGATCCGGCCGTCCAGCACCCCCCGCACCCAGCGGCCCGCGGTGGTGATCCGGTAGTGCGCGCGGGTGCCGGGCCCGGCCTCCGCCACCGTGACGCCGTCCGGCGAGAAGCCCACGTCGAACACCCCGCCGTTCGGGCCGGTCACCTCGAACCGGACGACCATGTCGATCTTGGTGCGGAAGTACTCGCTCAACCCGCCCAGATCATGGAAATGCGCCGCGAACCGGTCCGCGAACCCCGGCTCGGGATGCGGGAACCCCGCCAGCACGCCCTCGATCGCCGCCGCCCGGTCGGCCGCGTACCGCTCCAGGTAGCCCTTCCGGAAGGCGTCGTCGAACCGGAACGCCGCCGAGACCGGGTCGCGGGTGACCGCGCCGGTGTCCAGGTCGAGGACGTCGCCCGGCTTGAACGCGTCCCAGCGCTGGTCCGGCAGGTGCTCGCTCAGCCACCGCACCGACACGTCCGGATCGCAGAACGCGCCGGCCTCCTGGTCCAGCACCCAGTTGAGGTGGCCGACCTCGCCGTCCAGGAAGCACGGCGGCCCGGCGAACGGCACCGCCAGCTCCGGCGCGGCCTGCCTGACCAGGCGCTGCACCGCGCGCAGCTTCGCCACCCGCTTGTCCATGGAGATCTTCGCCATCTCGGCGGCCGGGTACTCGTAGCAGATCGGATGCCATGACGCCCCCGCGCTCTGCAGCGCCATCAGATCCAGCCGGCCGCCCGCCAGATGCTTGGCGCGGCGGACCTGCGCGGCGGTGAGCCGGGCGTCGTTGCAGTGCAGCACCGCGCGCCCGTCCGCCACGATGAGAAATGCCGCGTCATGACACATCGGCGAGAGCTCCGGAATGACGGTCAGCCAGGAGCCGTGATTGTCGAGTGGGAATTTCTCCCACGGCGGTATCTCGATTACCTGGCGGGAACCGGCGGCCCGCGCCATCCGTTCTCTGAACGCGGGCCCCGGATAGCGAGGAATGAGGATACGGGTCCGCACGGAGAGCCGCTCGATGAACCAGGGATCGAAATGATCTAGGTGCTCGTGCGATACGGCGACCCAGTCGGCGTCCGCCAGCGCGCCGGGGTCGAGGTGATCGTTCCTCGGATACTGGTGCCAGGCCCCGAGGAAGGCCCCCGACGTGGCGAGCCAGGGATCCGCGAGCAGGCGGAACGCGCCCGCGCGTACCGCCACTCCGGCATGTCCGAGAAAGGTGATCGCAGGCATGCCCCGACGATCCCTCCCCGCGTCCCCGATCACACCCACCGGAATGCGCAAGACGGCTACGCCGTAGGTATGAAAGAAATGCCGGTCCGGCGGCCGACAATCCAGTTAGTACGACCCTTACAGACGTACCGGCAAAGGCCCCGGTTTACGCCGCCGGATAAGCATGTCCACTTCCGGTCAGTGACCCGTCTGTCGCGGTCGGCGACCTGGACAAGAGAACGTTCGCGAGTGACCGTCGTCACGGTGCTGGTATTACCGGACGGGGGTCCTTCCATGAACAACGGGCAGTCTCGGTCATCTCCGTTCG
This sequence comes from Spirillospora sp. NPDC029432, assembly GCF_040703975.1. NCBI lineage: Bacteria > Bacillati > Actinomycetota > Actinomycetes > Streptosporangiales > Thermomonosporaceae > Spirillospora > Spirillospora sp. NPDC029432. The sequence goes on from NZ_JBEZWH010000050.1 coordinate 11,905, forward strand.
ACATGCCCGCACATGTCGCGACGCACGGCCTCGACCAGGCCGCGCCGGCCCGCTCCGGAGCCGCCGCCGGCGGCGATCCGGGCCTGTGGCGGCGGCGGCTGCGGCACGACATCCGCCACGAACTCGGCACGATCATCATGCTGGCCTCGGCGGTCGCGGTCGCCGACGACGTGGGGGCCACCAGCCGCGAGCGGGTCGAGCAGCTGCTCGGCGAGACCCGCTGGCTGGACCACCTGCTGCGCAGGCTCGACGGCGACGACGCAGGCGGCACAGGCGGCACAGGCGGCGCGGGCGAGCACGAGCGCCCGCTGCCCGAGCGCATCCGGGTGGACGACCTCACCGCCGAGGTCGTCACCGGCATGCGGCTCGCCACCCCGCACGAGGTCAGCCTCACCGGCGGCGAGGCGTGGGCGCACATGGACCCGGTGGCGCTGTGGCGCGCGCTGCGCAACGTGCTCGACAACGCCTGCCGGGTCGCGGCCGGGCGGGTGGACGTCCAGGTCGCCGCCGACCGCGGCTGGGTCGCCGTGCAGGTCGACGACGACGGGCCCGGCTTCGGCGCCGGCTCGGGCGGGCTGGCCTCGCTCGGCCTCGGCATCGTGCACGACCTGATCTCCGAGTACGGCGGCGGGCTGGAGATCCGCACCGGCGCGATGGGCGGCGCCCGGGTCCGCATCCTGCTGCCGTCCGCCCCGCCGCCCGAGGCCGTCCCGGCCGCCGTCACCGCCGACGACTGGCGGCCGCATCCCTGAGGTTCGTCCATGAAGGTTCGTTTATGAGGGCTGGTTTATGAGGGTCTGTCCATGAGGGTTCTCGTGTGCGACGACCATGCGGTCTTCGCCGACTCGCTGTCGCTGGTGCTGGCGGACGCGGGGCACGCCGTCGTGGGCGTCGCGTACTCGCCGGAGGAGGCGCTGCCGATGCTGCGCGCCGACCCGCCGGACGTCTGCCTGATCGACCTGCGGTTCCCGGCGGGCACCGCGCTGGACTGGATGCCGCGGCTGCGCGCCGCGGCCCCGGACGCGCGGTTCGTGGTGCTGACCGGGTTCCTGGAGCAGCGGGTGCTGGACGCGGGGCTCGCGGCGGGGGTGCACGGCTTCGCGCACAAGGGCCAGCAGGCCGGCGACGTCCTGGCGGTGCTGCGCAGGGTCGAGGCCGGCGAGATCGTCGTCGACCGGGCCGCCCGGCGCGGCGGCGGCGACCGGGCGCACAGCCAGGCGCGGCAGGTGGCGCGGTTCCTCACCCCGCGCGAGCGCGAGGTGCTGACCCGGCTGGCGCGCGGCGAGTCCACCCAGGCGCTCGCCAAGGCGATGGGCGTGACCCGCAGCACCGCCCGCAGCCATGTCCAGAGCGTGCTGAGCAAGCTCGGGGTGCATTCGCAGCGGGAGGCGGTCATCGAGGCGGCGCGGCACGGGCTGGTGAGCGTCGAGACCGGGGAATGGCTCGCGGGCTGAAGAAGAGGGACACGGGGGGACGCGGGGGGACACAGGGCGACACGGCGAACGGGAGGGAGTCCATGCCGCAGCGGCGAGGCGCCCGGCCGGTCGCCGGGGCGGAGGCGCTGGCCTGCCCGGACACCTACGCCCGCGGCGTGCCGTACGACCTCCTGGACCGGCTGCGCGCCCGCACCCCGGTCACCTGGCTGGACGAGCGCGGCGCGGGCGGGCCGGGCTCGTGGGCGGTGCTGCGGTACGCCGACGTCCGGCACGCGCTCGCCCACCCGGAGCTGTTCGCGCCCGAGCCCGGCGCCGGGCCGCACGGGACGTCCGCCGGCCCGCCCGAGCCGGACGCCGCGATGATCGACATGGAGCCGCCGGCCCGCGCCCTGCTGGCCCGGATCACCGGCGACGCCCCGGCCGACTTCGCCGCCGGGGTCGCCGCGGACCTCCCCGAGACCGTCCGCAACACGCTCGCGGGCGGCCTGTACGCGCTGCTGCGCGCCCCCGACCAGTACGCCCGGCTGCGGGCCGCCCGCGCCGACGAGGGGCTCCTGGACGCCGCCGTCGAGGAGACGCTGCGCTGGTGGACGCCGGTCATGTGCGTCCGCCGCACCGTACGCCGCCCGACGATCATGGGCGGGGTCCCGCTGCGGCCCGGGGAGCGGGTGTCGCTCTGGCTCACCGCCGCCGGCCACGATGAGGCCGCGTTCCCCGACCCGCACCGGTTCGTCCCGGACCGCTTCAGGCCCGGCGGCCGGGCGCGGCCCCACCTCGCCCTCGGCCACGGCCCGCACGCCTGCCTGGGGGCCATGCTCGCCCGCCTCCACCTGCGCGCGCTGCTCACCGCCGTCCTGGAGCGCCCCGGGCGCCTCGTCCCGGCGGGCGAGCCCGTCCGGCTGAGGTCCACCACCCGGAACGGCTTCGAGCGCCTGCCCGTCCGGTGGAGCGGGTGAGCGCGCCATGCCCGGCCTCCGACCCGCGATGGCGGCCGCGGCCGCCCCGTACCGCCGCGGGAGTAGGTCCGGTCACTCCCCCGGACCGACGCCGCCGCCGGGCCCGGTGACCTAACTTGCAGGCATGAGCACTTCCCCGCCGGGCGCGCAGGTCAGGCCCCACCTGCCGCTGCCGAGCACGTGGCCCGTCTGGCTGGTGCCGGCGTTCCTCGCGTTCGTCCAGGTCGTCGGGTCGCTGGGCGCGCAGAGCGGGGAGCGCCGCGGCGGCCCCTGGGAGGGCCCGCCGTCGTGGGACGAGACGCACGGCCCCTGGCGCGAGCCCGACCCCGGGTACACCAGCACGCCGCTCGACCCGCTGGGGTTCGCGCTGCTGGCGGGCGGCCCGGCGCTGCTGCTGCTGCGCCGCCGGCACCCGGTGTTCACGCTGGCGGGGGTGGGCGCGGTTACGCTGGTCTACCTGCTGCGCGCCTACACGTACGGGCCCGGCCTGTTCGCCGCGGCCATCGCGCTGGTGGGCGCCGTGGTGGCCGGGCACCGGCTTGCCGCGTGGGCGGGCGCGTCGGCCGCGGTCGCCGGGTACTTCGCGCTCACCGCCGTGATCGGCGTGCCGTTCGAGGAGCGCGGCCGGGCGGGCACGCCGTTCCCGGTGGAGGAGCCGTCGGTGAGCGGCGCGGCGTTCGCGGTCGCGTGGGTGCTGATCGCGCTGATCAGCGGGGAGCTGGTCAGGATGCGCGCGCAGCGGGCCGCCGCCGCGGCCCGTACCCGGGCCGAGGAGGAGCGCCGCCAGGCCAGCGAGGAGCGGCTGCTGATGGCCCGCGAGCTGCACGACGTGCTGGCGCACAACATCTCGATGATCAACGTGCAGGCCGGGGTGGCGCTGCACCTGATCGACGACGATCCGAACCAGGCGCGCACCGCGCTGGCCGCGATCAAGGAGGCCAGCAAGGAGGCGCTCACCGAGATGCGGTCGGTGATCGGGGTGCTGCGCTCGCAGGGCGAGAGCGCGCCGCGCTCCCCGACCGCCGGCCTGGCCCGGCTGGACGAGCTGCTCGGCCGGGCCCGGTCGGCGGGGCTGCGGGTGGAGTCGGAGATCACCGGGGAGCGGCGGCCGCTGCCGGCCGGCACCGACCTGGCCGCGTTCCGGATCGTCCAGGAGTCGCTCACGAACATCACCCGGCACGCGGGTCCCGGGCCGGTGACGGCCCGGCTCCGGATCGCCTACGGTGAGCGGGAGGTCGCCGTCCAGGTCGAGGACGACGGCCAGGGCGTGTCGCTGCTGGACGACCATCCGGGCGGCAGCGGGATCAACGGCATGCGCGAGCGCGCCGCGGCGCTCGGCGGCACGTTCGAGGCCGGGCCGCGGCCGGGCGGCGGGTTCCGGGTGAGCGCGACGCTGCCGGCCACCGAGGCGCCCCCCGGCGCCGGGCCCACGGGCGAGGGAGACACGGAATGATCAAGGTCCTGCTGGCCGACGACCAGGTCCTGGTCCGCGCGGGGTTCCGGGCGCTCCTGGACGCCCAGGCCGACATCGAGGTGGTGGGCGAGGCGAGCGACGGCGAGGAGGCGGTCGCGCAGGCCCGCCGGCTGCGTCCCGACGTGATCCTGATGGACATCCGGATGCCCGGCCTGGACGGCCTGGAGGCCACCCGCCGGATCGCCTCCGACGAGCGGCTGGACGGCGTCCGGATCGTCATCCTCACGACGTTCGAACTGGACGAGTACGTGTTCGAGGCGCTGCGCGGCGGAGCCGGCGGGTTCCTGGTCAAGGACACCGAGCCGGTCGAGCTGATCCACGCCGTGCGGGCGGTGGCGGCGGGCGACGCGCTGCTGTCGCCGAGCGTGACCAAGCGGCTGATCGCCGAGTTCGCCACCCGGGCCAAGGAGCCCGCGCCCTCGCCCCGCCTCAACGCCCTCACCGAGCGCGAGCGCGAGGTGATGACGCTGGTCGGCGAGGGGCTGACGAACGAGGAGATCGCGACCCGGCTGGTGGTGAGCCCGGCGACCGCCAAGACCCATGTGAGCCGGACGATGGTCAAGCTCGGCGCCCGCGACCGCGCCCAGCTGGTCGTGTTCGCGTACGAATCCGGGCTGGTGAAGCCCGGATGGCTGTCCTGACGGCCGCCCTCTATGCTGATTCGGCGCCGTTCCCTGGTCGCGCCGGGCACGGGCATGGCAGGGTTGGCGCACGACAGGCCTTGACCGACGCGCGGAGGAGCCGGTGCCGCACGCCACGAAGATCCTGGCCGTGGACGACCGCGAGGAGAACCTCGTGGCCCTCGCGGCCGTCCTCGACGCGCTCCCGGTCGAGGTGGTCTCCGTCTCCTCGGGCCGGGCCGCGCTCAAGGAGCTGCTGAACGACGAGTTCGCGCTCATCCTGCTCGACGTGGTGATGCCCGACATGGATGGGTTCGAGACCGCCGGGCACATCAAGAGCCGGCCCCGGACCCGGGACATCCCGATCATCTTCCTGACCGCGGCGGGCGAGGCCGGCGAGCAGGCGTACCAGGGGTACGCGGCGGGCGCGGTCGACTACCTGACCAAGCCGTTCGACCCCTGGCTGCTGCGCGCCAAGGTATCGATCTTCGTCGATCTGCACCGCCGCACGCTCCAGCTGCGGCAGCAGGCCGCGCTGCTGCGGCAGGCGCTGGACGACGACGAGGACGGCGCGTCCGGCACCGGCGAGCAGATCCTCAAGACGCTGGACGACCGGATGATCCGGGTCGAGGACGACGTCGCCCGGCTGCGCGGCGGCACCGGCGGCCCGGCCGGCCCGGCGCTGGAGGAGCTGGACGCGCACGTCGCCGACCTGCGGCTGGCCCTGAACGCCCTCATCGCCGGCAACTGAGCCCCCGCCGCCACCGGCCGCCGCAGGTCGCGGCCGGCCGGCGGGGACCGCCTGTCAGGCGCCGCGGACGGCCTCCACCCGGACCTCGCCGGCGGCGCCCGCACCGCCGTTGATCTTCATTCGGATGATCAGCGCCCCGCCCAGCACCGCGGCGACCACCAGGATCACCGCGATCGTGACGATGACGATGGTCTTGCGGCGCTCCTTCTCGCGCGGGCTCAGCACCGGCGTCGGCGGCCGCGGCTGCTGCCACTGCCGGGACTGCGCGGGCTGCTCCCACGGCGGCGGCGTCTGCGGCGCGCCCGCCCCCGGAACCTGGCCGCCCGGCGCGCGGTTGCCATGCTCGGGCGGCGGCGCCCACTCGGTCTCCAGCAGCGTGCGCGGCTCCTCCGGCCGCCCGTACTGGGAAGGGCGCGAGGGCGGCCCTGCCTGTGGCCGTGCCGGCGGCCCGGTCGGCGGCCGGGAGGGCGGGGCCGGAGGCGGCGGGCCCGGCGGGGCGTGCGACGCCGAGCCGGTGCCCGAATCCGGCCGGGTGATCTCCTCGAACTCGGCCGAGTCGAGGATGGTGTCGGCGGGCTCGTCCACGACCGTCTGCTCGTAGGCGCGCAGGGGCTCGTCCAGCAACGTCTCGTCCGTGCGCGGCCGCGGCGGCGGGGGCGGCGGCGCGACCGGCCGGGGCATCGTGGCCACCCGGTCCAGCATGGGCTCGGCCTGCGCGGCCGTGATCCGGCGGGCGGGCTCGCGGGCGAGCAGCCCGTCCAGCACCGCGCGCAGCGGCCCGGCGTTGCGCGGCGGCGGCACGGGCTCGATCAGCGCGGCCTGGAGCGACGACATCGCGTCGGAGCGCTCGTACGGCGACCGGCCCTCCAGCGCGGCGTACATCGTCGCCCCGAGCGCCCACAGGTCGGACGCCGGCACCGCCCGCTCGCCCTGGGCGCGCTCCGGCGGGATGTACGCGGGCGACCCCATGACCAGGCCGGTCTGGGTGAGGGTGGCGTCGCCCTCGACCTGGGCGATGCCGAAGTCGGTGAGGACCACCCGGCCGGCGTCGGTGATCAGCACGTTGCTGGGCTTGACGTCGCGGTGCAGGATGCCCTTCTCGTGCGCGTGCCGCAGGGCGCCGAGCATCTGCAGGCCGATCTCCGCGACCCGCCGGTGCTCCAGCAGCCCCTCCTCCAGCACGTCCTGGAGCGAGCGGGCGTGGACCAGCTCCATCACGATCCACGGCCGGTCGGCCTCCTCCACGACGTCGTGGACGGTGACGACGCCGGGATGGTTGAGCCGGGCGGAGGCCCGGGCCTCGCGGAAGGTGCGCTTGTAGGTCAGCTCGTGCTCGTCCGGGCCCAGCCCGGGCGGCAGCACCACCTCCTTGACCGCGACCTCGCGGTCGAGCATCACGTCATAGGCGCGCCAGACCGTGCCCATGCCGCCACGGCCGACCACCGCGTCCAGCCGGTACCGGCCGGCGAGCAGATGACCCTCAGCCATATCTCAATGGTCCCCCGTGTCGCGCGGCGCTGCCTAGACCACGTTCACGGCTGGAACGTGTCGAGGACATTGTTCACGGTCCGCTGGTATTGATTCCACTGGCCCGCCGGAACCGCGACCAGCACCGCGAACGGGCGGCCGCCCGCGATCACCCCGCGGTCGACGGCCCGGAACCTGCTCCAGGTGAACTCGATGTCGGCGGCGGGCCGCTGGCCGACCCTGGTCCTGCGCAGGTCGATGCGCCGGTATCCGGCGAGCGAGCCCTTCGCCCGCACCTCCCGGTCCCACTGCGTCCAGTGGGCGTACGGGTCGCCGGTCCAGAACGTGCGGTCGACCTGGACGTAGGCGTCGGAGTCCGGATCCAGCCACAGCGTGCTGTTGCCCTGCTCCTTGCGGGTCCAGTGGGCGGGCACCCCGATCGAGTACCCGTGGACGCGCACGCGCGTGAACCCCGGCGGCAGCAGGGTCGTGGCGGGCGCGGCGCCCGCCGGGCTCTTCACGGGTCCCCCGCCCGTGCCGCCCTGGCCCGGGGACCGCTGCCCCGGGGCAGTCTTGGCGGCGTCGAACGGGCCGCCCCCGCCGCCGTCGTCCCCGGACCAGAAGACCACCAGCCCGGCGACCACCGTGACCGCGGCCGCGGCGGCCGCCGCCACCAGCATGATCACCGCGGGCGAGCGGCGCTTCCCGGGCGCCGTGCCGGGCGCAGTCCGGCCGTCGTACGGGCCCATGCCGTCGTGGGTGGGCAGGTCCGGGACGGGCACCCCGGTCGTCCGCTCCATCGCCGCCGCCTCCAGCGGCGCCGGCGTGGGCGTGGGTGTGGGTGTCGGCGTCGGGCCCATCGTCGTACCGGCCGTGCCGGCCGTGCCGGCCGTGCCCGCGATCCCGGCCATGCCCGCCGCGGACGGCACGGGACTCCCCGCCATGACCGCGGCCAGCATCTCCTCGGCCTGCTCGGCCCGGAGCCGGTCGACCGGATCGCGCCGCAGCAGCCCGTACAGGACGGGGCCGAGCGGCCCCGCGTTGCGCGGCGGCGGCGGATCCAGCGTCATCACCGCGGCGAGCACCGCCATCGCCTCGGACCGGTGGTGCGGCGGCTTGCCCTCGCACGCCGCGTACAGCGTCGAGCCCAGCGCCCACAGGTCCGACGCCGGGATCGCGCGCTCGCCCTTCAGCCGCTCGGGCGCCATGTACGCGGGCGACCCCATCAGCAGCCCGGTCTGGGTGAGCGTCGCGTCGCCCTCGACCTGGGCGATGCCGAAGTCGGTGAGGATCGCGCGGTCGTCGTCGGTGAGCAGCACGTTGGCGGGCTTCACGTCGCGGTGCAGGATGCCGATCGCGTGCGCGGCGCGCAGCGCGCCGACGACCTGCCGGCCGATCGCCGCGACCCGGCCCGGCGGCAGCGGCCCGTCCTGGTCCAGGACCTCCTGGACGGACCGGGCGCGGACCAGCTCCATGACGATCCACGGGCGGTCGTCCTCGTCCACGACATCGTGTACGGTCACGACGCCCGGATGGTTCAGCCGGGCCGACGCGCGGGCCTCGCGCAGCGTGCGCCGGTGCCGGTCGGCGCGCTCCTCGTCGCTCAGCTCGTGGCGGAGCAGGACCTCCTTGACCGCGACCTCGCGGCCGAGCATCTCGTCCCGGGCCCGCCAGACGGTCCCCATTCCGCCGCGCCCGACGACCGACAGGAGGCGGTAGCGGCCAGCAAGCAGGCGCTCATGCGCCGATTCGTCCCCGTCCGACATGTATGGCGACCTTATCTGGTTGGGCGTCAGTCGCGTGGCTTGAAGAACCGGTAGACCGGGTCCATCCGGGCGAGCGTCGCATCCCAGTCCTTGTCGGGAGCGACGAGCACGATGGCGTAACCGGTGTCGTTCATGACGAAGCCCCGGTTCAGCGCGTGCAGCCGCTGGCCGCTCCCGTTGTAGGTCCACTCCCAGTCGGCGGCGTCGTCGCCGTCGGGGTCGCTGACCGGCTCGCCCTCCTTCACGGGGCGGATGCCGATCAGCTCGTAACCGCTGAACCGGCCGCGCGCCTGGGGCTCGTAGTTCTCCCAGTCCTCCAGCGCGCTGTCGTTGGGGTCGTCGGTCTGGTCGACCTGGATGTAGCCGGGCCCGCTCGGCGGCTCGAAGAACACGCTGCTCGGCGAGGAGCCGCGCTTCTTGGGCCCTTCCCAGTCCTTCGGGATCGCGATGGAGAACCCGCTGGAGTCCTTGTGCACGCGGAAGTCCGCCGGGACCACCGGGCTCGGCGTACCGCTCGGCGACGGGGACGCCGACGTCGCGGGCGGCGACTTCGGCTCCGGCGAGGAGCTCGCGCCGCGCGTGCCGCCCTCCTTCTCATCGCCGCCGTTGGCCAGCGCGAACCCGACGACGGCGACGAGCAGCACCACGACGATCGCCGCGACGACGAGCACGTTGCGGTTGTCGGCCAGCGTGGACCGCCCGGAGCCCCCGCCGACGGACGCGGGCGGGCGGCCGGCGGGCTCGGTGGGCGGGCCGGGGCGCCACGCCATGGCGCTCGCGGGCTCCCTGGCCGTACGCGAGGGGTCGTCGTCCCGCGCCGCGGTCACGGCCTTCGTCCGGCCGTTGCCGGCCTCGCCGCCGTCCGCCGCGGCGGGCGCCGGCGCTTCGTAGGACTCGGCGTACGCCTCGTCCGCATACGCCTGGTCGGCGTAGGTCTGATCGGCGTAGCTCTGGTCGGCGTACCCGTCGCGCACCGTCCGCTCTGCCTCGGCCTCGGCCGGCTCGCCGGAGGCCGGCGGCGGCGCCTCCCCCTGCTCGGGGAGCGGCTCGTCCATCGGGAACTGGACGGCCATCGTGCGCTGCGTGTCGAACGTCTCCTGGCGGACGATGTCGTCGAGCAGGATCCCGGCCTCGATGGCGTCCATCCGCTGGTCGGGGTCCTTGCGCAGCAGCCCGCGGATGACCGGGGCGAGCTTGCCGGCGTTCTCCGGCGGATCGGGGTCCTCGGAGATGACGGCGACCAGCGCCGCCATCGGCTCGGACCGCTCGAAGGGGGACTTGCCGTGCGTCATCGAGTACAGCGTGACGCCGAGCGACCACAGGTCGGAGGCGGGCCCGGCGGTGCGGCCGCGGGCGCGCTCGGGAGCGATGTAGGCGGGCGAGCCCATGACCAGGCCCGTCTGGGTGAGCGTGGCGTCGCCGGCGGCGGTGGCGATGCCGAAGTCGGTGAGGACGGCGCGGTCGCCCCGGGTGACCAGCACGTTGCTGGGCTTGACGTCGCGGTGCAGGACGCCGGCCTCGTGCGCGGCGTGCAGCGCGGCCAGCATCTGGCGGCCGATCTCGGCGGCGCGCCGGATCTCCAGCGGCCCCTCCTGCTTGATCACCTGATCCAGGGACCGGGCGTGGATGAGCTCCATGATGATCCACGGCCGCCCGTCCTCCTCCACGACGTCGTACACGGTGACGACGCCGGGGTGGCCGAGGCGCGCCGCCGTGCGCGCCTCGCGGAACGTGCGCTTGTGGTGGACCGAGCGTTCCTCATCGGTGAGACCATGCGGCAGGATGACCTCTTTCACCGCAACGTCACGACCGAGGACCTCATCGTGAGCCTGCCAGACCGTACCCATACCGCCGCGGCCGACCTGGGTGACCAGTCGGTAACGGTGGGCGAGCAACCGCTCACCGGAGGTCTCATTAGGCATATCCGCGACCATATCGACTTTTGCTGACAATCTTGGACGGCCTTCGTGGGGAAGATGATGCGCGCGAGGACGGAGCCTCCCGTCGGGGGTCTGTCCCGTATGACATTGTCCCCCCTGTGGCGGCGTCCCCTACCCGTAGGACGCCCGACGTGTCGCGCCGGTTCGCGGCGCGGGCTGCGAGTGAGCGACAGAAGTGTGGACGAACGTGACGACATCTGGCACCGCCGGTAAGGCGCCCGTTCCGAGCGGCGCGCCCGCGGGCGCCTGGCGAGGGCTCATCCAGTCGGTACCGACGATCTTCTTCTGGTACACCCGGCTGTCGGGCATCCTGTCCATCCTGGCCTGGCTGTCCTCCGACCTCATCCTGGAGGTCGCCGACATCTGGGCGCTGCGCTGGATCTACTACCTCGGGTTCACCGCGAGCGTCCCGTTCGGGTTCCTGCTGATCCTGCTGTCGATGGGCGTGCGGCGGCGCAAGAAGGCCGCCTGGCGGATCCTGGTCCTGCTGTTCGGGCTGTACTCGACCACGTCCACGCTGCTCCTGATCGCGCTCATCCTGGACCCGGACGAGCCCACGCCGATCGGCGAGTGCATCACCACCGCCGTGTTCCTGGCGGTGCTCGGGCTCATCATCGCGGCGCGCGGCGAGTTCACCACGCTGCCCGACCGCGCCAACCGGCGCGTCGCGGCGATCGTGTTCGCCGGCCTGGTCGTCGTCAGCGGGTGCGTCGGCACGCTCCTGGTCACGCTCACCGACCAGAACCCGGCCGGCGGGTTCTGGAGCGACCCCTGGTACGTGGCGCTGCAGACGGTGCTGGGCGCGGGCGTCACCGGCGAGCCGCTGGACGTGAAGGTGCCCGGCTGGGTCGACGTCATCATCGGCGTGCTCGGCACCGGGCTGCTGATCGTGACGTTCTGGGCGCTGTTCCGGCCCGGCCGGCGGGACGCGATCCTGGACGCCGACGAGGAGCTCGCCGCGCGCACCCTGCTGGCCGAGTACGGCGACCAGGACTCCCTCGGCTACTTCGCGCTGCGCCGCGACAAGGACGTCATCGTCGCCCCGAACGGCAAGGCCGCCATCGCCTACCGGGTCGAGGGCTCGGTGTCGCTGGCCAGCGGCGACCCGCTCGGCGACCCCGAGTCGTGGGACCAGGCGATCGCCGCCTGGCTCGAAGAGTGCCGCGCGCACGCCTGGATCCCGGGCGCGGTCAGCGTCGGCGAGCGCGCCGCGCACATCTACCGGCGGCACGGCTTCGACGCGTTCGAGCTGGGCGACGAGGCGATCATCGACCTGACCGACTTCAACCTCGACGGCCGCGAGATGCGCCAGGTCAGGCAGGCGGTACGGCGGGTGGAGCGGGCCGGCTACACGGTCCGGATCCGGCGCCACGCGCAGATCGCCGGCTGGGAGATGGCCAAGCTGATCCGCAGCGCGGACGCCTGGCGCGGCGAGGAGACCGAGCGCGGCTTCTCGATGGCGCTCGGCCGGCTCGGCGACCCGACCGACGGCCGCTGCGTCATGGTCGAGGCGTTCGACGCCGAGGGCGAGCTGCGCGGGCTGCTCAGCTTCGTCCCGTGGGGCCGTACGGGCCTGTCCCTGGACCTGATGCGGCGCGACCGCGGCGCCGAGAACGGCCTGAACGAGTTCATGGTCGCCAAGCTGGCCGAGAAGGCCGCGACGGTCGGCGCCCAGCAGCTCTCGCTGAACTTCGCGATGCTGCGCGCGGCGTTCGAGCGCGGCTCGCAGATCGGCGCCGGGCCGGTCGCGCGGCTGTACTACCACTTCCTGTCGTTCGCCTCCCGGTTCTGGCAGCTGGAGTCGCTCTACCTGGCGAACGCCAAGTACAACCCCGACTGGCGGCCGCGCTTCATCTGCTACCAGCAGAGCCGCGACATCATCCGGCTCGGCCTCGCCTACGCCAAGGCCGAGGGCTTCCTGCCGAGCCTCAGCCGCCCCCGGCTGGACCGCGCCGCGCGGACGCAGCCCTCGCCCGCCCTGGTCACCAGGATCCAGGAGATCGAGGACGCGGCGGACGCGGCCCGCGCGCCGCAGCGGCGGCTGTCGGAGCAGGAGCGGGTCCGGCACGCCAAGCTCGACCAGATCCGCGCCGCGGGGATGGAACCGTACCCCCTGGGCTTCGACCGTACCGACTACGCGGCCGCGATCCGCGAGCGCTTCCCCGATCTGGCACCGGACTCGCACACCGGCGCGGACGTCGCGATCGCCGGGCGTGTCGTGCTCGCCCGCGAGCACGGCCGGCTCATCTTCGTGACGCTGCGCGACGAGACCGGCGACCTCCAGGTCATGCTGACGGCCGACGCGCTCGGCGCGGACTCGCTGCGGACCTGGAAGACGCTGATCGACCTCGGCGACCAGGTCGGCGTCGCCGGCGAGGTGGTGACCTCACGTACGGGTGAGCTCTCCGTTCTCGCGGGCTCCTGGAAACTCACCGCCAAGTGCCTGCACCCGCTGCCGAACAAGAGCACCGGCCTCGCCGACCCCGAGGCGCGGGTCCGGCAGCGGTACGTCGACTACATCGTCAACGACGAGGCCCGCCGGATGCTGCGGATGCGCGGCGACGCGGTGGCCGCCGTCCGGGACGTGCTGCGCGAGCGGCACTACCTGGAGGTCGAGACGCCGATGCTCCAGCCGATCCACGGCGGTGCCACCGCCCGCCCGTTCACGACCCGTATGAACGCGTACAACATGCAGCTCTACCTGCGGATCGCGCCGGAGCTGTACCTCAAGCGGCTGCTGGTCGGCGGCGTCGGCAAGGTCTTCGAGCTGAACCGCAACTTCCGCAACGAGGGCGTGTCGCACAAGCACAACCCCGAGTTCACGATGCTGGAGGCGTACGAGCCGTACGGCAACTACGACACGATGGCCGCGCTCACCCGCGACCTCGTGATCGCCGCCGCCCGTGCCGCGCTCGGCACCACGGTGGTCGTCCGGGACGGCGTCGAGTACGACCTGGCCGAGCCGTGGCGCGAGATCACCGTGTACGGGTCGGTGTCGGAGGCCCTCGGCGAGGACCTCACCCCCGACACTCCGATCGGGACGGTGCGGGCCGCCGCCGAACGGGCCGGGCTGAACGCCGATCCGGCCTGGGGGCAGGGGCGCCTCGTCCAGGAGCTGTTCGAGGCCCTCGTGGAGGAGGAGCTGAAGGCGCCGACGTTCGTGCGCGACTACCCGGCCGAGACCTCGCCGCTCACCCGCCCGCACCGCAAGGACCCGCGGCTGGCGGAGAAGTGGGACCTCATCGTCTTCGGCCTGGAGCTGGGCACCGCGTACTCCGAGCTCATCGACCCGATCCTGCAGCGGCGGCGGCTGACCGAGCAGTCGCTCCAGGCGGCGGGCGGCGACCCGGAGGCGATGGAGCTGGACGAGGACTTCCTGCGGGCGCTGGAGTACGCGATGCCGCCGGCGGGCGGGATGGGCATGGGCATCGACCGGCTGCTGATCACGCTGACCGGCCGCAGCATCCGCGAGACGGTGCCGTTCCCGCTGGTCCGCCCGGGCTCCTGAGCCCGCGCTACAGGAAGTGGGGCCGGGAGCGGAAGCCGTGCGCCGCGAGCCACTGCCGCGCCCGGCCGCGCCGCTCCTCCTCGGCGAACTCGGCAGACCCGGACGCTTCGGCGGATCCGGCCGGGCCCTGCGGCCAGAACATCAGCCAGCGGCGCGGCTCGTCGCCCACCGCGATGTCGGGCCCGATGTCGCCGGTGCGCAGATCGACGACCTGCGCGCCCTCGGCCGGGTCGGCGTCCATCAGCAGCCCGAGCATGCTCAGCTCCACCGGCGCGTCCGCCAGCTCCGGCGGCTCGCCCGCCAGCGCGCCGGCCAGCTCGGCCGCCAGCTCCGCGTCGCCGGCCAGGCCGCGCCCGGTCAGCTCCGCCGCGCACTCGCGAGCGAGCCGCACCGCGCCGGCCGCGCCGGGCCCGTCCCGTTCCAGGGCCGCGACCAGGACGTCGCCGGCGTACTGGAGCACCGGACCGAGCGGCCGGTCCGCCAGCAGCGGCAGCCCGGCCGCCGGATCCCGCCGGTACGCGGCGGCGCGCAGCAGCGCCAGCGCGTCCTCGTCCCATTCGGCCACATGTCGTATATACAGAACGCGGGTGACAGCCGGGGCCGGAACGTCAGGCCGGCGGGCGCCGGTCCTCCACGTGGACGACCGTGAGCTCGCGCCCGTCCCGGTCCCGCTTGGAGCGGCCGAGCAGGCCGACCCGCAGCTCGTCCGGGTCCTCGACCTCGCCGGGGGCGACGTAGGTGAGCACGTCGGCGTGGTGGCCGTACACGACCCAGCCGGGCGCGTCGTCCAGGTCGATGGTGCCGAAGTCGGCGGCCGGCGTCCCCGCCGCGACCGGCCCGTACTCCCGCAGGATCGCGACCGCCTGCGCGGCCAGATCGCCCTCCGGCGCCATGAGGACGACGCAGGTGCCGTGCTCGAACGCCACCCACGACTTCTCCTCGCCGAGGATGACCGCGCGCCAGATCTCGACGATTTCCGCTGCCTGCATGAAGCGATGATGCCGTGCTCCGTGTCCACTTGCGGGCACTTTCCCGCCATCCGAAACTCGCGCAGGTCAGCGGCCTTTGCCTGCCGCCATGAGAGTCAGCCCTCGGCGCGGTACGCCTCCACGGCGTAGCGGATCCGGGCTCCCGCCAGCAGTTCCTCGTCCGGCGGGCAGTCGAGGAGCCGGCGCACCAGCTCCACGAGCTGGTCGTCGGTGAGGTCCGGGTCGCTCTCGGCGGCGCGGCGGACCAGCCCGATCAGCTCCGGGCGCTTGTACGTGGCGATGGACCGGCCGGGCCGGAACTCCGGCGCGGGCGCGGGCGCCGGAGCCGGGGCCGGGGCGTCCGCGGCGGGTTCGGGGTCGGACTCGGGGGCGGGCTCGTCCGGTTCCGCGGGGTCGAGGAGGACGCCGAAGAGCGTCGCGGTGGGGGCGAAGCCGAGTCCGGCGGGGACCGGCCCGTCCGGTACGGGCAGGTCCCGGCCGCGCGATCCCAGCAGGATCGCGCGGGGGGCCGACCACAGCACGAACAGCGCCTCCGCCCCGGTGTCGCCGTCCACGATCACGACGTCGAACGCGTCCGGGCGCCGCGGGACGGCGCCGGGGAGCCGCCCCCACGGGACGATCATCGCGGGCACGGCGTCGGCCGGGGCGGTGACCGCGAGCCGGTCCAGCGCCGCGCCCCAGGCCCGCTCCGCCGCGAGCCGCGCGGCGGCCTCCGCCGCCCGCTCTTGGGCCGCGCCGGCGTCCGCGCGGAGCCGCTCCTCGGCGTCCGAGCGCGGCAGCGCCGCCAGCGCCGCCGCGGCCCGCGCCCAGGCCCACGCCTCGTCCCAGTGCCCGGCCCGGGCGGCCCACGCCTCGTCGCCGGCGGTGGCGGCCATCAGCTCGGCCAGCTCGGGGTGCGCGGCGTGCACGCGGCCGAGGAGGCGCTCGCATCTGAGCTGGAAGGCGCGCTCGTGCCGCGCCTCCGCCAGATCGCGCAGGGAGCGGCCGTACGCGTCGGCGTCCCGGGCGTCGATCGCGGCGAGCGCGGCGTGCAGCTCGGGCGGGTCGTCCTCGCCGGCGCCGTCGGCTCCGTCGGCTCCGTCGTGGGAGCCGATCGAGTCGCGCAGCGCGGCCAGGTCGGCTGCGGCGCGGTTCACGGCGAGGCCGAGGACGGCGTTCTCCAGGGCCGCCGCGTACCCGTGCCACTGCACCGGATGCGTCGGCTGGAGCCCCAGCCCGGAGCGGGCGAGCAGCTCGGCGGTCTCCTCGATCGCGGGCAGCGCCTCGCGGACGCGGGCGAGGCGGGCGTGCGCGCGGACGAACCGGGCGATCCGGTCCTCCAGTGGCACGTCCGCCGGGAACGAGACGCCGGCCGCCTCCCAGACGTACTGGAGCTCCTGGCACGCGATCCGCACCATGAGGTGGCTGAACAGGACGCCGAGCCGTGCCGCGTCGGCGGGCGGGCGGCCGCCGACCGTGATGCCGTGCAGGAGCGGCTCGGTCTGGCGCTGCGTGGCGGAGCGGAGCGGGCCGCGCTTCCAGGAGCCGCCCTCGTCCAGGTAGTGGCGCAGCTGCCGGACGGCGTCGGCCAGCCGCCGCAGGTCGTGCTCGCCGGGCGGCATCCGGACCTGCTCGCCGGCCTGCGCGCGCAGCGCCCGGTCGGCCCACTGCGCCTGGGCGCCCATCTCGGCGACGCGCTCCCAGACGGCGGGGCGGCGCCGGGCGAGGGCGTCGGTGAACGCGAGGACGGCGTGGTCGGCCGGGTCCCAGCCGCCCGGATGGCCCTCCAGGCCCAGATCGCGCAGCGCGGCGTCCACCGCGCCGGCGCAGGCGTCGAGGCGGGCGAGCAGGCGCACGTCGCACTGGCGCAGCCGCCGGGACAGGTCGGTCTCGGTGCCGGCGGCGCGGGCCGCGGCCGCCGCCTCCGTCTCGATCAGCGTCCGGACGTACGCCGGGCTCGGCAGGGTGGCGGGATCGAGGTCGCGCCGCGCGGCCCGCGCCCGCCGTTCCGGCGTCTCCTCGGCCAGCAGCCGGACCAGCTCGGCCGCCTCGCCGCCGCTGATCGGGGCGGTCTCGTCCAGCCCGGGGCGCGGCGGCAGCCAGCCGTACTCCTCGCCCTCTTCGCGCAGCCGCCGGTCGAGGTCGCCGCGCGGGCCCTCGTAGCCGCCGCCCAGGTCGTGGACGCCGGCGCCCTCCGTCCCGGCCAGCCGCTCGCGGGCCTCGGCGGCGGCCGCACGGGCGGCGGCCTCCGCGCGTTCCAGCTCGGCGATCCGCTCCCGGTGGGCGGGCGGATCGTGGCCGCCGGCGCGTTCGAGCAGCGCGGCGGCGGCCCGCGCGGTCGCGTCGGCGCCCGCGCCGGTGACGGCGGCGCACAGCCCCGCGATGCCCGCGGGCAGCGCGGCGTGCAGGTCCGCGGCGGACGCGCCGTCGGCGGTGGCGACCAGGACGCGGCGGCCGCGCGCGAGCATCCCGGCGACCAGCTCGGCGACCGCTCCCGGGCCCGGCTCCTCGACGTGCAGGACGGGCGGCTTCTCCCCCGGCGCGGCGAGCGCGGCCAGCCCGGCCGGCACCGGCTCCTCGTCCAGGAGGGCGCGCAGCCGGTCGCAGTGGCCGGCGACGGCGTCCCGGCCCGGCGGGCGCGCCACGAGCGCGGGGGCGAGCCGCAGCTGCGGTACGGCGGGCATCGGCGCCTGGACGGGCACCCAGTCCTCCCGGTAGGTGACGGCCTCGCTGCGCTCGCCGAACGCGGCCGAGCACCATTTGCGCAGCACGTCCGACACCGACGCGTGCAGGCCGAAGCCCTGCCCGGCGTGGACGGCGTCCCGGATCCAGCCGGTCCCGGCGTCACCGAAGCCGGGGAGGCCGGCGAGGACCTCGCGGTCGCGCGGGACGGTGCGCCCGGCGAGGATCACGTCCAGCCGCCCGGACCGCTCGTCCACCGCGATCCGGACGGGCGTGGACAGCAGATGGTCGCGGACGGCGGGCCCCTCGGGCGGCCGCCACGCGAGCAGGCCGGTGGCCAGCACCAGCTCGGCGCCCTGCGCGGCGGCGCGCTCGGCGGTGTCGCGCAGGGCCCGGTACCAGTGCCGCATGCCGAGCCAGCCGTCGAACTCCTCCAGCACGGCCGGCGGCGACAGCGGGATCACCGGGACGCTGAAGAGGACCTCGCCGGGCCCGGCGTCGGTCTCGACGTAGACCTCGCCGGGCAGCTCGGCCAGCCAGTGCACCGGGTCGTGAGCGGACACGTCGCGGGCGGGCGCGTGCCGGGCGCGGGCCAGCCCGGACAGCCCGGCCAGGAGCCGCCGCACCGCGGCGGCGTCCGCGCCGGGGCCGGGACCCGCGCCCTCGTCCGGCACTGCCGCTCCCTCCCCGGCCGCTCGGAGACACCCTGCAAACGCCGTGCCACGATCTAACACCGTGCGCCGTGCGGGTCCAAGGGTCCCTGGGCGGAAGATCGACCCGTGATGGGCCGGCCGTGGGTCAGTAGGAGCGGGCGGCGTGCCCGTCCTCGTTCGGCAGCATGATCCAGAGCACGAGGTAGGCCACGAACTGCGGCCCGGGCAGGAGGCAGGACAGCAGCGCCAGCAGCCGCACGGTCGTGGCCGACATGCCGAAGCGGCGGCCGAGACCGGCGCAGACACCGGCGATCATGCGTCCCTGACGCGGGCGGTAAAGGCCGTTCATGGTGTGCTTCTCCCCGATTCCTTGTGAAGGATGCGTATTCGCGACCTGCGAACACGTCTTCCACGTTAGGGATCGGGCACCGCCCGCGGATCCCCCGCGCGAGCGGTCTTGGTGCCCTACTCGCGGATTACGGGATGACCCCTAGGGGTTACGGGCGGCGACGAGATCGGGGAGGCTCTCCAGATCGTCCAGGACGAACGTGCACTCCGCCAGCGCCGCCGGGTCGTCGAGGATGAACCCCCACGGGCCGCGGCGCAGGAACGCCGCCTGCATCCCGAACGCGAGCGCGGGCCGCACGTCGTTGTCGACGCGGTCCCCCACGTACAGGATCTCCCCCGCGGGCACGCCCGCCAGCTCCGCGCAGCGGGCGAAGAACTCCCGCGCGGGCTTCTGCACGCCCCACACGTCGGAGATCCCGACCACGTCGGCCTCCAGGCCGAGCGCCGCGAACTGCTCGCCCGCCTCCACCGGCTGGTTGCCGGCGACGCCGACGTAGAGGCCCTGGGAGCGCAGCCGCGCCAGGCAGGGCGCCGCGTCCGGGTAGAGGTCGGCCGGCCCGAACCCGTTCGGCACCCCCGCCTCGGCCCGTCTGCGCTGCTCCTTCTCCAGGTCGAAGCCGGGACGGAAGTACTCCAGCAGGTCCATGTGGGTGCCGCCGGTGGCGAGGATCGAGCCGAGCTTGGTGAGGAACGTGTGCCGCGGCACGCCGAGCCAGTCCGCCCACCGGCCGTAGATCTCGGCCTCGTTGATCAGGGTCTCGCCGATGTCGAAGAAGACCGCGCGGATCGGGCCGTGCGGTACGGCGCCCGTCCCGGCCGTCACAGCTCGACCGACTCGCCCGGCTTGAGGCGGCGGAACTCCTTGCCGAGCTGCTTGCCGGCGTTGCCCACCGCGGTCTCCATGACGCCGAGGCCGTTGTCGTTCAGGAGCCCGTCGTGGATGACGAACGCGCGCTCGGGCCGCACCTCGCGGGTGTAGAGGAACAGCTCCGGGACCTTCAGCCACGGCGCGTTCCCGGGCAGGCACAGCGTCCGGACGGGCTCGCTCGGAACGGTCAGCGCGTCCCCCGGGTGGAAGACCTCGCCGTCGACCAGGAAACCGGTGTTCGGGATCGGCGGGACGTCGGGGTGCAGGATCTCGTGGTCCTCGCCGTAGACGTGGACGTCGAAGCCGGCGACGGTGACCGCGTCCTCGTGCCCGACCTGGTGGACGCGCCCGCCGAGGTCGGCGAGGTTCTCGGCGACGACGCGGGACGTCCACACCTCCAGCGCCGGGTTCTCCGCCATCGCCTTGCGCAGCCGGTCGGGGTCGAAGTGGTCGAAGTGCTCATGCGTGATCAGGACCGCGTCGGCGCCGTCGAGGGCGTCCCCCTCGGGGGTGAACGCCCCGGGGTCGATGACCAGGGTGCGGTCGTCCTTCTGGAGCCGTACGCAGGCGTGTCCGAGCTTGGTAAGACGCATGCGCCGATCTTTTCACGCCGCCGCCGGGCCCGGTCACCGGGAAGGCCATTGACCGCCGCCCGGCCCGTTGATAGAACACGTTTCACTTTTGAGTCCCGGGCCCCGGCCGCCGCGCGCGGCCGTCCACCCCATCCCGGCGACGCGAGGAGGCGGCCATGCCCGTTCCCGACCAGCGCGATCCGGACCTCACCCTGCGCAGCCTGACCGGCTGGCTGGAGGGGCGCCTGCCCGGCGCCCGCATCCCCATGCTGGAGACCCCGACCACGAGCGGCTTCTCCAGCGAGACCCTGCTGTTCGACGTGGCCTGGACGGGCCCCGAACCGGACGGCCCGCACGAGCACAGGGACCCGTGCGTCGCACGGGTCGCCCCGAGCCGCTACCAGATCTTCCCCGAGCCGCGCTTCGAGGAGCAGTACCGCCTGATGCGGATCCTCGACGAGCGCACCGACATCCCCGTACCGCCGATCCGCTGGTACGAGCCGTCCCCCGAGCCGCTCGGCGCCCCGTTCTTCGTGATGGGCCGGGTCGAGGGCCGGGTGCCGACCGACATGCCGCCGTACCACATGGACGGCTGGGTCACCGAGGTCCCGCCGGCGGAGCGGGCGGCGATGTGGTGGTCGACCCTCGGCATCCTGGCCCGCATCCACCGGCTCGACCCCGAGGAGCTCGGGCTCGGCTTCCTGGACCAGCCCAAGTGGGGCGCCCCGGGGCTGGAGCAGCGCCTCGCGTACTACGAGCACTACCTGCACTGGGCGTACGACGGCCCGCAGGAGACGGCGCTGAAGGCGCTCGCGTGGCTGAAGGCCAACCGCCCGGAGGAGCCGCCCGGCCCGCCGCGCCTCCTCTGGGGCGACGCGCGCATCGGGAACGTCATCTTCCGGGAGGGCGTGCCCGCGGCCGTCCTCGACTGGGAGAACGCCGTGCTGGGCGCCCCCGAGGAGGACCTCGCCTGGTTCATGTTCCTGGACCGGCACCACTCCGAGGGTGTCGGCGCGGAACGGCTGGACGGCTTCCCGCCGTACACCGAGACCGTCGAGCGGTACGAGGCCATGCTCGGCCGCCCGGTGGCGGACCTGGACTACTACGAGATCCTCTCCGGCTTCAAGTTCACGGTCATCATGGCCCGGATCGGGCAGGCGATGATCGACTTCGGCTGGATCGAGCCGGACAGCGAGTTCCCGTACGACAACAACGCCAGCCGCCTGCTCGCCACGATCCTCGAAGGGGACCGCACGTGACGCTCTCGCCGCTCGACGACTACCCCATCCACCAGGCGCCGGAGGTCATGCGGCACGTCACCACCTCCGACCGCAACTTCTACGACCGGTACTACTTCAACCTGCACGGCCGCTCCGACGAGCTGATGCTGATCATCGGGATCGGCCAGTACCCGAACCTCGGCGTGATGGACGGCTTCGCGGTGCTGCGGCGCGGCCCGGCGCACAAGGTCGTCCGCGCCTCGCGGGAGCTGGGGAACGACCGGATGGACACGCGGGTGGGACCGTTCCGGGTGGAGGTCCTGGAGGGGCTCAAGCGGCTCCGGGTCGTCCTGGAGGAGAACGAGCACGGGCTGGCGTTCGACCTCGTCTGGGAGGGCGCGATCCCGGCGACGCTGGAGCCGCCGCACTACCTGCGCTGGCAGGAGCGGGTGGTGTTCGACTCGCGGCGGCTGGCGCAGACCGGCCGCTGGACGGGCTCGATCACGGTGGACGGCGAGCGCATCGAGATCACCCCTGACCGCTGGTGGGGATCGAGGGACCGGTCCTGGGGTATCCGGCCGGTCGGCGAGCCGGAGCCGCCCGGCATCCAGGTCAAGAACGCCGGAACGTTCTACTGGCTCTACACGCCGATGCAGTTCGAGGACCACTCGATCCTCTGCATCCTCCAGGAGGACGAGAAGGGCCGGCGGCTGCTGGAGGAGGCCGTGCGCGTCTGGGCGGACGAGTCGCGCGAGCCCGAGTACCTCGGCCGCCCCGAGTACCACCCGGTCTACGTGGACGGCACGCGCGAGGTCTCGACGGCGACGATCGTGTTCAGCCCGCCGGGCGGCCGGCCGTTCGGGGTGCGGGCGACGCCGATCCTGCCCGTCCACATGATGGTCGGCACCGGGTACGGGCTGGAGCCCGACTGGAAGCACGGGATGTACCAGGGGCCCGACACGAAGGTGCAGGGCGTCTCGTACGACACCCGCAAGGAGGAGGACGCGGCCCGGATGTGGGGCATGGTCGACGCCGTGGCCCGCTACGAGTACCTGGACGGCGCCGCGCCGACGGAGCACGGGACGGGGCACGGGCTGTACGAGTACTGGGCCCTGGGCCCGCACCCGACGTTCAAGGACTGAGCCGGCCGCGGCCGCCGCGCGTCAGCGGGCGGCGGCCATGATCATCGCCGCGACGGCGAACCCGAAGGCCACCGTGGTCAGCACGAGGAAGGCGGCGACCACCGCGCAGGCCAGGCCGCGCGGCTGGTCGCGCCATCCGGGGCCGTAGTGGTCGCGCGCCTGGCGGTCCAGCTCCTCCCGCGACGGCCCGGCCTCGCCGGGCTCTCCGGGGTCGGGGGCGGGGTCGGTCGTCACGGCGCCCAGTCTTCCAAAACCTCGGCCGGAAAGGGCAAGGCCGGGGCCGCCCGCGGAACGGGCGGTCCCCGGCCACCGCCGCCTGGCGCTCCTGGCCGAACGGGGAGTGGGCAGGAACGCGGGCGCGGAACGTCCGGAAGGCGCGGGCCGGTGGCGTCAGACCCCCGCCGGGCCGGGGCCCTCCGCGCCCTCGGCGATGCTGAACGCCACGTCGCCCTGCGGGTCGACCTGGGCGTCGAGGGTCTTGTCGTCGAGGAGTTCGGCGACGGTCGGCTCCAGGTAGACCCGGGCGCCCTCCTCCTCGACGACCTGGTCGCCCGCCTCGGGGGCCGGCGCCACCGACAGCCGGAGCGCGTCCGAGCCGTCGATCCCGGACTCGATGCGGATGCCGGTCTCCGGCGGCATCTCGGGGTTGGCCGTCACGGTACGGATCACCTGGACGGCTCCGCTGGTCAGGGTGAGCACTGTCGGCTCCTTCACGTCTCGGTCGTCAGGTCTCGATCGTTCGCCCCGCGTACCTGGGGTACGGCCGGACGAACCTGTTCGGACCACCGTTTCCGAGATCTTGGCCGGTAAACGTCGATCGCCCGGTTTTCGGGCGGACGGAACGAGCCCGGCGCGCCGACCGCACCGGGCTCGTCCGTCACTCATGTCCCTTTTGCCAGAAAGAGACCGTCAGGCTGAGACGTCAGGCGGAGTCCGCCGCGGGGGCCAGCTCCCGTACCGCGTCGGCGGCCGCCAGCCCGCCGCCGGGGACGATCGCCAGCACCGGCGTGGTGAGGCCGTTGTCGACGTACTCGCGGATCCGGGCCCGGCAGTCGGCCGGCGAGCCGTGCACGATCAGGTCGTCCACCACCTCGTCCGGGATCAGCTCCAGCGCCTTCTTGCGGTCGCCGGCGGCCCACGCCTCGTTCATCGGCGCCAGCGCCTCGCCGCGGCCCAGCCACTCGTGGAACGCCCGGTAGACCGGCACGGTCATGTACGCGGCGATCATCCAGCGGCCGATCGCGCGGGCCTCCTCGGCGTCGGCGGTCGGGCACACGAACAGCCGGGCGATCAGCTCCGGCTCGTCCCCGAGCACGCCGCGGACGGTCGGCACGTCCTTGGGCGCCAGCCAGTTGGTGATCGCGCCGTCGGCCTCGCGGGCGGCGAGCCGGAGCATGCCCTCGCGCAGCGCCGCCAGCACGATCTTCGGCGGCGTCGCGGGGGCCTTCTCCAGCTTGAAGCCCTTGACGGTGAAGGTGTCGTACTCCTCCTTCACCTTCTCCCCCGCCAGCGCCTTGCGCAGGAAGCGGAGCGTGTCGCGGACGCGCTTGTACGGCTCGTCGAACGGGATGCCGTTCCAGCGCTCGACGATCGTGTCGGAGGAGGTCCCGATGCCCAGCACGAACCGGCCCGGGGCGAGGTCGGCGAGGGTGGCGGCCTGCGAGGCGAGCAGCGCCGGGCCGCGGGTGTAGACCGGCACGATCGCCGGTCCGAGCCGCAGCTCCGGCGCCCACTGCGAGGCCAGGGCGAGCGGGGTGAACGCGTCGGTGCCGTTGGTCTCGGCCGACCAGACGTCGGTGTAGCCGAGCGCGGGCAGCCCGGCGACGATCTCGCGGCTCTCGGCGAGCGGTACTCCGGTCAGCGGAACGGTCAGTCCCCAGCGGGTCATCGGTGCTCCTAGGCGATCGAGGGTCGGATGGTGGAGCCGCCGTCGACGATCAGCGTCTGGCCGGTCATCCAGGACGCGGCGTCCCCGGCCAGGAAGACGGCGGCGTGGGCGATGTCCTCGGGCTCGCCGATGCGGCCGAGCGGCATCGTCTTGTTGATCCGCTCCTCGTTCTCCTCCCACAGGGCGCGGGCGAGGGCGGTCCTGACCAGGCCGGGGGCGATGCCGTTCACCCGGACGCCGGGCGACAGCTCCATCGCGAACTGGCGGGTCAGGTGGATGACGGCGGCCTTGGTGGCGTTGTAGTAGCCGATCCCGTGCTCGGTGACGGTGCCGCCGACCGACGCGATGTTGATGATCGAGCCGCCGTTCTCGGCCATCGACGCCTTCCAGGCCAGCTGGGTCCACAGGACCACCGCGAACTGGTTGACCTGGACGGTCTTCTCCGCCGCGGCCGGGCTGATGTCGACCATCGGGCCGAAGTGCGGGCTGGTGCCGGCGTTGTTGACCAGGACGTCCACCGACCCGAACTCGGCCACGGCCGCGTCCACGCAGGCCGCGGCGGCGTCCGGGTCGCCGACGTGCGCGGCCTTGGCCAGCACGCCGGCCTCCGGGTGGGCGGCGCGGATCTCCTCCGCGACCGCGTCGAGCGACTCCTGCTTGCGTGAGGAGAGCACGACGTTGGCGCCCTCCGCCGCGAACGCGGTGGCGATCGCCTTGCCGATGCCCCGGGAGGCCCCGGTGACCAGGGCGGTCCGTCCTTGAAGCCCAGTCCGCATGCGTTCTCCTTAGAATCCGGCTCGGTTGCACTGTACCGAAGTGACTGACGCGTCAGTTAGGAGAGGGCGAGGTTGGATCCGGGAAGCCGCCCGGGACGGGCGTGCACGCGCTCGCGCCGCTGGCCATCGCCCTGTCAGCGGGACTCCGCCTTGATTCAAACAGACGTTAGATTGATAAACTGCGGCCCTTAGATCAAGGGAGGCGCGTTGAGCACCACCAAGGAACGCCGCCCCGCCGTCGAGGGCTGGTTCAGCACCGGCACCGATGTGCGGCTCCTGGGGACGCGGTGCGCGTCCTGCGGCACCCCGTACTTCCCCCGGAACGAGCTGGCCTGCCGCAACCCCGCGTGCGCCGGCCCCAAGGACGGGTCGGAGCTGGAGGAGTACGCGTTCTCCAACCGCGGCCGCATCTGGTCGTACGCCGACTCCCGCTACAAGCCGCCGCCGCCGTACGTCTCGCCCGACCCGTTCGTGCCGTACGCGGTCGCGGCCGTCGAGCTGGAGACCGAGAAGATGGTCGTGCTCGGCCAGGTCGTCCCCGGCGTCGGCACCGCCGACCTGGAGGTCGGCATGGAGGTCGAGCTGACCGAGGGCACCCTGTACGAGGACGACGAGGCCGAGTACACCGTGTGGATGTGGAGGCCCGTCAAGTGAGCGCGAGTGGCCGCGCGGCGGCTGGACTGAAGAGCGCAGGGAGCCTGCGACCGGAGGCGAGGCAATGAGCACGGACATCGCCGTCATCGGTGCCGGAATGCACCCCTGGGGCAAGTGGGGGCGCAACTTCGTCGAGTACGGGCTGGCCGCCGCCCGCGCGGCGCTGGCCGACGCCGGGATGAGCTGGACCGACGTCGACTACGTCGCGGGCGCGGACACGATCCGCAACGGCTACCCGGGCTTCATCTCGGGCGCCACGTTCGCGCAGGCGCTCGGCTGGTCGGGGGCGCGGATCTCCAGCAGCTACGCGGCGTGCGCGTCGGGCGCGCAGGCGATCGACAACGCGCGGGCGCGGATCCTCGCCGGGCTGTGCGACGTGGCGCTGGTCGTCGGCGCGGACGCGGCGCCGAAGGGCTTCTTCAAGCCGGTCGGCGGCGACCGCCCCGACGACCCGGACTGGCTGCGGTTCCGGCTGCTGGGCGCGACGAACCCGATCTACTTCGCGCTGTACGCGCGGCGCCGGATGGCCATGTACGGCGCGACGCTGGACGACTTCGCCGCCGTCAAGGTCAAGAACGCCCGGCACGGCCTCGCCAACCCGAACGCCCGCTACCGCAAGGAGGTGACCCTGGAGGACGTGCGCGAGTCCGCCGTGGTCGCCGACCCGCTGCGGCTGCTGGACATCTGCGCGACCAGCGACGGCGGCGCCGCGCTGGTGCTGTGCTCGGCCGAGTACGCCCGCAAGAGGGGCATCAAGGACCCGGTGCGGATCTCCGGCCTGTCGACGGTCACGCCCACGTTCCCCAAGACCGTGGTGGACCTGCCGGACTTCGCGACCGACTCGGCGATGGCGGTGCCGGCGCCGGAGCAGCCGTTCCGCTCGGCGCTCGCGGCCGCCGCGTACGAGGAGGCCGGCATCGGCCCCGGCGACCTGTCGGTGGCCGAGGTGTACGACCTCTCCACGGCCCTCGAACTCGACTGGTACGAGGACATCGGCCTGTGCGAGCAGGGCGGCGCCGAAGAGCTGCTGCGCTCCGGCGCCACCGCGCTCGGCGGGCGGATCCCGGTCAACCCGTCCGGCGGGCTGGCCTCGTTCGGCGAGGCGATCCCGGCCCAGGCGATCGCGCAGATCTGCGAGCTGACGTGGCAGCTGCGCGGTCAGGCGGAGGGCCGCCAGGTGGACGGTGCCCGCGCGGGCATCGCGGTGAACCAGGGCCTGTTCGGCCACGGTTCGGCGATCATCACCGTCCGCTGACGCGGGCGACTTTCAGGGCCCACGCGACGAGCGGGGCCTGGAGCGGCAGCCGGCCGTACGCGACCGCGCGTTGCGGGAGCGGCCGGCGCCGCCAGTCGTAGGCCATCTGGACGTTGGCCGGGAAGACCCCCACCAGCAGGGCGGCGGTGGCGAGCGCCCCGGCCCGGCGCGTCCTCGGCACCATGATCGCCGCGGCGCACGCCAGCTCGGCGGCGCCGCTGGCGTACGTCCAGGTACGCGGCCTGCCCGGCAGCCGCTCGGGGATGATCGTGTCGTAGGGCCTGGGCGCGACGAAGTGGGTGACCCCGGCGGCCGCCATCAGGCCGGCCAGCGCGTACGCGGGGCGTGTCGAGGAAGGCATGCCGGCACGCTCTCACACCCGCGCCCCGGCGCCCCGCTCAGGGGCGCATCCGGCCGCTCCGCCAGGCCCAGGCGGCGATCTCTACCCGGTTGCGGACACCGAGCTTGCGCTGGATGCTCGCCACGTGCGTCTTGGCCGTACCGGGCGTGATGACCAGCTCGGCGGCGATCTCGGCGTTGGTACGGCCGCGCGCGACGAGCGTCGCGACCTCCGCCTCGCGGCCGGTGAGGCCACCGTCGCCTGCGCGCGGCCGGGGCGGGGCGTAGCGGCGCAGCAGCCGGGTGGTGATCGACGGGCTGATCAGCGCGTCGCCCGCCGCGGCGGCCCGGACGCCCTCCACCAGCAGCGCGGGCCCGGAGCGCTTCAGCAGGAACCCGCAGGCGCCCTCGCGCAGAGCGGTGTGCACGTACTCGTCGAGGTCGAACGTGGTCACGACGATCACCCGGAGGGGGTCGGGCACGCCGGGCCCGGCCAGCAGCCGGGTGACCTCCAGGCCGTCCATGCGCGGCATCCGGATGTCGGCCAGCACGACGTCGGGGCGCAGCCGGCGGGCCAGCTCGACGGCCGCGGCGCCGTCGGCGGCCTCCCCGACCACCGTCATGTCCGGCTGGGCGTCCAGGATGATGCGGTAACCGCCGCGGACGTCGTCCTGGTCGTCGGCGATGACGATCCGGGTGGTCATGGGCGTGATCGTACCGGGATGACGGCGGTGACCTCCCAGGATCGCTCGCCCGCCGGGCCCGCGCCAAAGTCGCCGCCGAGGGCCTCGACGCGCTCGGCGAGTCCGGGCAGCCCGAGGCCGCCGCGGCGCCGGTCCCGCCGTACGCCGCGGCGGCCGTCGCTGGTCACGGTGACGCGGACCGCCGGGCCCGCCGATGTCACGCTGACGTCGACGGCGGCCGCGCCGGGCGCGTGCCGCCGGACGTTCGTCAGCGCCTCGACGACCACCCGGTAGGCCGTCGCCGCGACCTCGGGCGGCGGGGTGCCCGCGTCGACCGCCAGCCGCACCCGGGCCGCACTCGACTCCCGGAAGCGGTCGACGAGGGCGGGCAGCTCGTCCAGGCCGTGCGGCGGCTCGTCGCGGGGGCCGCCGTCGTGGAGCATGCGGACGGTACGGTCCAGCGAGGCCATCGCGCGTACCCCGGCCTCCTCGATCCGCCCGAGGGCCGCCGCCGGGTCCCCGCCGATCCGCGCCGCCTGCGCCTGGACGATCATCCCGCCGACCTCGTGCGCGACGAAGTCGTGCAGGTCGCGAGCCAGATCGAGGCGCTGCGCGCGGCGCGCCTCGGCGACCGACCGGGTCCGCCGCGCGTCCAGGGATCGCAGGTACAGCCCGGTCCCGGCGGCGACGGCCGCCACGAGCCCGCAGAACAGGCAGCCGAGCAGCGCACCGCGCGTGGTGGCGGGCGGGACGGCGTGCAGGGTCAGGCGCAGCGGCAGTACGGTCACCGCGGCCGCCAGCGCCGCGCCCGCGAGCGCGGCGGAACGGGCGTCCGCGCGCCGTACGACCAGGTGGAGCAGCACCAGCGCGACCGCCGTCTCGGCCAGCCACCAGGCGCCCGTCCCGTTCCCCGCCGGGCCCTGGTAGAGCAGGGTGCCGACCAGCGACCCGGCCCCGGCGGCCCCCGCGACCGTGCTCGGCCGAACGGCCGAGGTCCCCGCCCGGAAGATCTGCCGGACGGCAGATGCCCCACCCCTGCCCCGGTCCCGAGGCTTGTCCCTATGAACGATCACAAGCGCATCGTACGAACGGCGGTCACGGTGGCCTGCCTCGCGGCGTGCGGTCTCGGCGCCGGAACGGCCCTGGCGGGCGAGCGTCCGGCGGGGGCCCTGCTGCGCGCCGACACCGACCGCGACGGGCGGCTGTCGCCCGCCGACGACGCCAGGCGCGGGACGTGGACGCCCGCACGCGGCGCCATCATGCTGCCGAACCTGGACGACGACGCCTCCCGCTGCCCCACCGCGGGCAGGGGCGGCGAGCGGCTCACCGACGCGGCCCTGGCGGCGTGCAATGACGCGGCGGACGCGGTGGTGAACGGCGCCGCCGACGAGGCCGACCTGGCCCCGCTGGAGATCCCGGCGGTACGCGGGGTGTCCGCGTCCGCGCTGGCGACGCTGCGGCCGGACGCCGCGTCGCGGGACAAGATACGGATCTTCGTCGAGCGCGGCGGCCGGCTCGCGGCGCTCGGCGCGGGCGGCGAGATCCGCGCGGACGAGCTGCGCCGCGGGGCCCGGCTCGCCGTCGAGGCCCGCGACATCGTCCGCGACCCGGCGGCCTGGACGGGGTTCAGCGATCTCACGCTGACCGTGACCGACGGCGGCCGTACCAGGGCCGACAGCGTGCGGCTGCGCGTCGCGCCGGTCCTCTTCCAGCACGACCTCCTGCCCCTGGACCGCGCCGTCGTCGCGAACCCCAAGGCGCCCGTGACGCTGGAGAACGGTGCGGCGCCGGACAAGCCGGTCAAGGGACAGGAGGCGTACCGGCGCGATCTGCGGCGCGGGCTGGACGCCGAGGGCCTCACGAAGCCGTTCGTCGAGTCGCCTGCCGGGGGCGACCAGTGGATGGGCGACATGTTCAAGGCCGGCTACGTGTCCATGCCGGGGCCGGGCGGCAGGGAGCACCGCATCGTCGTCAACCTCAGGTCCCCGGCCGTGACGCCGGACTTCCCGGCGCGGGACCGGCCGCTGCGGGACGCGTCCCGGCCGGTGTTCACGATGATGCGCGGGCCCGGCGTCGCGGGCGTCCAGCAGTTCGACGCGGGCGCGGTCGACCGTCCCGACGACAACCTGTTCTACGGGTCGGCGAGTTCGAGCGGGAACTTCGGGACGATCCCGCCGTACGGCAAGTACCGCACCGGGCGGATCGTATACGGCGGCGAGGGCGAGTTCACGCCGGACGCGACGTTCGTCAAGATGCTGGAGGCGCAGGGCCACCAGGACCCGATCGCGGTGGACACCGGCTGGCTCGGCGTGGGCCACATCGACGAGTTCCTCCATTTCGTCCCCAGGCGCGGTGGCAAGGGCTGGGCGATGGTCGTCGCGGACCCGCGGCTGGGCATGGACCTGCTGGAGCAGGTCGCGGGCGGCGGTGGCGGCGGGCAGCGGCTGGTGGAGGGGGTGGACCCGTCCGGCACGCAGTTCCCTGACCTCACGGTCGCGCAGGCTCTCGCCAAGCCGGAGCTGGTGGACGGCACGCGCATCGCGGCGGCGGGCGTCGACCGGGCGCTGCGGCGACTCCGGGACGCGGCGGGCATCACCGAGCGGGACGTCATCCGCGTTCCCGCGCTGTTCGCCAAGATCGACCTGCCGGACGGCTACCCGCGCGAGGACCTGACCGTCACGTACCTGCCGGACGCCGCCAACGGCATCAGCACGGGCACCGGCGGCTACCTGGCGCCCGCGCAGCATGGGCCGCGCCGCCACGGGAAGGACGTGTTCCAGCAGGCCACCGAGCGGGCGCTGGGCCGGGCCGGCGTCCGCGTCCACTGGATCGAGGACTGGGACTACTCCCACTACGTCGGTACGGCCGGCGGCGACATCCACTGCGTCACCAACGTCCAGCGCGACCTGCGCGGGACCGCGCCCTGGTGGCGCCAGTCCTGATACGCGCCGTATGCTACTTTTGAACTGACTGGTCAGTTTAAATTCGGGGGCGGGGATGCGGGTCAGGGCGCACGGCCTCTCGCTGCGCGGGCCGCGCGGCTGGGTCTACCGCGACGTGGACCTGGACGTGCCGGCCGGCGGGCTGGCGGCCGTGCACGGCATCGAGGGCAGCGGCCGGACGGCGCTGCTCCTCACGCTCGGCGGCCGGATGAAGGCCACCTCGGGGACCGGGAGCGTCGGCCCGCATCCCCTGACCGATCTCCGCGCCGTCCAGCGCATCGCCGCGCTCGGGCTGGTCGCGGAGGTCAACGAACTCGACCCGGCGCTGACCGTACGGGAGCACGTCGGCGAGGCGCTGGACCTGCACGAGGGCCTGCGCGGCCGGTGGCGGGGCCGCCGCGGCCGGATCCGGGCGGCGCTCGACCGCGCCGGACTGGAGATCGACGAGGATCTGCCCGCCCGCGAACTGGCCCCCGACGAGGCGCGGCTGCTCGGCGCCGCGCTCGCGCTGACCGGCCGTCCCGGGCTGCTGCTGCTCGACGACGTCGACCACGGCCTGCCGGACGCCCGCCGCCGGGCGCTGTGGCGGCGCCTGGACGCCATCGCGCGTTCCGGCGTCACGGTCATCGCCGCCTGCGACGACCCGGCGCCCGCCGAGGGCCTGGCCCGGCCCGTTCCCCTGGAGGAGTCGTGAGGCTTCCCGCGCTGTTCACCGGCCGCCTGGAGCTGCGGCGGCTCCGTCGCGACCGGCTGACCAGGGTGGTGCTCGCCGGCCTGGTGTTCCTGCCGCTGCTGTACGCGGGGCTGTACCTGTGGTCCTACTGGGATCCGTACGCGCGGCTCAAGCACGTGCCCGTCGCGCTCGTGAACGAGGACCGCCCGGCGCGCGCGGACGGCCGCACCGTGAACGCGGGCGCCGACCTGACCCGCGAGCTGGAGCAACGCCGGATCTTCGACTGGAAGCGGGTGGACGAGCGGACCGCCCGCGACGGCGTCCGTACCGGCGAGTACTACATGGCGCTCACGATCCCGGCCGACTTCAGCGCCCGGATCGCGTCGCCCAGCGCGGACGGCACGCCCTCGGCCGCGGGGCTGCGGCTGGTGCTCAACGACGCCAACAACTACGTGCTGGGCACGCTCGCCGAGTCGGTGTTCGAGGAGATCAGCGCGGCAGCGGGCGCCAAGGCGATCGACGACTACTTCGACCAGATCTTCATCTCGTTCGGGAGGCTGCACGGCAAGCTGGACGAGGCCGCGAGCGGGGCCGGGAAGCTCGCCGACGGATCGGACGAGGCGGAGCGGGGCGCCGGGAGGCTCGCCAAGGGCGCGGAGGACGCCGAGCGGGGCGCGGGCAGGCTCGAAGGCGGCATCGGCCAGGCCGAGAACGGGAGCGAGCGGCTCACGTCCGGCCTCACCACGCTGCGGCAGGGCACCGGGCGGCTCGCGGAGGGGAGCCGCGAGCTGTCGGACGGCATGCAGCGGCTCGTGGCGGCGGTCGACCGCGCGAGCGACACCGCCGTACCGCTGCTGCGCACGCACGCTCCCGAGGTCCGCGAGACGGCGCTCGCGGTCGCGAAGAGCGCGGACGCGCTCGCCGGCGCCGCCGGCCGGCTGCCCGCGCAGACGGGGAAGGCGGTCGAGCGCGCCGAGGAGGCCCAAGCGGAGGTCGAGAAATACCTGCGCGAGCACCCCGACGCACCGCCCGAGCTGCGGGACGCGGCGCGCGAGGTCGTGGCGGTCGTCCGGCAGGTGGACGCCTTCGTGACCGACCAGGCCGGCGGCCTCCGCCGGATCGCGGCCGAGGCCCGCGCCGCCGCGGACACGGCCCGGAGGATCGCCGCCGCCGCTCCGGCGCTGGCCGACCGCATCGAGCAGGCGCGGCAGGACGTCCGGAGGCTCGGTGCCGGGGCGCGGCAGGTCGCGGCGGGCGCGGCCAGGGTCGACGGCGGCACCGCCCGGCTGCTGGCCGGCTCCACGGACCTCACCGGCGGGCTCGGGACTCTCTCCACCGGCGCGGGCGATCTCCGTACCGGCCTCGGGGAGCTGTCGGGCGGCGCCGTCAGCCTGGAGAAGGCGCTCGGCCAGATCTCCGGTGGCAACCGCGAGCTCGCCGGCGGCCTCGCCGACGGCGCGAAGCAGGTGCCCGCGTACGGCAAGGAGGAGCGGGCCGACCGCGCCGGGATGATGAGCGACCCGGTGCGGCTGTCCAGCAGCGTCGAGAACAAGGTCGCCAACTACGGGACGGGCTTCGCGCCGTTCTTCGTCCCGCTCTCGCTGTGGGTCGGCGGCATGATCATCTACATGGTGCTGCGGCCGGCGAACCCGCGGGCCCTGGCCTCCACTGCGCCCGCCTGGCGGGTCGCGCTCGCCGGCTGGCTGCCCGCCGCGCTGCTGGGCTGCGGCCAGGCCTTGGTCGTCCTGGCGGTGCTGCGCTTCGGGCTCGACCTGCGGGCCGCCCACTGGCCGGGGCTGATCGCGTTCCTGTGCCTCACCTCGGTCTCCTTCCTGGCGGTCATCCAGTGGGTGAACGCGCGCTGGGAGACGCTCGGCCGGGTCGTCGCGCTGGTGCTGCTCATGCTCCAGCTCACCTCGGCCGCCGGGACCTACCCGATCCAGACCAGCCCGGAGTTCTTCCAGGCGATCCGGCCGTTCCTGCCGA
This sequence comes from Spirillospora sp. NPDC029432, assembly GCF_040703975.1. Lineage (NCBI taxonomy): Bacteria > Bacillati > Actinomycetota > Actinomycetes > Streptosporangiales > Thermomonosporaceae > Spirillospora > Spirillospora sp. NPDC029432. The sequence continues at coordinate 45,472 of NZ_JBEZWH010000050.1, forward strand.
TGTCGTGGGCGGTGGACGCCGTCCGGCACCTCATCGCGGGCGGCGACCAGACGCCGGTATGGCAGGGTATGGCGGTACTGGCGGCGTTCCTGGCGGGCGGGCTCGCGCTCACCGCGCTGGCCGTCCGGCGGAACCGGGTGTGGACGATGGCGCGGCTGCACCCCGTGCTGAAACTGTGAGGAGCGGGCGGGTGGGACGGCGGGCGGCGACCCGGGAACGGCTGTTCACCGCGGCGATCGAGCTGATCGCCGAGCACGGCTTCGCCGCGACCACGGTCGACCAGATCGCCGAGCGCGCGGGCGTCGCCAAGGGCACCGTCTACTACAACTTCGGCTCCAAGGCCGCGCTGTTCACCGCGCTGCTGGAGTACGGCGTCGAACGGCTCGCCACCGCGCTGCGCGACGCCGCCGCCGGGCTCCCCCCGCTGGAGGCGCTGGAGGCCGTCGTGGGCGCCGAGCTGGACTTCATCGGGCAGCACGAGCCGTTCGCGCGGCTGCTGATCGCCGAGGCATGGCGGGCGGGCGGCGGCGACTGGCACCACGCCGCCGCGCTGATCCGGGAGCGCGCCATCGGCGCGGTCGCCGGCGTCCTGCGCGCCGCCGTCGGCGGCGGCGACCTGCGTCCCGACCTGGACGTCGAGATGGCCGCCACCGCCGTGTTCGGCATGGTGCTGACCGTCGCGCTCCAGTGGCGGACGCTCCAGCCGGAACGCCCCGCCGCCGAGGTGCACGCGACGCTGATGGAGCTGCTGCGCGGCCGCCTCGCCGGGGACGCGACCGGGGCCGGGGACAGCGCTACGGCATCCGCCGGACCCGGTCGATGATGCCGGGCATCGTCTCGTTGCTGTGCCGCATGTACGCCGACAGCGCGCGCAGCTGGGCGTCGGAGAAATCCGCCAGGAACGCGCCGAACTCCTCGGCGATCGGCTCGAAATAGCGCGCGTACCGCTCGGCGCTCTCCGGCACCAGCTCCACGATCACGCGCCGCCGGTCGTCGGGGTCCCGGCTGCGCTTGACGAACCCGGCCTTCTCCAGCCGGTCGATCACCGCGGTGATCGCCCCGCCGGTGGTGATCCCCATCAGCTGCGCCAGCCGGCCCGGCGTCTGCGGCCCGTCCAGCGCCAGCGCGTTGAGGCACTGCGCGTCGGAGACGTTCAGGCCCGCCTTGCTCGCGGTGGTGTGGTGCAGCAGCACCGTGTAGAGGGTGCTGCGCTGCATCGCCTCCCGCAGCTCGGCCAAAACCCGCTCGCGTTCCGGGGTCGACAAGCTTCCACCTCGATCTCCACGTTTTCCCGGAGCCTAGTGCCCGGCCGCAGTGCGGCCGGACCCGGCACCCTTCGTGAAGACCAACGACCGCGTACCGTGAAAGGCTTCAGCTTCCGGCGGCCTCCTGCGCCACTTCCTTGGCCCACCGGTAGTCGGCCTTCCCCGCGGGCGAGCGCTTCATCTCGACGACGAACGCGTACGTCCGCGGCACCTTGTAGCCGGACAGGTTCTTGCGGCAGAACTCGTCCAGCTCGTCCGCCGTCGGGGCCTCCCCCTGCGGCTGCACGACCGCCGCGACGCGGAACCCGAACCGCTCGTCCGGGATCCCCGTGACGACCGCGTCGAACACGTCCGGGTGCCCCTTGAGGACGGCCTCGACCTCCTCCGGGAAGACCTTCTCGCCGCCTGTGTTGATGGCCTGCGAGCCGCGCCCGAACACCGCGATGCTCCCGTCGGCCTCCACCGTCGCGATGTCGCCTGTGAGCAGCCACCGCTTCCCGTCCACCTCGGGGAACGTCCGCGCCGTCTTCTCCGGGTCGTTGTAGTAGCCGCGCGCGATGTAGCCGGTGCGGGCGACCTGCCCCATCACGCCCGAGCCCGGCGCGACGGGCTTCAGCGCGTCGTCGAGGACGGTGACGTTCGCGGTGTCCTCGCGCTCGAACTTCAGCCCCTTCTCGGGGCTCGACCCCGGGACGGCGCCCGCCGTCGAGCCCGACTCGGTGGAGCCGAACCGGTCCATGATGATGATGTTCGGCAGCGCCGCCGCGATCCGGTCCCGGACGGAACCGGTCAGGATCGCGCCGGTCGACACGAACGCCAGCAGCGACGACAGGTCGTACGAGCCGCGCTCCAGCTCCTCCGCCATCGGGATCGCCATGGCGTCCCCGGTGATGGTGATCGAGTTGACCTTCTCGCGCTCGACCGTCCGCCAGATCTCGGCCGCGTCGAACTTGCGGACGTACACCAGCTGGGCGCCCATGAACCAGGCGATCCAGCTGTTCACCTGGGCGGCGCCGTGCATCAGCGGCGCGATCGGCATCATGATCATCGGGCCGCCGCCGCGGGCGTTCGCGACCACGTCCGCCGGCACCTTCGGCGGCGGCAGCGCCGGGGTCCAGAACGCGAAGATGATGTCCTTCACGCCCCACATGACGCCCTTGGGCATGCCGGTCGTGCCGCCGGTGTAGATGATGTACGTGTCGTCCTCCGAACGCGCCGGGAAGCCCCGCGTGTCCGGCTGCGCGGCCAGCGCCGCCTCGTACTCCACCGCGCCCGGCACGGCCGACGGCCCGCCGACCGCGATCAGGTGCCGCAGCTTCGGCGCCCGCGGCGCCGTCGCCGCCACCCGCTCGTCGAACTCCACGTCGTACAGCAGCGCGACGCTGTCGGAGTCCTGGAAGATGTACAGCAGCTCGTTCTCGACGTACCGGTAGTTGACGTTGATCGGCACGGCCCGGATCTTCACGGTGGCCAGCAGCGCCACGGCGTACTCGATGCCGTTGTAGAGCTGCATCGCCACATGCTGGCCGGGCTCGACCCCGGCCTCCCGGAGATGGTGCGCGAGCCGGTTGGCCTGCGCGTCCAGCTCCGCGTAGGTGAGCCGCCTGTCATCGCAGACGAGGGCGACGCGCTCACCGATCTCGTCGGCGATCGCCTCGAAGAGATCGGCGTGGTTGAACTCCATCGGACGGCCTCCGGAGGTTCGGGGGGTGGGGGACGGGAGCTGGCGGGTCTAGGGCTTCTCCGAGCCGACGATCCACATCGAGTAGAACTGCGCGCCGCCGCCGTACGCGTGCCCGAGGGCGCGGCGGGCGCCGTCCACCTGATGCTCGCCGGCCAGTCCGCGCACCTGCAGCGCCGCCTCGGCGAACCGGATCATGCCGGAGGCGCCGATCGGGTTGGACGACAGCACGCCGCCCGAGGCGTTCCACGGGATGTCGCCGTCCATGGCGGTGGCGCCCGCCTCGGTCAGCTTCCAGCCCTCGCCCTCGCCGCAGAAACCGAGGTTCTCCAGCCACATCGGCTCGTACCAGGAGAACGGCACGTACACCTCGGCGCAGTCCAGCTCGCGGCGCGGGTCGGTGATCCCGGCCTGCCGGTACACCTCGGCCGCCGCGTCCTTGCCGGCCTGCGGGCTCACGGTGTCGCGGCCCGCGAACCCCATCGGCTCCGAGCGCATCGCCGTGCCGTGCACCCACGCCGGCGGGTTCGGCGCCTTGCGGGCCGCGTCCTCCGACGACAGCACCATCGCGCACGCGCCGTCCGACGACGGGCACGTCTCCAGGTAGCGGATCGGCTCCCACAGCATCGGCGTCGACTCGACCATCTCGCGCGAGATGCCGGGGATCTTCAGGTGCGCGACCGGGTTCCTCAGCGCGTTCTGCCGGTCCTTGACCGCAACGAGCGTGCCGATGTGGTCGGGCGCGCCCGAGCGCCGCATGTACGCCCGGATGTACGGGGCGAAGTAGCCGCCCGCGCCGACGACCAGCGACGTCGTGAACGGGCCGTTCACCGTCAGCGCCCAGGTCGCGTTCGACTCCGACTGCTTCTCCCAGGCGACCGTCAGCACCCGCTCGTGCACGCCGCTCTGGATCAGCCCGGCCGCCACGATCGCGGTCGACCCGCCGACCGAGCCGGCCGTGTGCACCCGCAGCAGCGGCTTGCCGTTGGCGCCCAGCGCGTCCGCCAGGTACGTCTCGGGCATCATCATGCCCTCGAACATGTCCGGCGCCTTGCCGACGACGACCGCGTCGATGTCCTTCCAGGTCAGCCCGGCGTCATCGAGCGCCTTGACCGCCGCCTCGCGCAGCAGCCCGGCGATCGACACGTCGAGCCGCTTGGTCTTGTACGTGGTCTGCCCCACGCCTATGACCGCGCATGGGTTTCCCATTAGTTGTCTCCCGAGAGGACGCAGACGAGGTTCTGCTGAAGGCACGGACCCGAGCTGGCGTGGCCGAGCGTCCGGCTCGCCGACCCGTCGTGGATGCGGGCCGCGGCCTCACCGATCCGGACGAGGCCGGCGGCCATCATCGGGTTCGCCGACAGCGCCCCGCCCGACGGGTTGACCGTGACGTCCTCGCCGAGGCCGAGCGCCTCGCGCAGGATCAGCTCCTCGTGGCTGAACTGCGCGTGCAGCTCCGCCACCTCGACGCCCGCCGCGTCCGCCTTCTCCCCCGCCAGCCGGGCCGCCTCGGAACGGGTCAGGTCCCGCACGCCGGGCAGGTGCGCCTCGGTCCGGTGGTCGATGCCGCGGATCCACGCGGGCCGGTCGCACAGGTCCCGCGCCTTGTCACCGGCGGCCAGCACGATCGCGGCGGCCCCGTCGGTGATCGGCGCGATGTCGTACGGCCGCAGCGGCGCCACGTCGTACGGGGCGTCCTCGGGCTCCGGCAGGTGCACCGCGAACGGGTTGTCCCGGCCGCTCGCCCGCGACCGCGCCGCCACCGCGCGCAGGTCGTCCTCCTTGGCGCCCGACCGCTCCATGTAGGCGCGGGCCTGGAGCGCCGCCAGCGACACCTGGTCCAGGCCCAGCGGCGCCAGGTAGTACGGGTCGAGCTGCTGCGTCAGGACCTCGCGCAGGTGGTTCTGCGTCGACTTGCCGAAGCCGTACACCAGCGCCGTGTCGATCTCGCCGTGCTGGAGCTGGACCCACGCCTCGTACAGCGCCCAGGCCGCGTCCATCTCCACATGGCTCTCGGAGATCGGCGGCCACGCGCCGACCGTCTCCAGCGCCGACACGAACGCGAACGGCCGGCCCTCCAGGTAGTCGTTCGACCCCGAGCAGGTGAACCCGAAGCGGTTCAGCCCCGTCTTCTCCTTGATCCCGGTGATCACCGGGGCCAGCAGCTCGATGTCGGAGAACCCGGTCGGCTGGGCGCTGTGCTCGGTCTGCACGAACGCCACGACCGCAACGTCTCTCATACGAAATCCTTGATCGCGTCGTAGGGGGCGTCCGGCTCGTCGAGGGGCTCGAACCACTTGATGTTCGCCATGGTCCTGCCCCACTCCTCGCGCGGCCGCCACGCCGCCTTCACCCGCATGCCCTCGCGGACCTGGTCGGCGGGGATGCCGGAGACCAGGCCGAGCATCGGCACGCCGGCGCCGTCCAGCAGCACGTACGCCGACACGAACGGCACCTCGGGGGCGCGCGGGTCCGGGAGGTTGTTGACCGCGAACGTGGTGACCGTGCCGGTGTGCGGCAGCTCCACCTCCTCGGTGGTGGCCACGCCGTCGCGCGCGCACAGGCCCTTCATCGGGACGATGACCTCGCCGCACGCCGGGCAGCGGTGGCCGAGGATCTTCCCTTCGGAGATGCCCTCCAGGAAGCGGCTCATCGCGCGGCCCGGCTCCAGGTGGTACTCCAGCCGGGTCGGCGAGGTGATCATCGTGATCTCGGGCCGGAAGCACTCGATGTCGCCGATCGCGCCGGCGCGCTCCGCGCGCCACTTCGGCCGTACGCGCATGCCCGTCTTGAGGGTCTTGGGCGCGTCGGCGCCCTCCTCGAAGACGCCCATGTCGAGGGCGTGCAGCAGGTCGGTGTCGGCGCCGTCCATCCGGACCATCGCCCAGGCGAACGGGCGGTCCAGCGGATGGGTCTTCAGCGGCCGCGACACCCACGACCACGTCCGCACCGTCCCGGCCGGGCCGACCTCGACGAACTCGTCCGTCACGGCCTCGCCGTCGGCGGGGTCGTACTCCAGCGGCGGCACCAGCACCTTGCCGCCGGCCGTGCGCACCCCGACCAGCCGGCCGTCGCGCAGCTCGGTCAGGAACCGCCCGATGACCGGCCCGACCGACCGCGTGTAGCCGCCGGGGAACTCCAGGACGTGGTTGGGCGCCTCAGATGGCACGCTCGTGGTCCTTCCAGTACGGGTCGCGCAGCTTCCGCTTCAGCAGCTTGCCGTTGGGCTCGCGCGGCATGACCTCGATGAAGTCGACCGACTTCGGCCACTTCATCCGGGCCAGCCGGCCCTCCAGCGACGCGAGGATCTCCTGCGCCAGCTCCGGGCCGGGCGCGACGCCCGCGGCGGGCTCCACGACCGCCTTGATCTGCTCGCCCCACTCCTCGTCGGGGATGCCGAACACGGCGACGTCCGCGACCTTGGGGTTCAGGATGATCTCGTTCTCGATCTCGGCCGGGTAGATGTTGGCCCCGCCGGAGATGATCATGTCCGACTTGCGGTCGGACAGGAACAGGAAGCCGTCCTCGGTGAGGTAGCCGATGTCGCCGACCGTGAAGTAGTCCTTCAGCCGGTTCTTCTCGGTCTTCTCCCGGTCGCCCTTGTACTCGAACTCGACCCCGGCCATCTTCATGTAGATGGTCCCGGGCGTCCCGGCGGGCACCGGGTTGTTGTCGTCGTCCACGACCAGGATCTCGCTGATCGGCCACGCGTTGCCGACCGTTCCGGGGTGCGCGCGCCAGTCCTGCGGGCTGGCGATCGTCCCGCCGCCCTCGGTGGCCGCGTAGTACTCCCAGATGGCGTCGCCCCACCAGTCGAGCATCTGGTGCTTGATCGGCACGGGGCAGGGGGCGGCCGCGTGGATCGCCCACTTCATCGACGACACGTCGTACCGGTCCCGCGTCTCCTTCGGCAGCGACAGCAGCCGCTTGAAGTGCGTCGGCACCATGTGCGTGTTGGTGATCTTGTACTGCTGGATCACCCGCAGGCAGTCCTCGGCCTCCCACTTGTCCATGTAGACGAGCGTGTGGCCCATGTTCAGCGCCGTGCCGCCGAACTGCGTGACGGCCGTGTGGTAGTTCGGCGAGGTGATCAGGTGCGCCTGCGGCTCCTGCCCCGCGGGCCGGCCCGGCGGGATCCCGAACAGCCCCAGCAGGAACGTCAGCAGCTCGGCGCTGTCGTCGGGGTCGATCCCCGCCAGCTTCCGCCGCACGCCCTTGGGCTTGCCGGTCGTACCGGACGTGTAGTGCATGGTCGCGCCGTTGGAGCGATCCTCCGGCAGCGTGTCCGGCTGCCCGCCGACCAGCTCCTCGTACGGCCGGAAGCCCTCGACGTCGCCGAACGCGAACCGGCGGCGCGGGTCGAGCCCCGACTCCTCGGCGCCGCGCACGCCCTCGGCCGCGTACCGCTCGTGCACGAAGAAGGCCTTGGCCTCGCTGTCGGCCACGATGTAGCCGATCTCCGGGCCGGTCAGATGCCAGTTGACGGGCGTGTAGTACCAGCCCGCCTGGAGCGCGGCCAGGTACAGGACGAGACCCTCGACACCGTTGGGCACGAGCCCGCAGATGCCGTCGTTCCGTTCCAGTCCCAGGTCGCGCAGCCCGTGGACCAGCCGGTTGGCCCGGGCCAGCAGCTCGCCGGCGGTGTACTCGGTCCCGTCCGGGTCGACGGCGGCGATCCACTCCGGGTCGGCCTGCGCCAGCCGCCAAAAACCCAACGACCCCATCGGTTCTCCTCGGTGATCGCGGCGCACCCAACAGGGTGCCGGGGGCCAAAGTAGATCACGTTCTCGTTTTGCTCTGCAAGACCTGTTGACGGGCCGAACGTGTTACTAGAATCTGTTCTTGTTTTCTGACCGGTTGAGTGGAGGAACGGATGGCCGAGCGGCTGCCCATCAGCACCGAGCACTGCACCGTCGAGCGGGACGGCCACGTCCTCATCGTGACCATGAACCGCCCGGAGGCGCGCAACGCGCTCAGCTCCTCGATGCTCGTCGGTCTGGCCGACGCCTGGCAATACATGACGGACACTCCGGACATCCGAGTCGGCATCCTGACCGGAGCCGACGGCACCTTCTGCGCCGGCGCCGACCTGAAGGCCATGGGGACCCCGCCGTCCGACCCGGCCGTCCAGGAACGCATGGCGAAGATCCCCAACTACCACTGGCGCGGCCTGCTCCGCGAGGCCCGTCCCACCAAGCCCCTCATCTGCGCCATCGAGGGCTACGCCGTCGCCGGCGGTACCGAACTCCTCGCCGGCACCGACCTGCGCGTCGTCGCCGAGGACGCCACCCTGGGCCTGTTCGAGGCCAGGCGCGGCCTGTTCCCCATGGGCGGCTCCGCCATCCGCCTCCCCCGCCAGATCGGCTACGCCGCCGCCCTGGACATCCTCCTCACGGCCCGTTCGATCACCCCGCGGGAGGCCCTCGACATGGGCCTCATCAACAGCATCGTCCCGGCCGGCCAGGCCCTCGCCGCCGCCCGCGAGAAGGCCGACGAGATCGCCGCCTGCGCCCCGCTCGCCGTCCAGGCCATCCTCCGCGCCGTCCGCGAGACCGAGCACCTCCCCGAAGAGGAGGCCCTCAAGGTCTCCGACGAGATCGGCTGGCCCGTCTTCGAGACCGAGGACGCCAAGGAGGGCTCCAAGGCCTTCAAGGAGAAGCGCCCCGCCGTCTACAAGGGCCGCTAACGACACTTCGCTTCCCGGGCGCCTGTGACGTACACGTTCGGAGGATTTTTCGGACCGCGCACTGTACGAGCTGAACGGACTACCAGAGGAGGTCCGGAACGGACTGCTCTTCGAGCGCATCCTCGAACTCCTCGGCGCGCGCAGCTCGCTGCTCGGCGCCCGCACGGCCGGAGGTCGTCGACGAACGCATCCTGCGCTTCATCGACGGCTGGAACACGCCGCGTGCCGTCCCGTGAGGCGACACCGCGTGTTGGGGGCCGACTACCCGCAGTCCCTCACCCAGCGCTGACCCGGCTCAGGCGAACTCGCCCGTCTCCAGGGTGAACGAGAACGGCTCAGGCAACTCCACCGGCTTCCCGAAGACGACCCGCACGTCCTCGCGATAGTCCCCCGCCGCCCGGTCGGGCGTGCTGAAAAGCGTGACCGCCTGGGCGGACCGATCGACGAGCAGGTAGAGCGGGATCTCCGCCTTGGCATAGCAGTGGCGCTTGCCTCCACGATCACGGTCCGGCCGTCCGGAGGTCACCTCGAAGACCATCGCGACGCCCTCTGCCGGCATCCATGGCTCCGCCCTCTGGAACAACTTGAGTTCGGTGGGAGCGAACACGCCGTCCGGTATCAGCAGGTTATTCGAACAGCGACCGCCCCGAGGCAGTTCAAGACCCTTGTTGCCCGATACGTCCATATCGACGGCGCTTTTCCGAATTACCTGCTTGGTAATGAGAGAGAAGATGCTCTCATGATCTCCGCTGGGGGGTGGCGACACGACGATCTCTCCCTCGATGAACTCCGCGCGGTAACCCTCCGGCGTGCCGAGCTCCAGGAAGCCCTGGAGAAGCGCCTGCTCCTCCGCGTACCGCGGATCACGTTCCATGTCAGCGGCCATGCCATGTCCCCTCGGTTGCTCCTCCTCCAGCATAGGGACCGGGGCGTCCGCGGGGGTAGGGGCGAGGCTCTGGGCGGTCACTGTCATGGAACACCTCACAGTAAGCGGACCGACACACCGGGTATTGACGCTAGCGCCCGGTCGCGGTTGGTGAGTGGAGGTATCGAAGAAGTCAGCCCAGGTTCGGAGAACGCCGCTTTCCCGCGACCGCGGCAAGCAGTGCGGCACCAGCCGACAAAACAATAAGAATCCCCAGGACTGGGGCAACGTACGCCGGAACGAGGTCGAGCGAATGCCCGTCCTTCCACCGGCAGACCCCGCTCGGCGGAATGCCGCCTCTGTCAAGGTCGATGAAAGGGGGGAGCCCGCCGCCATCGGGGACACCGAACCGCGCCGACGTGCAGGTGTGATAGTCGTTCTCGAAAGGAATCAGCGCGAACGCACCGCGCAGATAGACCACCACGAAGAGCAGCGCGGCCACTCCCGCAACCCAGCGCCATGCCGCACGACCTCTCGCCACTGGCCGCCCTCCGCTCTCCCCGGAGGATCCTGCCATGCCGACTCCCGCGCGACACACCAGGTCAGCACCGAACGCCGCCTTTCCCGTCGACCCCCAGCGGAGTGAAAGCCGACCGCTTCACCCAGGTGGATCCCGACCGGGAGCTGTACGTGAACTGGGCGATCGCCGCCGGTCTGTACTACGTGCTGGCGCGCGTCCTGTCGTGGCTGGTCCGGTTCTGACCGCGGAGTGAACGTCCTTCCAACGTTTCCCTAACCGCCCCGCTCCCGCCCTGATGCACGGCAGCGGGGCGGTTACTCTCCGCTGTCCGGGCAGGTGGCGAGTTTGGGGAGCGCATGGCGGCCAGGGTGGTCCTGCATATCGGTCAGCAGAAATCGGGCACGACGTACCTGCAGGAAGTCCTGGGGAGCTGTACGGACGGGCTCGCCGCCAAGGCGGGGATCCTGTTCCCGCCGTCGCTGCGCGAGATCCTGCCGGACGCGATCGAGAACCATGAGCGGGCGACGTACGGCCTGCTCGGCACCGAGTACCCGTGGGTGTCGGCCGAGCGGGCGGAGGGCGAGCGGCGCAAGTGGGTGCGGCTCGCCGAGCGGGTACGGGAGTGGCCCGGGACGGTGCTGCTGTCCGCGGAGGCGCTGTCGGTGGTGCGCGCGCCGGCCGTCGGGCGGCTGGCGGACGAGCTGCGGCCGGCGGAGCTGGACGTGGTCGTCACGACGCGGGCGCTGGGCCGGACGCTGCCGTCGCTGTGGCAGCAGCACGTGCGGAACGGGCGGGCGCTCGGGGCGCCGCAGTTCTTCGAGTCGCTGGCCGAGCAGCGGGAGCGCGGCGCGAGGGCGATCGAGGAGGAGCGGCACCTGCATCTTTGGCGGTCGTTCGCGCTCGGCGGGCTGGTGCGCCGGTGGGCGGGGATCGCCGGGCGGGTGACCGTGGTGGTCAATCCGGGTTCGCCGCCGGATCTGCTGTGGCGGCGGTTCGCCGAAGCGGTCGGCGCGCCGTGCGACCTGCCGCCGGAGGACGTTCTCGTACGGCGCACGCACGCCGGTCTCACGCTGCCGGAGACCGAGCTGCTGACGTACCTCAACCGGGCGATCGAGGCGGCCGGATGGGACGTGTTCGAGGCCCGCGCGCTGCGGGAGCGGATCCTGGCGGGGAACGGGGCGCGCGGCCCGCGGGCGGGCGTGCCGGAGGCGGCGGCGGAGCTGGTCCGGCGGTGGAGCGATGAGGACATCGACGACCTGGGCCGGACCGGCGCGGTCGTGCTGGGCGATGTGGAGGATCTGCGGTTCCGTCCCGAACGGGACGCGCACCGGGCGGTGAGCGCCGCGGGGATGGGCGAGGCGGCCGCCGCGGCGATCATGGCCGTGGCGGACCGGGCCCGGTTCGAGCCGGAGCGGCGCCGGCGCCCGCTCTACCGCAGGCTCCGCGCCGACCGCTGGAGTTGAGGACCCGCCGCGGGCCGCGGGCGAACGGCGCGCGGCGGGTCCCCGGCTCGTCAGTCCGCGTTCGTGATCGTGTTGAGGCGTTCGATGGACTCGACGTACTCCTCGATGAGGTCGTACACGACCTGGGAGGTCGGCTTGATCTGGTTCATCGAGCCGACGATCTGGCCGACCGGGAAGGTGACCAGCTCGCCGTCGCCGGACCGCTGGATGCGGGGCAGCGCGCTGGAGATCAGCATGAACTGCATCGGCATCGGGAGCGTGCCGGGCGAGCGCTCGCTCTCCCAGGCCTCGGTCCAGGCGGTCTTGAGGAAGCGGGCGGGCTTGCCCGTCCAGGCGCGCGACCGGACGGTGTCCCGGGAGGTGGCCTTGAGCAGCTTGGCGCGGGCCTTCTCGGGGGTGTCGGCCTCGTCCACGGTGAGCCAGATGGAGCCGGTCCAGACGCCGTCGGCGCCGAGGGCCATGCCCGCGGCCATCTGGCGGCCGCGGCCGATGCCGCCGGCGGCCAGGACCATGGTGTCCTCGCCGACCGCGTCGACGACCTCGGGGATCAGGACCATCGTGGAGACGTCGCCGGTGTGGCCGCCGGCCTCGGTGCCCTGCGCGACGATGATGTCGACGCCGACCTCGACCTGCTTGCGGGCGTGCCGGGCGTTGGAGGCCAGGCCCGCGACCTTGACGCCGTGCTCGTGGGCCTGCTCGACCACGTCGGCCGGGGGCGGGCCGAGCGCGTTGGCCAGCAGCGCGATCGGGTGCCGCAGCGCGACCTCGACCTGCGGGCGGGCGGTGACGTCGGTCCAGCCCAGCAGGACGTCGCCGGCGTTCTCGTCCTTCAGCGGTTCGACGCCGTGCTCGGCGAGCAGGTCCTCCAGGAACTGCCGGTGCTCCTGGGGGATCATGCCCTTGAGCTTGGCGACCAGCTCGCCGGCGTCGCCCGCGTCGGCGCCCTCGTACTTGGCGGGCATCACCACGTCGACGCCGTACGGCTTGCCGCCGACGTGCTCGTCGATCCATTTGAGCTCGAGTTCGAGCTCCTCGGGGGTGAAGTTCAGGGCGCCGAGGACGCCCATGCCGCCGGCGCGGCTCACGGCCGCGACCACGTCGCGGCAGTGACTGAACGCGAAGATCGGGTACTCGATGCCGAATAGTTCGGTGACTCTTGTCCGCACGCCTCGACACTAGGCCGCGCCCCGCAAAACTGCAACAGGTTCTAGTTGGGAAAATCGAGAGAGCAGTGGGCATGGTTGAAGGGCGTTAGAACGTGTATCAGTCCTAACGCCCGGGAAACGCGGAGGTCAGTCGCGGCGGGCCGCGGCGGAGCGGGCCGAGGAGCGGGCCGCGCCGAACTTGCCGTCGGCGCGGCGCGGCGCCGGTGAGGACGTGGTCCGT
>NZ_JBEZWH010000051.1:0-58099 GCF_040703975.1 Spirillospora sp. NPDC029432
TCCTCCAGCCCCGCCGGCGTGACGGTGAAGACACGCTTGTTGGGACGGTCGTGCTGGATGACCTGGCGGCGCCATCGCCGCGGGCACGCCGAGACCGGCGGCCACCAGCACGGGAACGCCGAGGATGGCCGCCGGCCCCCGAAGCCGGCCACGCACGTCACGCATAGTCGCATCGTTAGGGCGCCCGTAGAGGCGCATCCGACCGTTTACCATCCGCGGATTCCCCGGATCGCCCTTAAAGTCACTTGCTGTGGGGGAACGGGGAGGAACCGGCGAGGTGATCCGGCGCTGGCCGGGCGTCGCCGACTTCGCCGTGCCCGCGGTGCTGGCGGCCGTCCAGCTCGGCGGGACCTGGCTGCTCACCGAGGGGCCGGGCGACGCGGGGACGGGCGGGCCGCTCACCCGCGAGCGCTGGATGATCACGGTGGCGGCCGTCCTGTGCTGCAGCGTCGCGCTGATCTGGCGCCGTACCGCGCCGCTGACCGTGCTGGCCTGCACCGCGCTCATCGGCACCGCCGCGACGCTGGCCGCCGATCATCCCGACGTGCTCGTCGGCGGCGTCGCCGACATGGTCGCGCTGTTCTCGGTCGCCGCGCACCGCGGCCGCCGCGACGCGATGATCGGCTGCGCCGCCGCGTTCGCGCTGATGACGGTGGCGTTCGCACCGCAGCGCACGGACCCCGCCGTCCTGGTCAGCAACGGGTTCCTGGACGCCGCCGCGTACGTCGCCGTCACCGCGCTGGGCCAGCTGCGCCGCCAGCGCAAGGCCCGCCGCCGCGAGATCGCCGGCCGGCTCGCCGCCGCCGACCGCGAGCGCCGCGACGCCGCCGCGGCCGAGCGCGAGCGGCTGGCCCGCGACCTGCACGACGTGGCCGGCCACCACCTCAGCGCCGTGGTCGTCCACAGCACCGCCGCGTCCCGCATCGACGACCCCGACCTGACCGGCCGCGCCCTCACCGCCGCCGCCGACACCGGACGGGACGTCCTCAAGGCGCTGGGCAACCTGGTGGACGTCGTCGGCCCCGGCGAATCGGCCGACGGCGGCCTGGACACCCTCCTGCCGCCGCTCTGCCAGGGGCTCGCCCGCCTGGGAGTGCCCGTCTCGCTGTCCGTGGAGGGCTCTCGGCGCCTGCGGCCACAGGTCACGAACGCCGCGTACCGGATCGTCCAAGAGGCGCTCACGAACGCGATGAGGTACGCGCAGGGGGCGTCCGTCACCGTCGCCGTCCAGTACGAGCCCGGCGCCCTGTACGTCACCGTCCACAACACCGCCCCGCCGGAGGAGATCCCCTCCCCCGCCCTGGGCGGCGGCCGCGGCATCGCCGGGATGCGCGAGCGCGCCGAGTCGCTCGGCGGCACCCTCGCCGCGGGCCCGGACGAGGGCGGCTGGACGGTCCACGCCCGCCTCCCCACCTCCGCCACCGCGGGCCGCGGGCGCGGCTGGCCCGAGGTGCTGGACGGCGCCGCCATCGGGATCTGCGTGGCACTGCCGGCCGCGCTGGCGTTCGCGCCGCCGGACGCGGTCCTCGCCGGCTGGTCCGCGGGCGGAGCGGCCCTCGCCATGCTCGCCGTCCTCGGCCGGGCGCTGCCGCTGTGGTGGCGCCGCCGCGCCCCGTACACCGCGCTCGCCGCACTCGCCGTGATCGACTCGGTGTGGGCGGTGCTGGCCGGCCGCGCCGGTTCCGGAGAGATGCTGGGCCTGCTGTTCCTCGGCTCCCCCGCCTCGATGATCGCGGTGGCCTCGGTCGGCTCGTACGCCCGCCGCGGCCTCGTCACCTGGCCCGCGCCGCTGATCGCCGCCGTCCCGTGGGGCATCGCGTTCGCGGCGCTGGGCACCCTGGACCCGGGCCCGCCGCCGGAACGCCCCGACCTGATCGCGTTCGGCCTGGTCATGGGGGCGCTGTTCGCCGTGCTCGTGCTGCTCCCGTTCTGGGCCTGGGGCCGTACGATCTCCGGCCGCGGGCGGCGCTGGGAGCACAGCGCCCTGGAGAGCATGGCCCTCCGCACCGGCGAGGCCGTCCTCGCCGAACGCCACCGCGTCGCCATCGGCCTGCGCGGCACCGTGCTGGAACACACCCACCGCCTGGTCAAGGCCGCCGACGAAGGTCTGGCGGGCAACGAGGGGCTGGCGGGCGACGAAGGGCTGGCGGGCGACGCGCAGGAGGCGCTGACGGCGGTCGCGGACCACGCCCGCGCGGCCCTGACCGACATGCGCGCCCTGCTGGACGCGCTCGACGAGACCGCCTAGGCGTCCTTCTCCAGCGACGTCTTCTCGGACTTCTCCGCCTTCTCGGGCGCCTCGGGCTCCTCGGACTTCACCGGCTTCTCCGGCTTTTCGAGATCGACCGGCGCCTCGGGGGCCGCGCCAGTCTCGCCCGTCTCGTCCGGCTCGTCCGCCTCGTCCTCGTCGGTCAGCAGGACGCCGACGACGGCGCGGATCTTCTCCTCGGAGACGGCGCCCAGCCGGAGCAGCCGCGGCACGGGCCCGGTGAGGTCGACGATCGTGGACGGCTCGGCGTGCCCGGACGGGCCGCCGTCCAGGTAGACCGAGACCGAGTCGCCGAGCATCTTCTCGGCCTCCGCGAGCGTGCGCGCCGCCGGCTGGCCGCTCAGGTTGGCGCTGCTGACGGCGAGCGGGCCGGTCTCCTTGAGGAGTTCGACGGCGAGCTCGTGCATCGGCATCCGGACGGCGACCGTCCCCTTGGTGTCGCCCAGGTCCCACAGGAGGTTGCTGTTGGCCCGGCAGACGAGCGTTAGAGCCCCGGGCCAGAACTCGTCGATCAGATCCTGCCCGTAGGTGCCGAGATCCTCCACGAGGGCCGTGGCGGCACGTACGGAGCCGACCAGAACCGGCGGTGGCATGTCCCGGCCGCGGCCCTTGGCGTCCAGGAGCGCGGACACGGCGGGCGGCGTGAACGCGTCGGCGCCGATGCCGTACACGGTGTCGGTCGGCAGCACGACGAGCTCTCCACGCCGTACGGCCGAGACCGCCTCGGCGATTCCCCGGGTGCGCTCCATCGGCTCGGAGCAGTCATAGCGTCGGCTCACGGTCGCCCGTCTTCCCAAGTGTGCGGATGTGCTCGGTCGTTGGCTCGGTTGCTGGCCCGATCGTCGGCCCGATCGTCGGCCCGGGTGCAGGATATCCAGGGCCCGGAACGGCTAGGGGACGCCCAGCCGGGCGGTCACGAAGCGGTCCCGGTTGGTCAGGTCGCGGCGGTTGCGGACGTCGCGCCAGCCGTTCTCCTCAGCGAAGATCCAGTAGACGCCGTTGCCCTGCAGGTCGCTGTGCTCGACGGCGACGTACCCGCCGGGGCGCAGCAGCCGGCGGGCGGTGCGCTCCACGACGCGGATGGCGTCCAGTCCGTCGTCTCCCCCGCCCCACAGCGCGTCGGCCGGGTCGTGGTCGCGGACGTCGCGGGGCACGTACTCCCACTCGCTCATCGGGATGTACGGCGGGTTGCTGATCACGAAGTCGACGGTGCCGTCCAGCTCGGAGAGCGCCGCGCCGAAGTCGTCCAGGTGGAGGCGGACGCGGCCGCGCTCGTCGAGCTCCTCGATGTTGCGGGTGGCGTGCACGAACGCGGTGGGGTCCTTCTCGACCGCGTGGACGCGGGCCCGCGGGGCCTCCACGGCGATCGACAGGGCGATCGCGGCGGAGCCGGTGCCGAGGTCGACGACGAGGGGGTCCTGCACGTCCATGTCACGCAGCGTCTCCAGCGCCCAGCCGACCATCACCTCGGTCTCGGGCCGCGGGACGAACACGCCCGGCCCGACCTTCAGCTCCAGGTAGCGGAAGAACGCCCGGCCGGTGATGTGCTGGAGGGGCTCGCCGGCCTCGCGGCGCGCCACGTACTCCCAGAACAGCGCGTCGAACGCGGAGTCGGGCACCTTGTGCAGCTCGGACCGGTTCACGCCGTGCACCGCCGCGGCCAGCTCCTCGGCGTCGGCGCGCGGCGAGGCGGCCCCCGCGTCGGCCAGCCGCGCGGTGGCCCTCGCCACCTCGTCGAGGAGCAGGTTCATGACGCCTTCTGCGCCTCCGCCAGCCGGCGCTCCATGTCGGCGTCCACCAGCGCCTGCGTCACGTTGTGGAGGTCGCCGTCCAGGACGTGGTCCAGGTTGTACGCCTTGTAGCCGACGCGGTGGTCGGAGATGCGGTTCTCCGGGTAGTTGTAGGTGCGCACCCGCTCGGAGCGGTCGACGGTGCGGACCTGGCTCTTGCGCTCGGCGGCCGCGGCGGCGTCGGCCTCCTCCTGCGCCATGGCGAGGAGGCGGGACCGCAGGATGCGCATCGCCTGCTCCTTGTTCTGGAGCTGGCTCTTCTCGTTCTGGCAGGAGACGACCACGCCGGTCGGCTCGTGGGTGATCCGCACGGCCGAGTCGGTGGTGTTGACGCTCTGCCCGCCGGGGCCGGACGAGCGGTAGACGTCGATGCGCAGGTCGTTGGGGTCGATCTGGACGTCGACGTCCTCGGCCTCCGGGGTGACCAGGACGCCGGCGGCGCTGGTGTGGATGCGGCCCTGCGACTCGGTCACCGGGACGCGCTGGACGCGGTGGACGCCGCCCTCGTACTTGAGGCGGGTCCAGACGCCCTCCTCCTGGTTCCCCCTGGCCTTGACCGCGACCGTCACGTCCTTGTAGCCGCCCAGGTCGGACGGGTGCGAGTCGATGATCTCGGTGTTCCAGCCGACGCGCTCGGCGTACCGCAGGTACATCCGCAGCAGGTCGCCGGCGAACAGCGCCGACTCCTCGCCGCCCTCACCCGCCTTGATCTCCAGGATGACGTCCTTGGAGTCGCTGGGGTCGCGCGGGACCAGCAGGCGGCGGAGCCGCTCCTCCAGCTCCTCGCGGCGCTTCTCCAGCTCGGTGGCCTCGGCCGCGAAGCCCTCGTCCTCGCCGGCCAGCTCGCGCGCGGCCGCCAGGTCGTCGGTGGTGCCGGCCAGCTCGCGGGACGTCTCGACGATCGGCCGCAGCTCGGCGTAGCGCTTGCCCAGCCGGCGCGCCAAGGCCTGGTCGGCGTGCACGGCCGGGTCGGCGAGCCGCCCCTCGATGTCGGCGTACTCGCTGATCAGATCGTCGAGATTCACGGTGCTTCCTGGCCCGTTCCGGCCTCGCGGCCTGCGGGAGAGATCGGACGGCCCGGGGAACGCGGCGGATCCCCGGGCCTGCCCCGCCGCCGAGCGGCGGCGGGGGTGGTGCTGCCCGTACGGGCCTGCGCCTACTTGCGGGCGGCCTTCTTGCCGAAGCGCTGCTCGAAGCGCGCGACCCGGCCGCCGGTGTCCAGGATCTTCTGCTTGCCCGTGTAGAACGGGTGGCAGTTGGAGCAGACGTCGGCGTGCATCACGCCGTTCTCGGCGGTGCTGCGGGTCTCGAAGGTGTTGCCGCAGGTGCACGTCACGGTGGTGACGACGTAGTTCGGGTGGATGTCAGGCTTCACGGGTTCTCCTCGCTTGTGGCGGTCGCCGGGCACTTCCCGGGCACTTGCCGACTCGCGCGCGGGAGGCGCGGGAGATGGGGAAGCGTGAACCGGTACCGCAGCGGTTGCACTCCAAGTGTGCCAGATACCCGAACGTGCCGAGGTCAACGGGCATTCCCGATCTTGCGCCCGCGGCGGGGGCGGAACGGGCGGGCCGGACCGGCCTCAGGTCTCGGAACGGCCCAGGTAGGCGAGCACGGCCATCACCCTGCGGTGGCCGCCCTGCGCGGGCTGGAGGTCGAGCTTCATGAAGATGTTGGAGATGTGCTTCTCCACCGCCCCCTCGGTGACCACCAGGTCCTGCGCGATGGCCCCGTTCGACCGGCCCTGGGCCATCAGCCCCAGCACCTCGTGCTCGCGCGGCGTGAGCGCCTCCAGGGGGTCGCCCGTGCGGCGCCGGCCCAGCAGCTGGCCGATCACCTCCGGGTCGATCACCGTGCCGCCGGCCGCGATCCGCCGTACCGCGTCGATGAACTCGGCGACCTCGGCCACCCGCTCCTTCAGCAGGTAGCCCACGCCCTTGGCGCCGCCGCCGATCAGGTCGGTGGCGTACCGCTCCTCCACGTACTGCGACAGCACCAGGATCGGCGTGTCCGGCAGCCGCTCGCGCACCTCCAGCGCGGCGCGCAGCCCCTCGTCGGTGAACGAGGGCGGCATCCGCACGTCCACGATCGCCAGATCGGGGCGGTGCTCGACGACGATGCCGAGCAGGCCCGGCCCGTCCCCCACCGTCGCCACCGTCTCGATCCCGGCGTCGCCGAGCAGCCGGACCAGCCCTTCCCGCAGCAGCACCGAATCCTCGGCGATCACGACCCGCATGGGTCCATTATCGGGGCCCCGGCCGCGGCCGGGGCCCTCGCTGGGAGACGGGGTGCCGAAGATCGCGAACCGCTACCAGGTGCAGGGCAGGTCGGCGCGGATGACCGTGGGGCCGCCGGGCGGGCTGTCGACGATCAGCATCCCGTCGATGGTCGCGGCGCGGTCGGCCAGCCCGGCCAGCCCGCCCTCGGCGCGGGCCACCGCCCCGCCGACCCCGTTGTCGGCCACCTCGACGACCACCCAGGAGTCCTCCCGGGCGACGCGCACGGTCGCGCGGGTGGCGCGGGCGTACTTGGCGATGTTGGCCAGCGCCTCGGCGACGATGAAGTACGCGATGCTCTCGACCGCGGCGGGCGGCCGCTCCGGCAGGTCCACGTCCACCTCGACCGGTACGGGCGCGCGCCCGGCCAGCCCGGACAGCGCCGGGTCCAGGCCCCGGTCGGTGAGGATCGCCGGGTAGATGCCGCGGGCCAGGTCGCGCAGCTCGGAGATCGCCTCCTTGGTGCCCGAGTGGGCCTGCTCGATCAGCGCGCGGGCGCCCTCCGGGTCCTCGTCCAGCTTGGCGCGGGCGCGGCCGATGTCCATCGCGACCGCCAGCAGCCGCTGCTGGGCGCCGTCGTGCAGGTCGCGCTCGATCCGGCGCCGCTCGAACTCCGCCGCGTCCACTCCGCGGGCCCGGCTGGCCTGGAGGTGCGCGGTCCTTCGCCGCAGCCGCTGGTTCTCCTGCTGGGACGCGCTGGGCCCGAGCAGCGGCCGCGCGATCAGCAGGTGCCCCATCGCCATCGCGCGGGTCACGTACATGGCCATCACCGCGAGCAGCACCCCGAACGCCGTGCCGGGCAGCGCCGCCACCGGGTTCCCGGCCCAGAACGAGACCACCCCGAAGTTGACCTCGACTCCGCCGTCGTGCGTCGCGAGCACCGGCAGGAAGAGGAACGTCGCGGCCGCCGACCACACGAGCGCCGACAGCGCGAACTCGACCACCGACAGCGGGAAGCGCAGGAAGAGGTACAGCAGGTCCTTCCAGGTGGCCGGGTCCGTGGCCATCGCCTTCAGCTTGACCAGCGGGTTGCGGCCCTCGGGGAGCGGCCGGTACGGGCTCGGGATCCGCACCCCGAACGCCATCCAGGCCATCGTCCGCTCGACCGCGGCGGCGAACCGCCAGGCGAGCATCATCAGCACCAGCATCGGGATGCCGATCCAGAAGATCGTCAGCGCGGTCGACAGCGCCAGCCCGACGACCAGCCCGATGAACCAGGCCAGCCCGAACCCGAGGCTCGCGGCCAGGTAGAGCGCGGAACGCCAGGTCACCGAGGACCTGGCCATCGCCGCCGGGCGCCATGATCCGGTCACGACCGTCATCGCGCGACCACCAGCGGCGGTGGTGCTGCTCAGCTCGCCCACATCGTCCCTCCGTGCCCGGTCCAGCGTACGTTCCCAGCCTGCCGCCGCGGCACCCCGCCTGCCATGGTGCTCACCAGCGAGGCGGGGGTGGGGCTAACCCCACCATCGGGCGCGGCGCGGCTGTGGCACGAACGCGGCACGGGCGCGCGGGACCGCCCGCGCAAAGGGCGGCGCCCCGGGAGGGATATCCCGGGGCGCCGTCTTTCAGAGTTCGTGCGGTTGTCGCGTTCCCGTCGCTCAGCGGTCGTCGGAGACGGTCGTCTTCTGCACCTGGAGCAGGAACTCGGCGTTGGACTTGGTCTCCTTCATCTTCTCGATGAGGAGCTCCAGCGCCTGCTGGGTGTCCAGCGCGTGCAGCACCCGGCGCAGCTGCCAGACCACCCGCAGCTCCTCCGGCGCCATGAGGATCTCCTCCTTGCGGGTGCCGGACGCGTCCACGTCCACCGCGGGGAAGATCCGCTTGTCGGCGAGCTGCCGGTTGAGCTTCAGCTCCATGTTGCCGGTGCCCTTGAACTCCTCGAAGATGACCTCGTCCATACGGGACCCGGTCTCCACCAGCGCGGTGGCGAGGATGGTCAGCGAGCCGCCGTTCTCGATGTTGCGGGCCGCGCCGAAGAACCGCTTCGGCGGGTACAGCGCGGTCGAGTCGACACCACCGGACAGGATGCGCCCGGACGCCGGGGCCGCCAGGTTGTACGCGCGGCCCAGCCGGGTGATCGAGTCGAGCAGCACGACCACGTCGTGGCCCAGCTCCACCAGCCGCTTGGCCCGCTCGATGGCCAGCTCGGCGACCGTGGTGTGGTCCTCGGCCGGCCGGTCGAAGGTCGAGTGGATGACTTCGCCCTTCACCGACCGCTGCATGTCGGTGACCTCTTCGGGACGCTCGTCGACCAGGACGACCATCAGGTGGCACTCGGGGTTGTTCTTGGTGATCGCGTTGGCGATCGACTGGAGCACCATCGTCTTGCCGGCCTTCGGCGGCGACACGATCAGCCCGCGCTGGCCCTTGCCGATCGGCGACACCAGGTCGATGATCCGCGTGGTCAGCACGCCCGGGTCGGACTCCAGCCGGAGCCGCTCCTGCGGGTACAGCGGGGTCAGCTTGGAGAAGTCGACCCGGCTCTTCGACTGCTCGGGCTCCATCCCGTTCACGGTGTCGAGCCGCACCAGCGCGTTGAACTTCTCGCGCCGCTCGCCCTCGCGGGCCTGGCGGACCGCGCCGGTGATGACGTCGCCCTTGCGCAGGCCGTTCTTGCGGACCTGGGCCAGCGACACGTACACGTCGTTCGGGCCGGGCAGGTAGCCGGTCGTGCGGACGAACGCGTAGTTGTCGAGGATGTCGAGGATGCCCGCGACCGGGATCAGGACGTCGTCCTCGGTGATCACCGGCTCCTCGTAGCGCTCGCGGCCGCCGCGGCCCCGGTTGCGCTCGCGGAACCGGCGCCCGCGCCGGCCGCCGCGGCCGCCGTCGTCGTCGTCGGACTGGCCGCCGCCGCCCTGGCCCTGGCCGCCGCGCTGCCGGCCGCCGTCGCGGCCGCCCTGGTCGCGGCTGTCGTTGCGGTCGCGGTCGCGGTCGCGGTCCCGGTCACGGCCGCCGCGGCCGCGCTGCCGGCCGCCGTCGCGCCCGCCGTCCCGGCCGCCGCCGTGGCCCTCGCCGTCGTCGTCGGAGGACCGCCCGCCGCCGCCCTGGCGCTCGTTCCGCTCGCCGCGCTCCTGCCGGTCGCCGCGGTCGCCACGGTCGCCGCGGTCGCCGCGCTCGTTCCTGCCGCCCCGCTCGCCCTTGTCGCGCTCGCCCCTGTCGGCCTTCTCCGCCTTGTCGGCGCGGCCGTCCTCGGCGGGCTTCTCCGCCTTGTCGGCCCTGGCCTTCTCCGGCTTCTCGGCCTTCTCGGCCTTCTCCGCCTTGGCGGGCTTCTCGGCCTTGCCGGCGGCGGGCGCCTCGGCCGGAGCGGCGTCGGCGATCGTCACCTGGCCCTCGGCCGCGTCGCGCTTGGCGGCGGTCGAACGGGTACGGCGCGGCCGCTCGGCCTTCTCCGCGCCAGCGGCTCCCTGCTCGCCCCCCGCCGAGCCCGCTACCTCGCCACCCTGCTTCTCCTGGATGGCGGCGATGAGCTGGCTCTTGCGCATCCCGGTCACACCGGTGATGCCGAGGCTGGACGCGAGCGCCTTGAGCTCGGGCAGCACCATGGCCGACAGGCCGGTGCCCGACCGGCGGCGCCGGGGGGTGGCACGCTCGGCGCCATCGGCGGCGGGTGCCGTGCTGGATGCGTCCGTAAGGAGTTCGCTGGATTCGCTCACTAAGGGTCCTTCCCAGGGAGCGGGCGTAGGCCGGCGATCGGCCAGGCAACCCGGTGGTGCGGCCCGGCGGGGGCGCCGAGTCGGGCTCCGCGGCCCACGGCTTCGCCGTGTTCCGCGATTTCTGGGTACAGCCAGATGGTGGACGGGACGGTTCGCTCGCGGCCGCTCCCGGTTCCGTGACATCCGAAGCTTGTTCGCTGGAACGCATGACATCGGGATGTCACGGTGTCGGGAAGCCTGGTACGCGGGACCGGCACGGCCGGAGGGCCGGAACGGTGACGCGCGGCTGACGAGCACACGGCCCCGAACGGGGCATCTGGTGCGGCATTCAGCCTAACATCACCAGGGCGCACTGCTATTCCCCAGAGTCGATGTCTTCGCATTTTACCTAGCTGGATCATTCCACCTGGGTGGGTACGTCGCACCGCCCCGGCCCCGCGCGAAGCTCAGGGCCGGACGCCGGAACCGAGGTGCTGAACGCAGGCGCCGCGGGGGGCGACGTTCAGCGGGTGTATGTGCCACCCATTACCCAGTTCCGCGGTCATCGAATCAACTTCGGAAGCGCTTGTGAAGACCAGGACAGTAGGACCTGCCCCGGAAATGACGGCCGGCAGCCCCGCGGCGCGCAGCCGCCCGACCAGCGCCGCCGACTCCGGCATCGCGGGCGCGCGCTGCTCCTGGTGCAGCCGGTCGGCCGTCGCGTCCAGCAGCACGTCCCCGCCGAGCCCCTGCGTGAGGGCCGCGACGAGCAGCGCCGCGCGGCCCGCGTTGGCCGCCGCGTCGCCGTGCGGGACGGTCTCCGGCAGCAGCCCGCGGGCCCGTTCGGTGGCCAGCCCCTGATCCGGTACGAACGCCGTGACCTCGGTGAACGCGGGATCCAGCCGTACCGAGCGAGCGCCGGACTCCGACGTCCAGGCGACCGTCAGCCCGCCCGAGATGCACGGCGCCACGTTGTCCGGATGGCCCTCGATCTCGGTGGCCAGCCGCAGCGCCGCCGCGTCGTCCAGCAGGTGCCCGGCCGGGTGCAGGTGCCGCGCCGCGACGATCCCCGCGACGATCGCGGCCGAGGACGAGCCCAGCCCGCGGCTGTGCGGGATCCGGTTGACGCAGCGCAGCCGCAGCCCCGGCGGCTGGCCGAGACCGGTCTCGGCCAGGCCGTCCAGGACGTCGAACGCGCGCCGCAGCACCCTGACGATGAGATGCCGCTCACCGCGGTCGGCGACCTCGGCGCCCTCGCCCGTCGCCTCGATCGCCAGCCCGCCGCCGGTGATCTCCACTTCGACGTCGTCGTACAGCTCCAGCGCCAGCCCCAGCGAGTCGAACCCGGGGCCGAGGTTGGCGCTGGTGGCCGGGGTGCGTACGGAGACCGCCGCGCCCCAGCCGCCGTGCGCCGCCGTCACGCGAGGCCCAGCGCCGACGCGGCCGCGTGCGCGTCCACCTTCACGGTCGTCGGGGCCGGCGCGCCGGAGATCGCCCAGTCGGGGTCCTTGAGGCCGTTGCCGGTCACCGTGCACACGACCGTCGAGCCGCGCTCCACCACGCCCCGCTCGGCCGCCTGGAGCAGCCCCGCGACGCTCGCCGCCGAGGCCGGCTCGACGAACACGCCCTCCTCGGCCGCCAGCATCCGGTACGCGGCCAGGATCTGCCGGTCGGTGACCGAGTCGATCGCGCCGCCCGACTCGTCCCGCGCGTTGATCGCCAGGTCCCAGGAGGCCGGGTTGCCGATCCGGATCGCGGTGGCGATCGTGGACGGCTTCAGCACCGGCTCGCCCTTGACGAACGGCGCCGCGCCGCTGGCCTGGAACCCCAGCATGCGGGGGCTCCTCGACGCGACCTTGTCGGCGGCGTACTCCTTGTAGCCCATCCAGTACGCGGAGATGTTGCCCGCGTTCCCGACGGGCAGGCAGTGCACGTCCGGGGCGTCGCCCAGCGCGTCCACGATCTCGAACGCGGCGGTCTTCTGCCCTTGCAGGCGGTACTTGTTGACGGAGTTGACCAGTGCCACCGGGTAGTCGACCGACAGCTTGCGGGCCAGCTCCAGGCAGTCGTCGAAGTTGCCGTCCACCTGGAGCAGCCGGGCGCCGTGCACCAGCGCCTGCGCCAGCTTGCCCATCGCGATCTTGCCCTGCGGCACCAGCACGGCGCAGGTCATCCCGGCGCGCACCGCGTAGGCCGCGGCCGACGCCGAGGTGTTGCCGGTGGAGGCGCAGATCACGGCCTTGGCGCCGTCCTCGGCGGCCTTGCTGATCGCCATCGTCATCCCGCGGTCCTTGAACGAACCCGTCGGGTTGGCGCCCTCGACCTTGAAGTACACCTCGCAGCCGGTCAGCTCCGACACCCGCCGGGCCGGCACCAGCGGCGTCCCGCCCTCCAGCAGCGTGACGACCGGCGTCCGGTCCGTCACCGGAAGGCGGTCGCGGTACTCCTGGATGAGGCCGCGCCAGGCGCGGGCGGTCGCGTTCACGTCGTCTCCTCGTATGACCTGCTGTGTTGCGCGAATTCTAGGCCCGTACGGGCTACTGCTCGCCCTCGACCCGCATCACGCTCGCCACCTCGCGCACGATGTCGAGCTCCCGCAGCCGCTCCACGGTCGCCGACAGCGCCGCGTCCGGCGCCCGGTGCGTCACCACGACCAGCTGGGCGTCCTCGCCCATGCCCTCCTGGCGCACCGCCTTGATCGACACCTCGTGCCTGGCGAACTCCTCCGCGACGGTCGCGAGCACGCCGGACCGGTCGGCCACGTCCAGCTGCACGTAGTAGCGCGTCACGGTCTCGCCCATGGGGAGGACGGGCAGCTCGGCGTACGTCACCTCGACCGGGCCGCGGCTGCCGCCGACCAGGTTGCGGGCCACCGCCACCAGGTCGCCGAGGATCGCCGACGCCGTCGGGGCGCCGCCCGCGCCCGCCCCGTAGAACATCAGCGAGCCCGCCGACTCCGCCTCCACGAACACCGCGTTGTACGCCTCGCGCACGCTCGCCAGCGGATGCGACCGCGGGATCATCGCCGGGTACACCCGCACCGAGACGCCGCGGCCGCCGTTGCGGCCGTCCTCCGCGGGCACCCGCTCACAGATGGCCAGCAGCTTCACCACCGAGTCCATCTCCTTGGCGCCCGCGACGTCCGCCGCGGTCACCTCGGTGATCCCCTCGCGGTGCACGTCCGCCGCCGTCACCGGCGTGTGGAACGCCAGCTGCGCCAGGATCGCCGCCTTCGCCGCCGCGTCGAACCCCTCGACGTCCGCGGTCGGGTCGGCCTCCGCGTACCCGAGGGACTGCGCCTCCTCCAGCGCCTCGTTGAACCCGGCGCCGTTGGTGTCCATCTGGTCGAGGATGTAGTTCGTGGTGCCGTTCACGATGCCCAGCACCCGGTGCACGTGGTCGCCGACCAGCGACTCGCGCAGCGGGCGCAGCAGCGGGATCGCCCCGGCCACCGACGCCTCGTAGTAGAGGTCGGCGCCGTACTCGCGGGCCGCCGCGAACAGCGTCCCGCCGTCCTCGGCCAGCAGCGCCTTGTTGGCGGTGATGACCGACTTGCCGGCCTTCATCGCCTCCAGCATCAGCGTCCTGGCCGGCTCGATCCCGCCGATCACCTCCACGACGAGGTCCACGTCGTCCCGGGTCACCAGGGACTGCGCGTCCGTCGTGAACAGGGCCGGGTCGATGCCCGCACGGGCCCGGTCGAGCCGCCGTACGGCGATCCCGGCCAGCTCCAGCGGGGCTCCCACCCGCGCGGCCAGATCGGCCGACTGCTCGCGCAGCAGCCGGACGACCTCCGAGCCGACGACACCGCATCCCAGCAGCGCCACGCGCAGCGGGCCCCGTTCGGGACCGACCCCGGGTTTCACGCTTCGACCTCCGCATCGAGCCGCAACAGATCCTCGTCGGTCTCCCGGCGCACGATGACCCGCGCGACGCCGTCCCGGACCGCGACCACGGCGGGCTTGGGCACGTGGTTGTAGTTACTGGCCATCGATCGACAGTACGCACCGGTCGCCGCCACCGCCACCAGGTCGCCCGCCGCAAGATCTTCGGGCAACCACAGGTCACGCACGACGATATCTCCGCTTTCGCAGTGCTTTCCGACAAGCCTGCTGAGCATGGGACGCGCGTCCGACGCCCTGCTCGCCAGCACGCTCGTGTATTCCGCGCCGTACAGGGACGTGCGCAGGTTGTCGCTCATGCCGCCGTCGACCGAGACGTACGTCCGCAGCCCCTCGACGTTCTTGACCGTGCCGACCTCGTAGACCGTCACGCCGCCCGGGCCCACGATCGCCCGTCCCGGCTCCACCGTCAGCTTCGGCATCCGCAGCCCGTACGCCCGGCACTCCCTGGCCACGATCGTCCGCAGCCCGTCCGCCAGCCCCTTCGGGTCGTGCGGCTCGTCGCCCGCGACATAGGCGATGCCGTAGCCGCCGCCCAGGTCCAGCTCCGGAAGCTCGACGCCGTGCTCCTCGCGAATGGCGACGAGAAGCTCCGCCAGCCGGTGCGCCGCGACCTCGAACCCGTCGGTCTCGAAAATCTGGGACCCGATATGCGAATGCAGACCGACCAGTTCCAGCTGCTTCAACTCCAGCACCCGCCGGACGGCCTCCAATGCCGCCCCGGAACCGCGCGAGAAACCGAACTTCTGGTCGTCGTGGGCGGTCGCGATGAACTCGTGCGTATGCGCCTCGACACCCGTGGTGACGCGGATCATCACCTTGGCCCGGACGCCCTTCTCCTGCGCCAGGTAACCGAGCCGCGCGATCTCCTCGAACGAGTCCAGCACGATCCGCCCGACGCCCGCGTCCAGCCCGCGCTCCAGCTCCGCGACCGACTTGTTGCTGCCGTGCATCGTGATGCGCTCGGGCGGGAAGTCCGCCGCCAGCGCGACGGCCAGCTCGCCCCCGCTGCACACGTCCAGCCCGAGGCCCTCCTCCTTCACCCAGCGCGCCACCGCCGTACACAGGAAGGCCTTGCCCGCGTAGTGGACGTCGCCGTCATGGAACGCGGCCGCGTACTCCCGGGCCCGCGCCCGCACGTCCTCCTCGTCGTAGACGTACAGCGGCGTCCCGTACTTCTCCGCCAGCTCCCGGACGTCCACGCCGCCGATGCTCACGACCCCGCCGTCCCGCTTGGCGCCGGTGGGCCAGATCAGCGGGTCAAGCGCGTTCAGGTCCTCGGCCGGAGGCATCGGGTGGTCTTCGGGCAGCACGTCCGCGTGACGCTGCCCTGCGGGGTGTACTCGGCTCATAGTCGCTCTCTAGGGGATTCACCGATCATTGTCAGGCCGTTGCTCAAGGCGATGCGCGCGGCCGCCGCCAATGTGACGCGCGCCGCATGCACCGCCCCGGGTTTCTCCTGACCCTTGGGCAATGCGGGGCACCGCTCATAGAAGTCGTGAACTCCATCGGCGAGGCGCTCCAGGAACCCGGTCAGCACCCCGCTCCGCGCCCACCCCGGCAATTCACCCAACAGACCCAACAGTGCCAGCTCTTCCCGGCATTCCAGCCCCGCCGGCGGCCCGCCCCGTACGCCCAGATCCCGGGCCCGCCGCCCCACCGCGGCCATCCGCGCATGAGCGAACCGCACCCGGAACCCCGGATTGTCGAACGTCCGCGGCCGATCCGCCCAGCCCGCGGCCGCGACCTCCGCGGCCCCGTACCGCTCCCCCTCGGCCAGCACGTCCTCGACGAGCTCCCAGGGCTCCGCCACGAAGACCTTCAGGAACCCCCGCTCGGTCTCAACCCGCGAGATCCCCGGAACCCTCTCGACCATGCGCCCCAGCACGCCGGCGTCCACCCCGGCCCGGAGCGCCACCGGACTCCCGTACACCCCCGGCCCCAGACACCGAAGCGCCACGTCGGGCACGCCTTTCCCGGCGTCCCGAACCGCGCCCGCGAGAGCGTCGCCCACCTCGGCTGGAGTCACCCTGGCGAGACTATCCGACCACTATGTGGACGCGGCCGCCAGCTTCCGCACGGTCTGGATCAGCTGGTTCGGATCGAACGGCTTGGTCACGTACGCGTCGACACCGATCTCATGCCCCCTCCTGACATCGTGCTCCTGCGCCCGCGCCGTGATCATGACGACCTTCACGTGCCGGGTGTCCTCGTCCTCCCGCAACCGCATCGCGGTCACCCACCCGTCCAGCCGCGGCATCATCACGTCCAGCGTGATCACATCGGGCCGTACCTCCCGCACCCGCTCCAGGCAGTCCTGACCATCCACCGCGGTCGACACCTCGAACCCCTCGAGCTGCAGGTTCACCGCGATGAGCTGCCTGATCACCTCATCGTCATCGACGACCAGCACGCGTCCCAGTGGCTCGGTCACGGCCTCGAAGTTAGTCGACTCCACACAGCAACGCACGGCGAACCGTCCAGGTGCGCGCGGACTCCCCAACCCTGGTAACCTTCTTCTCGCGCCGCAGGGCGCACGCCCCCTTAGCTCAGGGGATAGAGCAACGGCCTCCGGAGCCGTGTGCGCAGGTTCGAATCCTGCAGGGGGCACCACCAACTGATCAGCAAAACACCAAGCTGACCAGCACAGACACCACGAGAGCGGGCGGGACCTCAGTCCAACTGAGTCCCGCCCGCTCTCGTTGTTTAGCAGTGTCCGCGAGAGACCCACGAGAGAGACCCCCGTGATGGCTCGTTGGTCCCCGTCATCCCTCTTCTGTGGCGCTGCAACCTTCGGCGACAGCCACGTGACGGCCGACGAGTTATACGACGTCCTCAGGGCGGCCGGCAGAATGTCGTACCCCTCAGGCACGCTGCTCAGACGCTGGCCTACGCAAAGGCCTCCCGGGACGCTCCGAGGGACAGATGCCCAAGCCGAGGTTGATTGATCATCATGAACTGATGAGCCAATGGCTTTGGGAGCTAAACGAACCACTAGGGCTTGACCCACGTCGCCTACGACAGGGCAGCGACAAAAAGGCATATTGGCGATTCCCCTGCGGCCATGTCGGTGCAGCAATAATCAACGCTCGAGTCAGGGGACACGACTGCAAACTCTGCGCACCGACGAAAGTGGGACTCAAGCGTCGCATTCCACGCCCCGGACAGTCCCTCGCCGAAAAACGCCCCGATCTCCTGGCCGAGTGGGATTACGATCTAAATGAAGTAGATCCCTCGGAAGTTGCAGCCCAATCCAATCTCCGGCGTCACTGGATCTGCCCCACAGGACACAGATACGATGCCGGAGTCAATGAGCGCCACAGAGGCAGGGGGTGCCCATATTGTCGTGGATTAAGGGTAGGGCAAGGCAATGACCTCGCTACTCTACGTCCCGACCTAGCGGCCGAATGGGATTGGGATAACAATGGCACCCTCACCCCCAGTACTGTCACCACCGGCTCAATGAAGATGATTAGCTGGATCTGTTCTAACAACCCTGATCATCGATGGGATGCTACGCCCGCGAATCGTCGTACACGAAACTGCCCGTACTGCGCAAATCGCCGTTTACATGCAAGCAACAGCCTCCTCGCCGCGTCACCTTTGCTGGCATCCGAATGGCATCCCAATAAAAATCACCCACTGACTCCTGATCGAGTCCTGAACGGGGGAGCCCAGAAAGTTTGGTGGCTCTGTGCCGCGTGCGGACATGAGTGGCATGCAGCAATAAGCAGTCGGATCAACGGCACGGGATGTTGGCCTTGCGGAAAGACTAAGACTCGCCAGAAGCTGCGAAAGCCGGAGGCAGGTCACGCTCTTGCGGATCTGGCGCCCGACCTCGCCGTCGAGTGGCACCCAACACTGAATGCCTTGACCTCGTTCGATGTCGGCCCTGGAAGCGGACTGCCCGCTTGGTGGAGATGCTCTAGGGGACACGTGTGGCAAGCTGCACCCGACACTCGTACGCGCATCGGAAGTGGGTGCGAAAAGTGCCAGATGGGAAGCACGTCCGCCCTCGAAATTAGAATATTTGCTGAACTAGAATACGTCTTGAGTCGCTGTAATTTCATTGCCCAACATAGCATTAAGCCAACAGGTGTCGCGCGTGCAATCGGTGCGGTGGACATGCTATTTGCTGACCGCGACCAGACCCAATCCGGGATTGTTGTGGAGTTCGATGGTTCCTGGTGGCATAGCACGCGCGATGAAGCAGATAGACACAAGGTCTACGTCCTCGAAGAGGCCGGATATGGAGTGATCCGGATCCGAGAGAATCCCCTTCCCCTACTAGGTCCGTGTGATATCAGTGTACGCAAATACGCTAGTCCTCACTCGATCACAGTCAAGGTGCTGCGGAAGATCGTGACGCTCGACTGGGTCGACACTCGGACTTCCGATGCCATAGATTCATATGTAGCGAACGGCCTGCCAGTTGCCACAGAGCGTGCCTCTAAAATGATCCACGACAGGGGCGGCTACGATCTAGCAGTATCCGCCGCGTTACTCAGGAAGGCGGTTCGCTCCCGGTAGCGATTGGAAAGACTAAGTTGCAAGGTGTGGGTGCGACTCTGCAAGTCGATCCATCGAGACTGGCCGGACCGAACCGCGGACCAGCCGAAATATCGGGCGAGCACTAAACAAGGTGCCCGCCCGATTCAATTCGTCGACATCGCTCGCGAAAGAAGCCTGCCAGGGGCGCTTACTTGCCTCCGTCGCCCTCCTCTAGTGTCCGTTCGATACGCCGGTTGATGTTGTCCTCCTGACCGTCCAGGCAGCCGGCGTAGCGCTTGAGTAGCACCTCTACCGAGTTGCCCGCGCGCTTCGCCACGTCGGCCGGCGAGACTCCCGCGTTGAGCCATGTGCTCAGGGCCGCGTGCCGCAGGTCGTACGGGCGTCCGGCTAGCGGAGATTGCGCCTGGGCGGGTGTGAGCGCGAGTTGGCGGGCTTCCTCCCATGCTCGGGAGTAGGTAGAGGCGCCCAGGATGCCGCCGCGCTCGTTGCGGAACAGACGGCCGTCATCGGCGGCCCCGAACTCCTTGAGATGCCCCATGAGGATGGCCACAAGGCTCGGCGGGATGGGCACGATCCTCGCGCTGTACGCGGCTCGCTGCTTGAGGCCGCGCGGATCGTGTCGTTCCCCGTGGTCGGTCCACTTCTTGGACGTGACCGGCAGCGTCTTGACCAGCGTGAGCCGTCCCCATCCCTCGTCCGGTAGGTGGCAGTCGATTTCCCGTAGCGCGATGGCCTCAGCCAGGCGGAGTCCGGCGTAGTACAGCGTGGCGAAGAACGCCACCAGGCGGCGGCCACGGGCGCGATGGTACGAACCAACGTAGGACAGAGCGGCCAGCAGCTCCCGAGCCTGCCCGTGCGTGACAACTACGCGCGGGTCTACCTCCTCTTGCTTGGCTATGCGCTTGTCCTTGACGCCCTTGAGCGGGTTCTGGGGCAGCTCCCCCAGCTCTACGGCGTACTCGACCGCCGTGTTGAGCCCGCGCCGGTGCCGGTTATAGGTGTCGCTTGCCGCGGGCTTGTCGTCCAACGTCAGCGCGAGCCGCCGCACCACCCGGCGCGTGATCTCCGGTACGGCAAGCGCGCTGAGCGGCCGGGAGCGCGACCGGAGCCACCGGAGCCCGGCAGACAGCTCCCTTGGCGGCTCGGCATCCTTGTTGACCGGCAGGACGGCCCACAGGAACGACGTACGAAGCTCCCTGTACGGCGGGCAGTCGGCACCGTCCTCAACCATCGCCAGCATCGCCGTTGCGAGACTGTCGGTGATGGAGTCGCGCGTCTTCGCCGCGGCACCGTCCCGGTCGGCAGTACTGACAGCATTACAAAAAGAGCAGATGCAGAGAATGCTTGAGCTGACCTCTACCTCACTCGCAGACACACCACCTATCGAGGTCACGCTAGGACGGGTGCTATACCACCCTGAGGCAGTCATGCTGGGCATAGAGCCCACAGAGGATCTGGCTCCAGTACTGCTCGCAGCAAGATCGGCCACACAGCAAGTCACCGGCCAGGAAGGTGTCACAACTAGCGGCCCTGGTGATTGGGTTCCCCATATGACGCTGTGCTACAGCACTGCTAATCAGCCAGCCAAGCCGTTGATCGACGCCATCGGCCTAACCATTGGACACTGCACCGTGACTATCGACACCATGACACTCGTTGTCCAGTGGGGACCGGAGCGTCAATGGGCTTGGCAGCCGATGGGTGAAGTTCACATTGGCCGCTAGTCGAAGCCTCAGCTCGATCACGATCCTCCGCGTCCTCTGACGCCGATCGAGGAACGCTGACATCATCGACCGTGGGTGCCGACGTCCACCCAAGCGATGCCCGATTTATGCAACATCGACCGAATCCATCTACTACAAAGGGTAGTATTTTCGAATCATTGCAACTATACTATCGACTACGCGCACACCACGACGAATCCGGAGACCATGATGGCCGACAGAAGCAGGATCGAATGGACAGAGGCCACATGGAATCCCACAACTGGATGCGACAAGATTTCTTCTGGATGCGATAACTGCTACGCCTTGACTATGTCTGCAAGACTGAAGGCAATGGGAAAGGTAAAATACCAGAACGACGGAGATCCACGAACTTCGGGTCCTGGATTCGGACTAACGACACACCCCGATGCTCTAGAGTTGCCTCTCAAGTGGCGGAGCCCGCGCGTCGTATTCGTTAATTCCATGTCCGACCTCTTTCATGCACGTGTGCCTCGGTCTTTTATTGGGCGGGTATTTGAGGTCATGGCCGAGACTCCTCAGCACACATACCAGATTCTCACGAAGCGAGCTCGGCGCCTCGCATCGATAGCCGATGATCTCACCTGGCCTCATAATGTCTGGATGGGTGTCTCAGTTGAGGATTCGAGCCAGTTGCACAGGGTCGATGACCTACGCAAAACTCCAGCACAAGTCCGCTTCCTATCGTGCGAGCCGCTTCTTGGACCACTCGACGAGCTGAACTTGCAGGACATTCATTGGGTGATCGCAGGTGGTGAGAGTGGGCCTCAACATCGACCGGTTGACGCCGACTGGGTACGCGGGATTCGAGATAAGTGCACAGAGGCGAGCGTTCCGTTCTTCTTCAAACAGTGGGGAGGACGCACACCGAAGGCCGGCGGACGAACACTGGACGGCCGCACCTGGGACGATCAGCCCCAAAGGAAGGTATTGAGTACAACTCAGTCTGAGGAGCCGTAAAACCTCACGATCGATTCATCCGGCCACGGCGACCTTGACTCTAGTGGACTCTCTCGCACAGCCATCCCGTCCCCAGCCATGGCCGTAAGAACATTACGAAGATGCGTCTTCTTGAAACCAAGGCGAAAAGTCTGCTCGGTCAACTCATGGAGACTCTTCTTCTGCCCTTTCAGGGACTCCAGCCATTCACGCAGCCTGTCAACGAGCGGCTCTTCACCGCCAAAGATGTCCAACTGTTCCGTACCACGAAACTCGTTGACCACTTCGCCTTTGTAGTTGTCCATACGCCACTTGACCTGATTAAAACACTGAAGTCCAGCAGGGTTGTGGGTGGCGAAGACAATAGAGTATCGGGCAGCCTCATTCTTGCTCGATATAGAGAAGGCTTCAGTGTAGACAGACCCGAGAGACTCAAGACTATCGCGATATATACGCTGGAGTTTTGCTTTTCTCGCTGACTCTCCTTCGACTTTCAGCGCCTCCTTCCAGTTGGCGCCACCAAAGTGCCGATTCAGAGCCTCATGTTTGTTAGGGTCACCACAGAAGCGGTAGATCTCATCCGCGAACCATGTAATCAGCACTTCGTCTCGTGTTTGCGCGAGACAGCGTCTTACCAGATCCAGAGGCAGACTGTTGATGTCGAACGGGTCAAGAATCCAGAGCGCAGGAATCCCCGAATCATTCCCATGCGCAGCGAAGTTCAGTTCATCAAGCCTGTCGAGAGCGGTCCCAGGCGGCAGAACGTTAGAGACAAGTTTCGGCGTCTTCGGCAGCGCAGCAAGCAATCCAGCCAGGTGATCGCGTCGATCTTGCCGCTTCTCGGAGCACACCAGGCGCAGTGTGTTAAAGCGATCCCGTCGAGAATGCTCAAGGAACGTCTTGGCGATGACGATAGACGACCCATCCGGGCCGTCCAAGTACTCACCAGGACCAGCAAACGCATCGACGATCGCTGCGTAGTTGAAACGCTGGCAGAGCTTCCCCATCCAACAGCCCAGATAGCCTCGGTACACCTGGTGCTTGAGCAGAGTACGCGGCTCACTCTTCCACAGAAGCCCCTGCGGCTGCCCCATCTTGCCCCCTTGGTGTATGCCCTCGTACCGCTCAATTGTGCACAAGCAACATCACTCTGACAACAGACCGTTACCGGTCTAGTACACATCTGGCTGCCGAACCTGGCCGTAAACCAACTAGCTCCTCGCGCGTCCCGCGCGCAGCAGCAGTCGATGCGAAGACTCAGGACCGACGTGGCTGAACCTCGGACAGGGACTAGATCACCCCCGACGAGAGAGACGCGAGAGGGCGGCGGTTCTAGGCCGAACTCCAGGCGTCGCCCCAGCTCAGCGCCTCGCGCTCTACGGAGTTGGTATGGCCTCCGGAGCCGTATGTGCAGGTTCGAATCCTGCAGGGGGCACCCAAGATGATCAGCCAGAACCCCGGTTGACCAGGCACTACGCCGGTCACCGGGGTTTCGCATGTAGGCAGCCATGCGCCAGGGGAGGCCACCGTTTGTCGCCGTTCCCGGAATATACGCGGAATGGCTTCCGAGCCCCTCAGCGCAGGTCACCCCAAAGAAAAGGGCCCCGGTACGGAACCGGGGCCCATGTCCCCCACTCGGCCACGTTGACCGCCGGCACCTCGGCGTTCAGCCGCCACGAGACCCCGGCATGCCGGAAGTCGCACGGCCTCCGCGCCAACAGCGCACTCGGGGCGCGGCAACGGCCCGAGTCGCCAAGGGCTGGGCGTTCGTGTCCCAGTGCCCGCCGTTCCTCGGCTGCCATCGGTCACTGGGCAACGCGTTGATACCAAAATCGTTAGAACCGCAACATTCACTGGGAGATCAACTCGTGTCACCGTGGCACCTATGAACCGCGAAGAGCATTCGAATCGGATGCAGAAGCAGCGCGAAGCCAACGGCGAAACCTTTACCGGTGTTCTACGGCGGGTGGGAACGCGGCCACTTCTGGCGATCAAGGTGCTTCTCGTCCTCATCACCACAGCCATTATCGGTATCGCTCTCTTCGAACCACCCTATGAGTCAGTTCTGACGATGCTCGTCGGTGTGCCGGCGGTGACATGGCTGATACGCCGATCCCAGTAGCAGGTAGCTGGTAGACCGCTGCACAACAAGCCTCCGGCAGGGCCTCAAGCAGTCACCCTGATTTCGGAGGAGAGTAGATCAATTCGATCGGCCTGGACCGGGCTATGACGTAGCCACATGCCCACTCGGCTTGCATGCGATAAGAATATGCAACCTCCGTCGACAGATTGGGCCGACCGCGATTCTGAGAGCCGCTTCACCCTCGTCCACACCAACCAAAGGTCGGCAGCATGCGCGAGGTCGTGATCTGAGGAGGACTACTGATAGATGCGGTCACCCGGTCTCGATCGGCAAATCGGCACCATGCTCGCCTTATGTGGAAGAATCCGCGCATGACCGACCGCTGGCCTGAGATTGATGAGCACATCGTCAATCATCGAATTATCCCGGCCCTGAGGGTCTTGCGAGAGACGTTCGGCTACTGTATTTCCGAGGCGATCGAGGTATTCGACGAACGGTGCAGCCATCTGCGGGAGACCAGGCCTGGCAACTTCACCGTGGGCCCCGAGGAGTACGGCAAGTACGTCTACAGCTGACTTGCGAGATCTAGAACGTGCGCGAAACAGGGCGAGGGCGAATTTTGTTCTGGCGGGTGGTCAGTCGTACTGGGACTGACTTCTTGCCCATCGGCGGAATTTCCATCGGTAGATCGGGCCGACCGCGAACCTGAAAGCCGCTTCATCCTCGTCGAGCGCCAGCCGTAGTCGCCTGATGGTCGGAGAACCGTCGGTCGAGCGCAAGCGAAGGCGCAGCAGGCGAACGCGGAAGAACGCCGCCCACGTGGGGTCGTTCCGTTGAGCCTCGATTACCGGCCGGACGGCGTCGAACGCCGGCAAGGGATGGAAGCGGCACCGGACCACGGGTTGGTCCCGCTCGATCTCCCGGAGGAGGGCGATCGGCTGCGACCCTCGTGTGAGGACGTAATCGACTTCGTCCATCTCCGCCCGCTCCTGCCGCCGATTCGCCGCACTCAGCCCTGATCGCTGTACAGCCTCCCATTGGCGGGCTGCCAGGGAAAGCCTCAGCGTGGGCACTCAGGGAAGGGCCTGAACGAGTCGTGCTACTGGGCCGAGGTCGCTCGGGCTAGTCATCTGGACTCTGGGGCGAAGGCGGATGGAAATAGACGGTCAGGCTCGGCCATGGGCCGTCTTCGTTGATCTCGTTGTGGAGGATGAGGTCCTGCACCTCGATCGGCCCGAGCTCTTCTATGGAGTCGGCGACACGTCTCAGCAGGGCGGGCACGTCCCCTTGCTCAGGGCCCCTCGGGTTGGACTGCGAGAAGTGACGGATCGGCCAGGAAGTTGTCATCCGGCCATGTTGCCCTGCATGGGCGCCTCCGCACGAAAGTCCGGCGAGATCCCACTGGGGCTGGTCGCTGCTGGTGGCTGTGCTGATTTTCGGGCGGCGGCTCTGGCCTTGCGTGCGGTATCTGCCTGTGGGGCCGCGACAACGGATGGCTGCTTGCTTGGCGGTTCAGGCGGGGCTTTCGTGAGTTGGTGTGCTGGATGCAGTCGATCAGCCCGGAGGGTGATGTTCCCCGTGCGCCGGGACGCGGCGCATGGGGAACGGGGTCATTCGCCGGGGTTGCGGCGGCGCATGGATCTTGGGAGGGCGGTCACGGAGCGGCCGACCCGGAAGCTGACGGATTCGCGGACGCAGCGGAGCTCGTCGCGCGTGTCGGCCAGTTTGCGCTCCGTACGGGCGAGGCGCTCCTTCAGCTTGGCGACCTCGTCCTTCTTCGCGGACGAGGACTTCCCCTTGACGCGGACGAGAGGGCGCCCGGCGACCTGCTGCACCTCGTGCCAGAGGTCCTCGCGCCCGGCCAGCCATTCGAGGAGGTCCTTCTGCACGGGTTCCATGTCGCCCCAGACGCCGTACAGCTTCTGGGTGGTGACGCAGATCGGGCGCAGGCCGTCGACGGCGACCGCCTCCCAGACCGCGGCCGACACGCCGGGGGTGTGCTCGGAGCGGTAGTCGTCGCAGACGACGACGCCGTCGTCGGGCAGCATCACATGGGAGGCGTCGATGTCGGCGTGGACGTGTTCGTACAGGTGGGACGCGTCAACGTGCACGAAACGGCAGCTGTCGGGGTCGACATGCTCGAGGATCTGGGACGTCGGCGCCTGGACGATCTCTGGAAGCCGGTCGTGGAAGGCGGTGTAGTTCGCCTCGAAGGCCTGGCGGGTCAGGGTGGAGTACGACCCGTTCATCTCGGCCTGGTTGGAATCGTCGGGCGCCTCGGAGTCGAAGAGGTCGCAGACGGTGAAGTTCTCGTCCCCGCGCAGGTGGCGTCCCATGAGGACGGCGCTCTTGCCGAGGTAGGAACCGAGTTCCACGAGGTCGCCGTGCTGGCCGAGGCGTTCCTGGCGTTCCAGGAACCAGGTGAACAGGAGTTGGTCGACCTTCGGGAACCATCCCTTGATCTGGTCGAGTGAGGCTGGGGGCTTGGTCTCTTCTCTGATCACGTGAAGCTCCAACGTCATCATGTCGGGAGCGGTGGGCACAGGGATGCCCGCGCACGCGGGGCGTACGGAGGACAACGTCGTCGGCTTTGGCGGAGGGCCGAAGCCGACATGATAGGTGAGCCGGGCTTCTTGGCAACCGCAGCCGATCACTCGGTCGTGGCCTTACGAGTACGGTACGTTCCCTGCCGGCCGGCCGCGCCCTTTCACGCCGGGTTTTACTCGTAGTAATCCAGGCCGATCCCCAGCGTGCTCTGCATCGGGAGGAGGCCGGTGGCGACGATGTCGAGGACCGGGGGCATCAGGAGGTCGGCGAGACGGTCGGTCTCGGCGGGGGTGAGCGCGTCCCAGGGGGCGGCGGCCAGGTCGTCGGTGCGGTGCTCGACGGCGGTACGGAGGCGGCGGCCCTCGGCGGTGGCGGTGCCGTCGGCCTCCAGCAGGCCGCGGGCGGTGAGGCGATCGCGGGCGGCGGCCCATTCCTCGGCGGGCCACTGCCTGCTGCCGAACACCTCTTCGGGGGCGGCGCCCATGGCCGCGTGCGTGATCAGGGATTCGGCGGGGCCGAGGCCGTGGGCCTGGAGGGCGGCGATGTGGCCGTCGCCGCGGTGCTCGCGCAGGATCGTGGCGGCGTGCCAGAGCTCCAGGTGGGGTTCGGCGGGCCAGGGCAGCGCGGCGTTCGCGGCGGCCATCGGGCGGCCGGCCGTGCCGGCCGCCTCGGCGGCGCGGCGGGCCAGGGCGGCGGCCTCGCGCAGTTCGGGCGAGCCGATCCGGTCGCCGAGGAGGCGGCGGAGGGCGCGGTCCATTCCGGCGGTACGGGTCTTCAGCACCTGCTCGGGCGTGGCGGTACGCCAGGCGGGCGCCGTGTAGCGCTCCACCATGCGGGGGTTGAAGCTGTAGAACAGCGCGTTCACCAGGTGCGGGCCGGCCGGGCCGAGGGGCGCGGCGCGGTACGGGAAGTAGGCCGGCCAACGCTCGCCGGTGTCGTACCCGAGCGCGGCGGCCTCGGCGATCACCTCGGGCGCGTAGTAGAGCGTCGCGTGGACGGGCTCCAGCAGCTGCCACAGTCGCCGGGCGGTGTTCTCCATGTCGTTCCCCCAGTCCTCAATTCTTGACAGTGTCTAGATTGGGGCATGAGGGGCCATCTTGTCAATGACAAGTCGGGGGTGGGTCAGTCGCAGCCCTCGAACTGCGGCACTTCGGTCATCGCCACGTCCAGGCCGGTGCCGCCGAACCACTTCGCGACCAGCGTCCGGGCGGTTCCGTCCTGGTACATCCGGGTGATGGCCTGATTGAGGGCCACGCAGCCGTCCGGATCGCCGTGCCGGATGCCGATGCCGGTGTTCTGCTCGCTGAGCTTGACGTTCAGCAGGCGGGCGCCGCCGCCGTCGCGCTTGATCAGGCCGGCCAGGATCACGTCGTTGGTGGTGATCGCGTCGACCGCCCTCGCCTTGATCATCGCCATGCAGGCGTCGTAGTCCTTGGCCGGGACGAGCTGGGCGGACATCCCGTGCAGCGCGAGCAGCCGCTTGGTCGGATCGGCGCCCTCGACGGCGCAGAACCGCCGGTCCTTCAGGTCGCGGACGGCCTTGACCCGGGCGTCTCCGGCACGGACCATGACGTCCTGGTACGAGGTGTAGTACGGGCCGGCGAAGGCGATCTTCGTCTTGCGGTCGGGGGTGACCGACAGCGTGGCCAGGACGAGATCCGCGCGCTTCGAGGTCAGGGCCGGGATGCGATCGGCCGCCAGTACGGGGATGAACCGGACGTCCTTCCCGAGCCGGCGGGCGACATAGCGGGCGACGTCGATGTCGAAGCCCTCGAACGTCCCGTCCGGGCGCCGGAGGCCGAGCGACGGAAGGTCCGGCCGCACGCCCACGACCAGGGTCTCCTTGTCGAGGATCGACTCGGAGCGGGCACCGCCACAGCCCGCCGCCGCGAGACCTGCCAGCAGGACCATCGCTATGAAGAGCCGCATTTCCCGCCTCCCGGCGTTTTCAGATCCGTATCACCCGGATCCGCCCGTGGAGTCGGGCCTTGAACCGGGATTATCCCGGCATTGGAGATCGCGCCACAAGGGCGACGGCGAACGCCCATTCCGTTCGACCAGATCCGGCTCACGCTCATGTCGAACGGTGCCGCCGCGACGGGGCAGGCGGCGATCCCGCCTGGCGGACGTGCTCGCGCCATCGAGGACGTCCAGCGAGTTCACCGGTGACGATCTGCGGGTGTTCCCTGGGACTTCGCGTCGTTCGTGCGGATGTGCCGGGAGGTTGCGCGGGCCCGAGCCGATGGGCTTGGAATTCGGCGCCTAAGTCCTGGTGCGGGTGATCAGGTTCTCAGTGCGGGGCGGCCGCCGGGGTGGGCGGTGGTGGCTCCGGCGGCGGCTACGGCGTGGCGGGCCGCGTCGGGCGGGGACGCGCCGTGCAGCAGGGCGGCCGTGAGCGCCACCACCAGCGCGTCGCCGGCGCCGGTGGTGTCGACGACCGGCACGTCCTCCAGGGGCAGGAAGAGCTCACCGTCCGGCCAGACGAACATGTTTCCCGCGTCACCGACGGCCAGCGCGACCAGCGACGGGCCGCGGCGCAGCAGGTCGCGGCCGAGCCGGGCGGCTGTTTCGGGTGTATCGACGGGCGTTCCGGCCAGCAGGGCGGCCTCGCGGGCGTCGGCGCGCAGCACGTCCGCCGCGGCCAGCAGTTCGGGATCGTCCGCCGGCGGCGCGCCGTCCAGCACGATCCCCGCGTCCCGCGCCAGCCGCGCGGCGCGCAGGGCGGCGCCCGGCGGCTGCTGGAGCTGGAGGAGCACGAACCGCGCCCGCCGCAGGGAGCCGCGCGCCGCCTCGACGTCGGCCTCGGTCAGCAGGGTCGCGTCCGGGATGTCCTCCAGGTAGCGCCAGCGTGCGGAGCGGTCCACGATGTCGACGATCAGCGCGCTGCCGGTGCCCGTCCGGCGCACGACCGGCGCGGTGTCGATCCCGTCGGCGGCCGCCTGCTCGATGAGGCCGGTGCCGGCCGCGTCGTCGCCGACCACGCCGAGCAGCGCCACCCGCGCCCCGAGCTGGGCCAGGCCGACCGCCTGGTTGGCGCCCTTGCCGCCCAGCATCTCGCGCC
This sequence comes from Spirillospora sp. NPDC029432, assembly GCF_040703975.1. NCBI lineage: Bacteria > Bacillati > Actinomycetota > Actinomycetes > Streptosporangiales > Thermomonosporaceae > Spirillospora > Spirillospora sp. NPDC029432. Next base: position 28,760 of record NZ_JBEZWH010000051.1, read on the forward strand.
GCTCCCGTACCGGGGCGGAACCCCCGGCGCCGGGGACCTCGTCCACGAGCAGGACGAGGTCGCGCGCCACCTGTCCCATCACGACGACCTCGGCGCCGGCCATCCGCATCACCCCTTCTCCGCCGTCGTCAGCCCAGGCAATCGGCGGCGTCGACGATCTCCGCCCGCATGTTGCGCTCCATCATCCGCAGCGCCGCGGCACCGAGCTCCGGATCGATGTGCGCCACCGCGTCGCGCGGGATCCTGATCTGGAAATGCCGGACGTACGCGTCCAGCGCGCTGTAGAGCACGCACTGCTCGGTCACCTGGCCGGTGAGGATGATCGTGCGCACTCCCTCGCGGACCAGCAGGTACTCCAGCGCGGTGCCGTAGAAGACGCTGTGCCTGACCTTGGAGAGGAACGGGCAGCCGGCCGGTGGCCGGATCGGCTCCACCAGGTCGGGACGGCGGCCCCGCAGCGCGCTGCCGACCAGCTCGTCGGACGTGGCCGAGAAGTCGCCGTAGTTGTCGTTGACGTACAGCAGGTGCACGTCCTCGTGCTCGCGGGCGCGGTAGATCAGGTCCCGCAGCGGCTCGACGATCTTCTCGACATTGTTCCCGAGCGTGTCGGCGTCCTCGTGCTCGTACGGGTTCAGCATGTCGATCACGACCAGGGCCACGGTGCTCACGACCGGCTCCTGCCCTGATGATCGCCCGTTACTCCGGCCGGGCCGCCACAATGAGGGGATGCCCAAACGCCCCGCCACCTGCCCCTGCGGCTCGTCCGCCCCGTACCGCGACTGCTGCGGGCGGCTGCACCGCGGCCAGGCCCAGGCCAGGACGGCCGAGGAGCTGATGCGCTCCCGGTTCAGCGCCTTCGCCGTCCGGGACGCCGCGTACCTGCTGAAGAGCTGGCATCCCGGGACGCGGCCGCGGACGATCGACCTCCCGGCCGGGCTCCGCTGGGAACGCCTGGAAATCCTGAACACGGCCGAGGGCAGCCCGTTCCACACCAAGGGCACGGTCGAGTTCCGCGCGTACCACTCCCAGGGGGAACTCCACGAGGTCAGCCGCTTCGTCCGGCACGAGGGCGCCTGGGTCTATCTCGACGGCGACACCGCCTGACCCCGGCCGCGTGCGGCCAGGACGGGCCGCGGGCGCCCTCCGCTGCGTACGGTGAAGGCAGGTTGATCACCGGAGGAGCGGATGCGCGTCAGGAAGGGCGGGCGGGCGCCGGACGCGGACGAGCCGTGGAACGAGATCATCCCTGGTCTGTGGATGGGCGGCCACGTCTACGGCGGCGGCACGCAGGCGATCGTCCGGGACGAGTTCGACGTCGTCCTGAGCCTCTACGGGCGCGACGGCCACGGGCCGGACGAGCACGTGGAGCACCACTACGCGCCGATGCCGGACGGGCCGCTCGACCCCGATCAGATCTCGGCGGTCTGCCGGCTCGCGGACATCGCCGCCGAGGCCGTGCGAGACGGCCGGACGGTGCTCTCCCGCTGCCACTCCGGCTACAACCGGTCGGGCCTCGTCACGGCGCAGGCGCTGATCGCGATGGGCTACCCGGTCGGGGACGCGATCTTCCTGATCAGGTACCGCCGCTCCAGGTGGGCGCTCAACAACCCCCTGTTCGTGGACTACCTGGAGAGCGGTCTCGACGTCGCGCGCCTGCTCACCGGACTCGAATCCTGAACGCCGCTCCGGCCGCCGGCTCCCGGCTCCCGCCGGCCGTCAGGCGTCGGCGGACTCCTTCTGCGACCGGTCCTTCTCCTGCTCTGCGGCCTTCTCCTCCTCGGCGACGGCCTCCTCGTGCGTCTTGACGACCTCGCTGTCGCGGATCTCGCCGCGCCAGCCCTCGATCTCGTCGGGGCGCAGCAGCGACTGCGTCATCACGTACCGGCGGAAGTGCTTGAGCTCCAGCCGGACGCGGCGGCCCTGCGCCCGCCACAGGTTGCCGGTCCGCTCGAACAGGCCCTGCGGGTGGTACTCCAGGACGAGCAGGACGCGGGTCAGGTTGGGCGCGATCTTGTGGAAGCTGACCGTGCCGTCGACATGGCCCTTGGAGCCCTTGGAGCGCCACACGATGTGCCGGTCGGGGACCTGCTCAACGATCGTGGACTCCCACGTGCGGCTGGACCAGAAGATCTTGGCCTTCCAGTTCAGCTTCTCGTCGGCGGCCTGGTCGACGCTGACGACCTTCTTCATGAACGCCGGGTAGTCCTGGAACTGCGTCCACTGGTCGTACACCAGCCGCCGTGAGGCGCCGATGTCGATGTGCTCCTCGATGTTGGTCACCTTGACCTTCTTGGCGCCGCCACCGCCGCCCTTCCTGCCGAAGGACTCCTTGATGCGGGCGAAGAGGCCCGGCTTCTTCTCCTCGCCGCCGCCGTCGGGGTTCTCGCCGGTCTCGGCGGGGCGCTGCTCGTCCCTGGCCTCGGTGTCGGCCTCGTCGGGACGGTCCGCGCCGTCCTCGGCGCGGCGGCCGTTGAGGCGCTGCACGGCGCGTCCCGCGGCCACGGCGGCGCCGGCGCCGAGCAGCAGCCCGCCCGCGGTGCCGGCGGTACGGCCGCCGGGGACGCTGGGGAGCCGGCTCTTGGAGCCGCCGATCGGCAGCCTGCTCAGGGGGGACGCCTTCTTCCGGCCGCCGATCGGCAGGCGTTTGGCGACCTGCCCGGCGGGGAGCTTGGACGCCCAGTTTCCGCGCTTCATTGAATTCCTCCGTTCGTCAGCGCGCGATCGCGCGCTTCCGCTCGCTTTTCGGGGCTTCGACGACCTCGCCGTCATGGATCACGCCGCGCCAGCCCGCCACTTCCTCGGGGCGGACGAGCGAGCGCGTCATCACATGGCGGCGGAAATGCTTGAGTTCGAGCCGGACGCGGCGGCCCTGCGCCCGCCAGAGATTGGCGGTGCGCTCGAAGAGCCCGCGCGGCCGGTACTCGATCACCAGGAGCACGCGGGTGAGATCGCGCGCGAGGGCGTGGAAAGTGACCGTTCCGTCGATGCGGCCCCCGGCGCGCCAGGTGATGTGGTCGTCCGGCACCTGATCGACGATCGTGGCCTCCCAGCGGCGGCCGGACCAGAAGATCCTGGCCTTCCAGCTCAGCTTCTCGTCCGCGGTCTGGTCGACGCTGACGACCTTTTTCATGAAGGTCGGAAAGTCCTGGAACCGCGTCCACTGGTCGTACACCAGCCGGCGCGGCGCGCCGATGTCGATCTGCTCGACGATGGTGGTGACCCGCGCCTTCCGGCCGCCGCCGAAGATGCCCGCGAGCGTCTCCTTCAGCGCCGTCCAGCCCACGCTCAGCAGGGCCCGCACGGGGCTCTTGCCCTCGCTCAGCGCCCGCGCCCCGGCCAGTGCGGCCTTGACGAGGGGGCCGCCCTGCTCGGCCCTGGCGGTGAGCCGGCGGACGGCGCGTTCCAGCCTGCGCTCGTAGTACGCCACCAGGGACGCCCTCAGCCGCCGCCCGGGCCGCCACCGGCGCAGGGACATCCGTGCCCACAGTCCGGCCAGATAACCGGCGGCTCCGACCGCCACGCCTGTCCGGAATTTCATCTGCGCTTCACCTCGCCGTTCGCCCGGGGTCCTGCGCGGATTACCCGCGCAAATCCGAACAAAACAAAACGCAGCACCGGTCGAGAAGCCTGGAAGGCGAGAGAAGCGCCACCGTGATGAATCAGTCACGTACGGTGCCTGAAGTGGCCGCCTGGGCGGCCGCCGCAATGGCGGGTGCACATTTTGTGACGCCGCGCACATAAAGCGTGCGCGCCCTCACGCGAGAACGATTGTCCGGGTGATGAATCGGTAACCCACTGTGCCGTTCACCCCCACCCGAAAAGGCGACCACTCTCCGCGTGCGGGAGGGCGTGCGGGAGGGCAGGCGTGAAGGCCCCGCCTCCTGGTGGAGGCGGGGCCGTGGGGAGGCGGGCGGGTCAGGCCAGGGCCTTGGTCTCCTGGTGGTCGAACTGGGTGTGGTAGAGGTCGGCGTAGCGGCCGCCGGCCTCCAGGAGGGCGTCGTGGGTGCCGCGCTCGACGATGCGGCCGTCCTCGACGACCAGGATCTGGTCGGCGGCGCGGACGGTGGAGAGGCGGTGGGCGATGACCACCGCGGTGCGGCCGTCCAGCGCTTCGGTGAGGGCCTCCTGGACGGCGGCCTCGGACGTGGAGTCCAGGTGGGCGGTGGCCTCGTCGAGGATGACGACGCGGGGGCGGGCCAGCAGGAGGCGGGCGATGGTGAGGCGCTGGCGCTCGCCGCCGGACAGGCGGTAGCCGCGCTCGCCGACGATGGTGTCGAGCCCGTCGGGGAGGCCGGCGATGAGGTCCTTGAGGCGGGCGCGCTCCAGGACGTCCCACAGATCCTCTTCGGACGCCTCGGGGCGGGCCAGCAGCAGGTTGTCGCGGATGGACTCGTGGAACAGGTGACCGTCCTGGGTGACCATGCCGAGCGTCGCGCGGATCGTGGCGAAGTCCAGGTCGCGGACGTCGACGCCGCCCAGGCGGACGGTGCCGGCGTCGGGGTCGTAGAGGCGGGGCAGCAGCTGCGCGATGGTGGACTTGCCGGCGCCCGAGGAGCCGACCAGGGCGATCATCTGGCCGGGCTCGGCGCGGAACGAGACGTCGTGCAGGACGTCGACGCCGCCGCGGGTGTCGAGGGTCGCGACCTCTTCGAGGCTGGCCAGCGAGACCTTGTCGGCGGACGGGTAGGCGAAGGTGACGCCGTCGAACTCGACCGAGGCGGGCCCGTCGGGCATCGGGCGGGGCGAGCCCGGCTCGGCGACCAGCGGCTTGAGGTCCAGCACCTCGAAGACGCGCTCGAAGCTGACCAGGGCGCTCATCACCTCGACGCGGGAGCTGGCGAGGGCGGTCAGCGGGGCGTACAGGCGGGTGAGCAGCAGCGCGAGGGCGACCACGGCGCCCGCGTCGAGCTGGCCGCGCAGGGAGAAGAAGCCGCCGAGCCCGTAGACGAGGGCGAGGGCCAGCGCGGAGACCATCGTGAGCGCGGTGATGAAGACGTGCTGGACCATCGCGGTGCGGACGCCGATGTCGCGGACGCGGCGGGCGCGGGCGGCGAACTCGGCGGACTCGCGGTGGGGCCGGCCGAACAGCTTGACCAGGGTGGCGCCCGGCGCCGAGAAGCGCTCGGTCATCTGGGTGCTCATGGCGGCGTCGTGGCGGGCGGCCTCGCGCTCCAGGCGGGCGAGGCGGGAACCCATCCGGCGGGCCGGCAGCACGAAGACCGGGAGCAGCAGCAGCGCGAGGAGGGTGATCTGCCAGGAGATCTGCACCATGACGGCGAACGTCAGCAGGACGGTCACCAGGTTGCTGACGACGCCGGAGAGGGTGTCGCTGAACGCCCGCTGCGCCCCGATCACGTCGTTGTTGAGCCGGCTGACGAGTGCGCCCGTGCGGGTCCGGGTGAAGAACGCGACCGGCATGCGCTGGACGTGGTCGAACACGGCGGTGCGCAGGTCGAGGATCAGGCCCTCGCCGATGCTGGCCGAGAGCCACCGGTTGGCCAGCCCGAGCGCGCCCTCGGCGAGCGCCAGCCCGGCGATCAGCACGGCGAGCCAGACGACGGTGGAGGTCTCCGAGCCGCCGACGATCGCGTTCACGACGCGGCCCGCGAGGACGGGGGTGGCGACCGCCAGGACGGCCATCACGACGCTGGCGACCAGGAAGCAGGTGAGCATCCGGCGGTGCGGCCTGGCGAAGCGGCCGATGCGCTTCAGGGTCGCCTTCGAGAACGGCCTGCTGTCCTGAGCGTTCATGGCGTGGTGCAGCGACATCCACGCCGTGACTTCCATGTCCATCGGTCTCCCCGCTTCCCTCGGGCCACCGCCGGGCTGGCGGCCGTACGAGACGATGATGGAACCTCAAGAAAGCTTGAGGTCAACTCTCGCGTTGCCCTCAGCGTCGCAGGCGGGTACGACATTCCTGATGGACATCGATGAGCTGCGCGAACAGACCCCCGGATGCGCTCGGGTGACCCACCTCAACAACGCGGGCGCCGCGCTCCCGCCCCGGCAGGTGATCGACGCCGTGTCGGGCCACCTGCGCCTGGAGGCGGAGATCGGCGGGTACGAGGCCGCCGACCGCGCCGCCCCCGAACTGGAACGCTTCTACGACGCGGTCGCCGCGCTCATCGGCGCGGACCGCGACGAGATCGCGTACGTGGAGAACGCGACGCGCGCGTGGGACATGGCCTTCTACTCGATCCCGTTCGAGCCCGGCGACCGGATCCTGACGACCACGAGCGAGTACGCCAGCAACGCCATCCCCTACCTGCAACTCGCCGCGCGGCGCGGCGTCCGGGTCGAGGTCGTCCCCGACGACGCGCACGGGCAGATCTCCCTGGAGGCGCTGGAGGCGGAACTCGCCAGGGGCGGCGTGCGGCTGGTGTCGATCAACCACGTCCCGACGCACAACGGCCTGGTCAACCCGGCCGCCGAGGTGGGCCGGCTGTGCCGGGCGGCGGACGCGCTCTTCCTGCTGGACGCCTGCCAGTCCGCCGGCCAGCTGCGTCTGGACGTCGCCGAGCTGGGCTGCGACATGCTGTCGGCGACCGGCCGCAAGTTCCTGCGCGGGCCGCGCGGGACGGGGTTCCTGTACGTGCGGCGGTCGCTGCTGCGGACGCTCGAACCGCCGTTCCTCGACCTGCACTCGGCGAAATGGACGGCGCCCGACACGTACGAGATCCGCGGCGACGCGCGGCGCTTCGAGACGTGGGAACGGTACGTCGCCGGCCAGATCGGGCTCGGCGTCGCGGCGGAGCTCGCGCTGGACCTGGGCCTGGACGCCATCGAACGGCGGGTGACCGGCCTGGCCGCGCGGCTCCGGGAGGAACTGGCGGCACGTCCCGGGATCAAGGTGCTGGACCGCGGCGAACGGCGGTCGGGAATCGTGACGTTCCTCGTGGACGGCCACGACTCGCCCGAGCTGAAGCTCGCGCTGCGCGAGCGCGGCGTCAACGTCAGCTCGACCCATGTGGACGACCAGCGGTTCGATCCGGCCGCCACCCGCTCCGCGGTCCGCGCCTCGGTGCACTACTACAACACCGAGGAGGAGATGGAGCGCCTGCTGGCGGCGCTCCCCCTCTGATCTCTGAGTGAGCCTTCTCTGCGCTCTCCGAACGCTCTGGGCGGACTAGGCGGACTAGGCGGACGTCAGGCGTTGCCCTTGGCGGCGCTGATGTCCGCGAGCGCGGAGCCGCTGTCCTTCTCGATCGCCAGGTCGCCCAGCGAGACGATCCCGACCGGCTTCCCGTTCTCGATGACGGGCAGCCGGCGCACGGAACGTTCCCGCATGCGCTCGGCGGCCGTGTCGAGCGAGTCGTCCGGGCCGACGGTGGCGGTGACGTCGCTGCACAGCCCGCCGACCTTGGCGCCGGTCGGGTCGCCGCCCGCGGCCAGCCCGCGGACGACCAGGTCCCGGTCCGTCACCAGCCCGTACAGCCTGTCGTCGTCGGCGACCAGGACGGCGCCGATGTCCTCGTCGCGCATCGCCCGCGCGACGGTGACGATGTCGAGCTCCGGGGACACCGCCGTCGGTGATCCCGTCATGATGTCGCGGATCTTGGTGGCCATCGCTCCTCCTCGTGGTTCGGCCTCATGGTTCGGCTCGTCCCTCACCCCTGGGACACCCCCGCCCTACCCGGCAGCACGGGGGTCACTCACGGCTCGGAGCGGCGGCCCAATGAAGATCATCAATGCCTGGTCGCACGAACTTTCCGGCTAAACTCCACATCCTTGAATGGTGTACGGGGAGACGCCGGCGAGACCACTCCCGCCCGCCCGTGATCACGAGCCGAGGAGGTCGCGCCGTGCAGGATTCAGCGCCCCCGCAGGATCCTGAAGAGGCCACGACCGGAACGGGCGAAACGTCCCGTTCCGACACCGCGGAATTCGCCGTGGTACCGCCGCCCGAGAAGTCCCACGACGCCGAGAAGGCCGGAAAAGCCGAAGAGACCGAAGAGGTCGAAGAGGTCCGGCAGGCCGAAGAGGCCGGAGAATCCGAGGCGGCCGAAGAGGACGCCGGCGGTGCGGCGGAGGACGAAGCCGAGGCCCCGGAGGACGCCGCCGAGGACGCCCCCGAGGACTCTGGCGTCCCTGAGGAGCCCGGGCAGCCAGAGCAGCCTGAGGAACCCGAGAGGCCCGCGCGCGCCGAGCCGCCGAAGCTCGACCCGTCCGGACAGTGGACGATCAACCTGCCGTCTCCGGCCCCTTCCCCGTCTTCGTCGGCGACCGTTCCCGAGATCGATCCGAAGCCGGCGCTGAAGGCGTACGCGGAGACCGTCCCGGAGATCGACACCACCGCGTACAAGCCGGAGACCGAGCAGGAGCCCGAACCGGAACCGGTACCCGAGCCGGCGGAAGAGGAGCCCGAGGCCGCGACCACGGCCGAAGAGCCCCGCGAGGAGGTCACTCCGGAGCCGGAACCCGCACCGGAGCCAGAGCCGGAGCTGGAGCCGGAGCCGGAGCCGGCCGAGGAGTCCCCGACGCCGCCCGCGGCGTTCACCTCGCTGGACCTGCCGGCCGTTCAGGAGCCTCCGCAGCAGCCGCAGCGGCGGTACGCGGCGCCGCAGGCGTTCGCGCCCCCGCAACCGCAGCCTCCGCAGTCGCAACCGCAGCCGCGGCACGGCTCACCTCAGGGGTACGCGCCGCCACCACAGCAGCAGTTCCCGCGAGAAGCGCAGTACCCGCGGGAATCCCAGTACGCCCAAGAAACGCACTACGCACAAGAAGCGCAATACGCGCGCGAAACGCAGTATCCCCGCGAATCGACCTACACCCGCGAACCGCAGCTGCAGCCTCAGCCCCAACAGCAGCAGTACGAGCAGGAGCAGGAGCGCGATTACGGGGCCGTCTACGATGCGGCCGCCGCCGAGGCCAAGGGCGGCAAGAAGAAGCGCCGTGGGCTGATCTTCGCCGTCGTCGTGCTGCTCGTGGTGGCGGGCGCGGTGGCCGGGCAGTTGCTGCGCCCCTTGCCGGACCCGACCGTACGGCTCACGATCCCGACGTCCAGCCACACCTTCCCTGGTGCGGCGCCCACGCTCCCCTGGCCCGTGCAAGGGCAGTCGGCCCTCTACGTCGAGGGGCTCGGCATGATGGGCTCTTCCGGCGGGACGGTCCCGACGCCTACGGCGAGTGTCGCCAAGGTGATGACGGCGTACGTGTTCCTCAAGGAGCATCCGCTCGCCACCGGCCAGCCGGGGCCGACGTACACGGTCGCCCCTGAGGCGGCGGCGCAGATCCCGTCCCGCAAGCAGCGCGGGGAGTCGCTGCTCGGTGTGACGGCGGGGATGCGGCTGACCGAGCGCAAGGCGCTCGAAGCGCTGATGGTCATCTCGGCGAACGACGTCGCGCACGAGCTGGCGCGCTGGGATTCGGGCGATCCGAAGCTGTTCGTCCAGAAGATGAACGACACCGCCAAGGCGCTCGGGATGACGAGCACGACCTACACCGACCCGAGCGGCTACCTGTCCACGACCGTGAGCACCGCGGCCGACCAGCTGAAGCTGCTGCGGGCGGCGATGCGGGTGCCGGCGTTCGTCGAGATCGTGAGCAAGCGGGCGTACGTGCCGGACGGTCCCGGGCAGACCCGGCCGGGCGGCAACATCCTGCTCGGCCAGTACGGCGTGCTCGGCGGCAAGACGGGCTACACCGACGCGGCGGGCGGCAACTACGTGTTCGCCGCGCGCAAGGACGTCGGCGGGGTCAGCACGCTGTTCCTCGGCGCCGTGATGGGGCAGCAGTCGCCGAGCGCGATGGGCGCGCTCCAGGTGGGCCGGGATCTGGTCGCGGCGGCGCAGAGCGCCGTCACGGCGGTCACGCTGGCGCCGCAGGGCGCGCGGGTGGCGCAGGTTGACGACGGGCTCGGCGGCCGTACACCGCTGAACGCCGCGGCCCCGGTGACCGTGGTGGGCTGGCCGGGGCTGACCGTTCAGCTCAGCGTCGACGGGGATCCGCCCCATACGGCGGGCCAGGGCGAACGGGTGGCGTCCGTGAAGACGGGCGCGGCCAGCGTCCCCCTGCAGCTGGGCCAGAACCTGGATGAGCCGTCCATACCCGAACGGCTCATCCGGCTCCAGTGACCGTTCAGACGTGCCCTGAGTAGAGCGCGGACAGGAAGCGGATCAGGAGTTCCTCCCTGGTGCCGGGCGGGAGGGCGTTCAGGATGGCGTTGACGACGGCCATCTCGGGCTGCCCGCCCCCGCCGAGGCCGACGCCGACGGAGCCGAGCAGGCCGGCGAAGCCCTCGTCGTCGAGGGCGTCCAGGTCGAGGGAGGCGAGGGCCTCGGTCAGCTCGGCGGGGACGTCGGGCGGGCCGGCGTCCCGGGCCGCCTTGGCGGACTCCGCCAGTGTCTCCAGGAGCGCCTCCACGCCCGCGAGGCTCACGCCGGTCAGCGTGAAGTGCACGTTGGCCGGGATGCCCTGGTAGGAGAGCTGCGGCTGGAAGAACCAGCCGCGCGCCCGCGCCTCGTCCGCGAGCACGAACACGTCCAGTTCGGGGTCGTCGGACGCCACCGCGACCAGGGGCGCGTCGGGGGTGCCCAGAACGCGCAGGCCGGGGATGCCGGCGACGCCGTCGATGAGCCGTTCGGCGGCCCGCATCGCGCCGGACGCGAGGTCCCGGTAGCCCTGCGCGCCGATCGCCATCATGGTGGCCCACGCCGCCCCCAGCGGGCCGGCGCTCTTGCTGCTCTGGACGGTGGAGTTGATGACCGTGTAGCCGGGCCACTCCGCTGAGGCGAAGTAGGCGCGGCGCCGGACCGACTCGTCCCGGAACAGCACGACTGACGCGCCCTTGGGGGCGTAGCCGTACTTGTGGAGGTCGCAGGACAGGGACGTCACCCCGGGCACGGACAGGTCGAACGGCGGTACGTCCCGTCCGCTCTCCCGCAACCAGGGGAGCATCCAGCCGCCCACGCACGCGTCCACGTGGCATAGGACGCCCGCCTCGGCCGCTATGGAGGCGATGTCGGCGACGGGGTCGATGACACCGTGCGGGTACGACGGCGCCGAGGCGACCACCAGGACGGTACGGGGCGTCATCGCGGCGGCCATCGCGGCCGGGTCGGCGTGGAACGTGGCGGTGTCGACGGGCACGGCGACGACGTCCATGCCCAGGTAGTGGGCGGCCTTGTGGAACGCCGGGTGCGCGGTGTTCGGGACGACGATCTCGGGCCGCCCGGCCGAGCCGTCCCCGGGGCCGTCCCCGGAGCCGCCCCGGGTCCCGGCCGCGGCGGCGTCCCGGGCCGCCTTGACCGCCAGCATGATCGACTCGGTGCCGCCGCTGGTGAAGATCCCCGTACCGCCGCCGAGCCGCCCGGCGACCGCGTCCAGGACCTGCCGCTCCAGCGCCACGATGCTCGGGAACGCGGTCGGGTCCAGCCCGTTGACCTCCAGCATCTCCAGGTACGCGCGGGACGCCAGGTCGTGGATCTCGGCGCGGCCGGTGTCGTAGACGTACGCGGTGACCTGGCCGCCGCGCACGGGGAGGTCGCCCGCGGTGATCCGCTCCAGTTCGGCCAGGAGCTCGTCCGCCGGGCGCCCGTTCTCCGGGAGGGACGGGCGGGGAGGGGTGGTCGGTTCAGGTGGCATGGGCTTCCTTAGGGATCCGGTTCGCGAGGCGGGCGTAGGCGAGCAGCATGGGCACGCTGAGCAGGAGCAGCAGGGCCGGGACGGCGGTGAAGCCCGCCGTGAGGCCGGCGAGCGCCGCGTCCGGCTGCGTGACTGGGGTGTCGAAGTCGGCGGACCGGAACGACGTGGCCGCCAGGATGAGGGCGAAGAGGCCGGGGCCGAGGGCCAGCGCGCCGGTCTCGGCGGCCGTCCACAGGCCGGTGAACGCGCCGGACTGGGCGTGCCCGGTGCGTTCGGCGTCCGCGCGCACGGTCTCGGGGAGCAGGGACAGGGGCAGCAGCTGGACGGCCGCGTAGCAGACGCCGATCAGCGCCGTCAGCGCGAGCACGGGGCCGACGGCCCCGGCGGTCAGGACGGGATGCAGGGCCAGCGTCGCCGCCGCGAAGGCGCCCACGGCGGCCAGGTAGCAGGGGACATGGCCGTAGCGGCGGGCGAGCAGGCCCCACAGCGGTACGGCGACCGCGCTGGGCCCGACCAGGCACACGAACATCACGGAGGTGAGGCCGTAGTCGTCCAGCCGGTAGGTCGCGGCGTACGGGGCGCCCGCGAGCATGACGGCCACGGCGAGGGACTGCGTGGTGAACGCCCCCAGCAGGGCGAAGAAGGGCCGGTTGCCCCGCGCCGTGCGGAGCGCGGCGGCCAGCCCCAGGGGGCGGGGGCCGGGACGGGACGGGATCCAGCGGGTGGCGAGCGTGCTCGCGACCATGGCCGCGCCCATGATCAGGCCGATGGCGGCGCCCATGGCCGCGTAGCCGCCGCGGCCGCCGCCCGCCGCCCCGACCAGCGCGGGCGCCAGCCCGCCCGCGAGCAGGATGCCGACGGTCAGGCAGACGATCCGCCAGGCCATGGCCCGGCTCCGCTCCCCGGCCAGGCCGGAGATCTCGGCGGGGAGCGCGACGTACGGCACCTGGAAGCAGGCGAACGCGCTGGCGGCGAGCAGGAAGGCCAGCCCGGCCCACACCGCCGCGAACCCGAGCGAGCCGGCCGGGACGGCGAACATCGCGGCGAAGCACACGGGCAGCGCGAGGGCGCCCGCGAGGAGCAGCCGGGTGCGGCGGCCGCTCCGCACGGCCTCCCGGTCGCTGGCGGCGCCGACCACCGGGTTGAGCACGACGTCCCATGCCTTGGGGACGACCAGTACGGCTCCCGCTATGGCGGCGGACACGCCCAGTACGTCGGTCAGGTAGTAGAGGAGGAGCAGGCCCGGTACGGCGGAGAAGACGCCGGTCCCCACCGAGCCGATGCCGTAGCCGAGCAGTCGGCGCCGTGAGAGCGTCGCGGGCGCGGTCATTCGGGGAAGCCGAGGAGGCGGGACACCATGCGCTGGAGGTGGGCGCGGAAGCGCGCGACCTCCTTCGCGCTGCCGATGCCGGTGCGCTCGCCGTTGACGTCGAGGACGCCGCCGCGGCAGAAGCCGTGGGTGGCCCAGATGACCGTCATGACCGCGTACTCGACGTCCACGTCGGGGCCGGCGGCCTCCTGCACGGTCTCGCTGACGTAGGCGATCAGCGGCTTGACGTAGCGGCTCTCCAGGTGGACGACGTCGGCGGCGTCCGACAGCCAGCGGTGCATCCAGAGGGCGGGGACGTCGGGGTTGTCGACGCAGAAGTCGAGGTAGCGGTCGATCAGCATCCGGACGCCGGCGGGGTCCGGGGTGAAGTCCGCTATGGCGGCCTCCAGCGCGGCGCGCTCGGCCTCGTGGGCGCGTTCCATGACGGTCAGGTAGAGATCGCGCTTGCCGCCGGCGTGGTAGGCGACGGTGGCGATGTTCAGCCCGGCGGCGTCGGCGATCATGCGGGTGGAGGTGCCGTCGTACCCGAGCGCCGCGAACAGCCGGGTGGCCGCCTCGACGATCCGGTCCCGGCCGGATTCGCTGCTGTCCATGCGCCCACCGTAGATCGGGCCACGAGCCTCCGTCAATCACTTGATGGAGGACTTTGCCGGGCCTCTACCTGCGGTTTCCCGCCGCATCCCGGCTCTCCTTCTTGATCTTTTCTAGGGTTTTCCCGCGGGCCGGGCCGGGCATCGTGGTCTCTACGCGGTCGTCCGGAAGATCGTTCGGGGGGACGAAGAGTGAGCATCCTGCACCACTGCACCGGCGCGCGGCGCACGGTGGTCCGCCGGTCCCCTCCCGGCGGCCCCGCGCCCGGCCGCCCGCCGGCCGCGCCGCCCGCGGCCCCGGCCGGGCGGGCCGCGCTCACCGCGGCCCGCACGCTGGCCAGCGTCCTGGTCGTCGCGGCCGGGCTCTTCTACGCGGCCGTCGCCGTCAAGGGCGTGGCCGGGCTGCTGGGCCCGCCGCCCGAGATGGTCACCACGGCGGGCGAGGTCGCGGTCGAGAACACCCGGAACGCGCACGCGCTGCCCACCGCGCAGGTCACCACCGGCATGAGCGGCACGGACCTGAACCTGCTGCTGCGGCCGCTGGCCCTCACCGGCGCGGCGCTGGCCGGGCTGCTGCTGCTGTGGTCGGGCGCCCGCGGCCTGTACTTCCGGCGGGACCAGCGGCGCTGGCGGAGCCGGCAGGCGACCGCGCTGGCCGGCTGCGCCGCCGGGGTGCTGGCGTTCGCGATCGGGATCGGCGCCGCCGACGGGTCCGCCGCGGCGTACGCCGACGCCGCCTGGAACGGGCTGGAGCCGATCCGGCCGACCGCCGTGCTGGCCCTGGCCGTGCTGACGCTCGCGCTGCTCGTCCCGGTGCCGGAACGGGCCGCGCCGAACGCCGGCAACGAGGCCCGCTCCCCCGACCGCTGATCCGCCGCCGACCCGTGGAAGCGCCCGCTCCGGCGGGCGCTTTTCGCGGCTCTGGACCCCTTTTCCGCCGCCCGAACGGGGTTCTTTAAGCAAGATCTTGACAGCGGTTACGCCCCCGATTCGAACCGTCGACCAGTCTGGTCGATAGCCGCAAAGTGGACGTACCTCACCATGCACGATGAATTCGGGGGAACTGCATGACGATGCCGCGCATCACCCACCCGCGAAGGACACGTAAGCGAACGTTCCGGCAGCGCGCCGACGAGTGCCTGGTGGCCGCCTACACGACCGGGCTGACCAAGGTCTTCGACCCGCGGGCCGAACCCGTCCTCGACAACGTGAACGTCGCCTTCCGGGCAGGCGAGCTGTGCGCCCTCATGGGGCCGTCCGGATCGGGCAAGAGCACCCTGCTGGCCTGCCTCGCCGGGCACGAGCCGCCCAGCGTCGGCCGCGTCTACGTCGGCCGCGGCGACGCGCGGCCCTGGCTGCCCCAGCAGATCCGGCAGATCTGCCGCGGCGACGTCGGGTTCGTGCTCTCCCACGCCCGCCCGTTCCCGGACCGCTCGGTACGGGAGAACCTCGAATGGGCCGCCGCGCTCGCCGGCCACCCCGAGGACGCCGACCGGATCGAGCCGGTCACCGAGGTGCTCGGGCTGATCGACGAGCTGGAGACACCGGTGGGCGCGCTGCCGCCCGACCGGCGGCACCTGACCATGTGCGCCGCCGCGCTGCTGCCGGACCCGAGCGTCCTGCTGGCCGACGAGATCGAGGGCGGCGGGGCGATGACCGAGGAGACCTTCGCCGTGCTGCGCCGCGGCACCACCGAGTTCGGGACGACCGTCGTCGCCGTGACGGACTCCCCGGCGGCCGCCGCGCTGTCGGACCGGGTGATGTTCCTGAACGGGGGCCGGATCGCCGGCATCGTGTCCCGGCCGGCCGAAGACGTCGTGCACGAGCTGCGCGCGTCGTTCTTCGCCGCCCGGAGCGCGCCCCGGCCGTACGTGCCGGTGACCCGGCGGCCGCCGAGCACCGTCGACCCGCGGGTGCCGGCGACCCGCCGTCCCGCCGAGACGTGACCGGCCGCCGAGCGGCCGGCCGCTAGAGGCGGGCCGGCCGCCGAACGACCGGCTACAGGCCGGCGGCAAGGGGTGCGGCACCGCGCCGCGCCCCTTCCGCGTGCTCGCCGTCGCCGCCGGGGTCCTCACCCTCCGGAGCGGTGAGCCAGACGGTCAGCACCATCTCCATCTCCAGCCGCGACTCGGGGTCGTACAGCCGCGGGCCGAACAGCTCCTCCAGCTGGTGCAGGCGGTAGCGGACGGTCTGCGGGTGCACGTGGAGGCGGTTGGCGACCTCGGTGGCGTTGAAGCCGTTCTGCAGGCAGGACAGCAGCGTCCGCATGAGCCGCTCGCGATGCCGGGGCCGGACGGCCTTGAGCGGCGCCAGCCGCAGGTCCGCGACCGCGCGCACGAGCTCCTCGTCCTTGAACACCACCAGCTCGGGCATGTGGTCGGCGCACCGGATCACCCGGTCGGCGGGCAGGATGCCGCGGCGCGCCAGCGGCAGCGCCTGCCGGGCCCAGCGCAGCGACTTGGCGGCGTCGCAGGTCCGCACGGTCGGCCCCAGCGCCGCGACCCAGTCGCGCAGCGCCGTCTCCAGCATCCGGCCGCGTCCCGGCCCCTCCGGATCCGGGACGACCAGGCACGGCTCGCGGCGGTTCACGTCGGCGAGGACGTCCGGCGGCAGCGACGGGTGGGAGAACGGCTGCCGGCCCCGCTCGTACAGCACCACGGCCGCCACCGTGCGCGGCACCCGCCACTGCGCCAGCCGGGCCAGGTCGGCGATCGCCTGCGGGGCCGCGGGCGGCTCGGCCAGCAGCAGGTCCAGCAGCCGGCGGCGGCGGTGCTCCAGCTCGCCGGCCTCCTGCGCCCGCGCCTTGGTGTAGCCCTCGGTGGCGGCGCGGGCGATCTCGTCCAGGAACGCGAAGATCGCCTCGGCGATGCTGGCCAGCGCGTGGCGGGAGAGGTTGAGGCTCTCCGACTCGGCCGCCAGCCGCCGCCAGGCCACCCGGGCGCCCAGCCGCAGCGACGTCTGGAGCACGTCCAGGCTGCGCCCCTCGCGCGCCTCGGCCCAGCCGATCTCGCGGTAGACGGCCGCGACCGGTTCCCAGGAGCTCTCCGGGTCCATGATGAGGTCCACGAACTGCCGGAGCGCGCCCTCCACGGCCAGCCGCACCAGCCGGGAGTACTCCTCGTCCTGCGGCCTGGAGTACTCGGGGACGCCGGCCAGGATCTCCTGGATCATCTCCTCGGCCAGCGTGTCGAGGTGGGGCCGCATGAGGTCGGAGAGTTCGCATGGGACGCCGTCCCAGGCCTTCAGCGGGGAGCGTTCCTCGAGCGACGTGGTCACGTTCACACCTCCCGCCCCCGACGGGGACCGGGGGCGCAACGGAAGTTACCTCCGCGTGATCGGGAAGGCTGCGCACCGGGCCGCGCAATAAACCGGTCCGCTTGTCATCTGAATGACAAAGGCCGTGACCGCATCGGGAACGGTCTGGCAGGACGGGCCGGCGGGCGGGTCAGCGGACGGCGCCGGTGACCTTACCAGGGCTCCCGAACGCCGCGACCGCGCCCAGCGCGAGGTAGACGGCCCCGGTCGCGTACCGCCCGGCGCGCCGGAACCGGCCGCTCTGGCGGCGCAGCCGCTCGCCGATCGCCCCCGCCGCGACCGCGTACAGCATGTCGCTGACCAGCCCGATCAGCGCGGCGGCCAGTCCCAGCGCCACGATCTGCGCGGGCACGTTGCCCGCGCGCTGGTCCACGAACTGCGGCAGGAACGCCAGGAAGAGCAGGATCACCTTGGGGTTCAGCAGGTTGATCAGCAGGCCGTCCAGGTAGACGCGGCGCAGCGGGCGCGGGGCGGGCGCGGCGCCGGCGCCGTCCTCGCCGCCGCGCGACCGCAGCGTGCGGATCGCCAGGTAGACCAGGTACGCGGCGCCCGCGTACCGCAGCGTCGAGAACGCCGTCGCCGAGGCCGCCACCACCGCCGACAGCCCGGCCGCCGCGGCGGCCACGTGCACCAGCGTGCCGGTCTCGACGCCCAGCGCGGACGCGATGCCGGCCCGCCGCCCCTCGGCCATGCCGCGGGCCGTGATGTAGAGGTGGTTCGGACCCGGGATCGCGATCAGTGTCGTGGCCGTCAGCAGGAAGAGGAGCGGATGGGTCATGGTCTCGAACGTAGGGCGGCGGGCCCGCGCTTCACAGGTCCAATCGGTCGTCGCGTACGGGGTCCATCCCCAGCGCCGGGGCGGTCGCGCCGCGGGGCGCCGCCGGCGGCGGCACGGTCAGCGGCGGCAGGCCGCGGTGGAGCAGGCCGAACAGCCACTCCCAGCGGTCCAGCACCGCCTCCGGATCGAACCGGCGCACGGCGCGCGGCGCCTCCCCGCCCAGCCGCGCGCGCAGCGCCGGATCGGTGATCAGCCGCTCCAGCTCGGCGGCGAACGCGGCCGTGTCGCCGGCCCGGACCAGCAGCCCGTTCCGGCCGTCGGCGACCAGGTCGCGGACCCCGGGCGCGCAGTCGAACGCCACCGCCGGCAGCCCCGCCGCCATCGCCTCCAGCAGCGCCATCGGCAGGCCCTCCTGCCGGGACGGCAGCGCGAAGACCGACGCCCGGCCCAGCGCGCCCGGCACGTCCGCGGTCACCCCGGCGAACTCCACCGAGCCGGCGACGCCGAGGCGGGCGGCCTGCGCGCGCAGGTCGTCCTCGCGCGGGCCCGTCCCGTACAGCCGCAGCCGCCACTCCGGGTGCCGCTCCGCGATCGCCGCCCACGCCTCGATCGCCAGGTCCACGCCCTTCTCGTGCGCCAGCCGCCCCACGCAGACGACCACCGGCTCCCGCTCGGCCGGTACGGAACCGGGCCGGACGTGCAGCGCGTTGGGCATGTGGTCGGCGTTGGCCATCCCGTCGCGCGCCCACGCGTCGGCGTCCTCGGCGGTCAGCGCGAGCATCCGGTCGGCCCCGGCGTACAGCTCCCTGACCCGGGCGTAGCGGGACGAGCGGCGGCTGGCCTGGTACGACTCGTGGCACATCCCCACCACGCGCAGCCCCCGCGTGCGGGCGAGGTCCACCCACTCCATCGCCCAGACCTGAGCGACGATCACGACGCCTCCGGGCCGGGCCCCGGCGAACAGCTCCGACAGCCGCTCGGCGCCGCGCCGCACGGCCGCCGCACGCCTGCCGTCCCTCAGCCGCGCCCGGACGTCGGCGCGCGCGCGGAACGTGCGGGGCCGCCACGGCAGGGCGGGAAGCGTCCAGGTCTCGTGCAGGTGCTCCACCTTGTACGGGCGCGCCTCCCCGTACGGGCCGCCGAAGTCGTGCGGGACCTGGGCGCGCGTGATGCCCACGAGGATCACGCGGTGGCCCCGCCCGGACATCAGCCGGGCCAGGCCGTGCGCCCACTGCTGGACGCCGCCCATCTCCTCCACGTTGTTGCACACGATGAAGACGTCCCGTCCCCTGCCGCGAGCGTCAGCCACGGCGCGCCCCCTTCCCGAAGAACCGGCCGACGACCGCCGCGGCCGCGGTGCCCTGGTCGTGCTCCCCGTAGCGGTCGGCGAAGGCGTGCCGCGCGCCGGCGTAGTCGTCCCGGACGGCGTCCAGATTGCACAGCGCGCCGAACAGCGCGTCCTCGTCCTCGACGACCGGGCCGGGGGCGTGCGCGGCCAGGTCGAAGTAGCCGCCCGGGCTCTCCCGGCCGCGCGGCGCCCAGGCCCGGCCGGGCGGTGGAGCGGGCTCCGGCTCCGGCGGCGTGTAGAAGATCATCGGGCGATCCAGCAGCGCGTAGTCGAACATCACCGACGAGTAGTCGGTGACCAGGACGTCCGCGAGCAGCAGCAGCGGCGTGACGTCGGCGATGTGGCCGGCCGCCCGGACCGCGTGCCGCAGCCCGCGCGGCACCACGGTCCGGCACAGGTAGTGCGGCCGCACCAGCATGATCTGCTCGCCGCCCAGCTCGGCCGCGAACCTGGCCGCGTCGAACGGCAGCCCGGCCCGCGCCACCGGCCGCCCGCCCGGACCGCCCCGGAACGTCGGCGCGTACAGGACGACCGTGCGCCCGTCGTCCAGCCCCAGCTCGCGGCGCAGGTCCGCCAGCTCGCGGGCCAGCTCCGGATCGCCGCCGCTCCCCCGCACCAGCGGGTCGTTGCGCGGGTAGCCGGCCGGGAGCAGCTCGGCGGTCACGCCCAGGCCGGGCACCAGCGTCCGCTCGTCGTGCGCGGAACGGACGAGGAAGCAGTCGTAGCGCTCCACCGCCCGCCGGAACCGCTGCTGCTCGGCGCGCGTGGCGTTCTTCAGCGCCGGCTGGTCGAACCCCATCAGCTTGTACGCCGAGCCGTGCCAGGTCTGGAGGTACGTCGTCGCCTTCCTCTTGCGCAGCCCCTCCGGGAAGCCCTGGTTGTCGATCCAGAACTCCGCCCGTGCGAGCGCCCGGAAGTAGGCCCACGACCCGCGCCGCACGAGCGCCGCGTCCTTCGGGAAGCCCTTGGGGCTCCCCTCGTACGACCAGTAGGCCCGCACGGGGACGCCGGCGCGGCGCAGCTCCCGGTAGATGTACTTGGGGTTGTCCGAGTACTGCTTGCCCAGATGGCTCTCGAAGACGACCGTGCCCTTGCGGACGGGAAGCCTGGACAGGACCCGGTTGAAGACGGCGATCTTGGTCTTGCGGGCGGTGAGCCGGCGCCGCAGCGCCGCCCGCAGGGAGCGCGCCGACCGTTCCGCACGGCGCAGCCCCCGCCAGGCCCGCCGGAAGGCCGGGCTGTGGCGGAGGGCACGGAGGGCCGCCTTGAACGGCTCGGTCAGCAGCCCGCCGCCTTCCAGGACGAACGACAGGTTCCCCGCCTCCGTCTCGTACGGCCTCAGCCGCGTGCCCGCGAGCCGGGTGAGCCGCGGCCGCACCGGCAGCGGCACACCGGTCACGCCGGCGCCCCCGCCCGCCAGGCCGATCCGGAGGACGAGCCGGTCGCCGTTCACCCGCATGATCAGCCGGGCGTCCCACAGCGGGTCGACCAGCCCGATCGGCCGGACCCGGCGGGCGGTGTCGAGCCCGGCGCGGAACTCGATCGCGTCGCCGCGGTGGGCGAACTCCGCCGGGAACCGCACGGTCCGGCGGCGGTGCCGCCGGTCCCGCAGCTCCACCTCGCCGCGCAGCCGGGCCCCGGCGGGCACCCGGCCGAGCGGGTTGGCGACCAGGCCGGTCAGCCGCGCGCGGCGGCCGGCGCGGCGCAGCGCGGTCGCGGTGGTCGCGGGCCGCAGCTCGGTCAGCGGGCGGGCGTGGATGCCGAGCGCGGTGACGTCGAGGATCTCCCGGCCCGGCCCGTCCCGCAGGTGCCGCTCCCCCCAGTAGACGCGGCCCTCGTGCTCGACCAGCTCGGCGCGCAGCTCCGGGATCTTCTTGCGGGCGAACTCGGCGGCGGAGATCGCGCCCTCCAGATCGCCGCGCCCGACCATGTACGCGGCGATCGCGGGCAGCCGCCTGGCCGCCGCCAGCGTCCCGGGGTCCAGGCCGGCGACGTACGGCCGGGCCAGCTCCAGGAACCGCCGCCGGTACTCCTCGTCGCGGGCCCGCAGGTCGTCGAGGTAGAGGAGCAGGTCGTGGTTGACGAACTTGACGTCCTTGGCCGCCTTGAGGTCCGCCGCCCCGTGCGCCCGGAACACCCGGTCGATACGGCGGTGGATCTCCAGCCGGTCGGCCAGGTTGCGCAGTTCCCGGCGGCGGTTGGAGATCGACGGGCGGTCGGCGTCCGCCTCCACGTACCAGGTGTAGACCCGGTGCGGGACGACCGCGATCCGGTCCGCGGCCAGGTACGCCTCGGCCGAGAACAGCAGGTCCTCGTAGTGCAGGTCCTCGACGAAGCGGAGCCCGCGATCCAGGAGGAAGTCCCGCCGGTAGCACTTGTTCGTGGAGAGCGTGTCGTACAGCAGGTCGGGATGGTCGAGGACGGAGTCGTGGACGGCGCGGCGCCGGTAGAGCCGCGGATACCAGGGCGTCTCGCGGGCCTTCGGGCCCAGGTGGGACCGGACGCACAGGCCCGAGACCAGGTCGGCGCCGGTCTCCTCGGCGGCGGCGACCATCGTGAGGCAGGCGTGCCGGTCCAGGACGTCGTCGCTGTCGAGGAACATCACCCGGTCCCCGCGGGCCAGCTCCACGCCGGTGTTGCGGGGGCGGCCGCAGCCGCCGGAGTTCTCCGGCAGGTGGACGGCCCGGACCCGGCCCGGGTGCGCCGCCGCGAACCGGTCGGCGGCCTCGCCCGTCCCGTCGGTGCTGGCGTCGTCGACGATCACCACCTCGACGCCGCCGAGCGTCTGGCCCAGGGCCGAGCGGACGGCGCGCGGCAGCCGTCCGGCGTCGTTGTAGGCGATCACTACGACACTGACGTCCGGCCGGACCCGCATCCCATCCCCTTTCAGACGTTCCGGGACAGTGATTTCCAGCCAGGTCCATCACCGGGTCGACACGGGATCAAGTGGACGTCAATATTCACGGATTCTCGTGTTCTGTCCCGGAACGCTCGGAAGCCCGGAGAACGCGCCGAGGGCGCCCGCACCAGGTGCGGACGCCCTCGGACCAGGGGTTGTGCGGGAGTGGCTCAGCTGTTCCGGTAGTCGGGGTAGCCGTAGCCGACGATCTGCGACTTCTGCCGCGTCTTCTCCTTCACGGCGTTGCCGGTGTTGCCCTCGACGGTGTCGACGGTGCCGTCGCCGTTGTCCTTGACGACAAGGCCGACGTGCTCGATCGAGTTGATGCCGCCGCCGTTCCAGGAGAAGAACACCACGGCGCCGGGCTTGGCCTCGTGGCCCCAGCGGCCGGTCTTCTTGAACCACTTGGCGTGCTCGACGGTGTAGGCGTCCCAGCCCATGCCCTTGACGCCGGTCTGCGCGCCGACCCAGGACACGAACATGTTGCACCACTGCGCGCCGTTGTAGCTGGACACGTTGCCGCCGTCGCGCGCGGCGGTCAGCTTGGCGTTGTCGGTGCCCACGTACCAGTCGTGGAACTTGGTCTGGCCGCCCTTGCCCTCGCTGATCCCGACCTGCTTCTTGGCCAGGGAGATCACTTCCTTGGCGGTGGCGGAGTTGGCGTTGGCGGTGGCCTTCTTGGCGGAACCGGCCTTCTTCTGGGCGTCGGCGGCCTTGCCGGCGACGGTCCCGGTGGCCTTCTGGGCCTCGCTTCCGGTCACCTGCTCGGGCTGGACGGCGGTGTGGCCGGCCTTGCCGACGCCGGCGACACCGGCGACGGTCTGGACCTCGGCGCCCGAGGCGCCGGTGGAGGCCGCGGCGCCCACGGCCGAGCCGAGGGCGAGCACGCCCAGGGCGGCGCCGCCGGCCACACCGGCCGCGGCACGGCCCCGAAGGGCGAAGGTCTGGGTGGTCAGCTCGCTCGCACGGGTACGAAGGTCGGCGAGCAGAGCGGGAGAGATACGGAACGACACAGCAGGGGTCTCCTGATTTCTTCCATGGCCGCCTACCGGGTTAGCTGTCGGATTCGGGCGTGGAAGTCGCCCTACAGCGCACGCGGACGTGCACCGATTCACCCCAGATGGTTGGGTCCCCGGCTCCAGGCGCCGCTTTCGGCGCGGAACGGACTCGGCGGTCCGGCGGCCGTTCAGGGGCCACCGGCACTGCGATCAGATGGATGGACGGTTCGCGCGGGTCTTGATCCGCACACGCGACCGCGTTCGGCGGGATCCGGCCCGGTCGGCTCGGCCCGCCTGCCAATGGCGACGCATGGGGCGCATCGCCCAGAGGTGGTCAGAAGGTATCAAACTTCTAGCTCGTGGCAAATCCGGTGCAAAGCACGCGGACACAGGTTCAAAACCACACGAACCCCGCATCTCTTCCCGACATCGGGGAACGATTCGGACTCTCGTGTCCGATCGACCCGTACGCACCGGGAGGGGAACGCGGCGATGCTGCCGGATCTGGGGTTGTTGGCGATCGCTCTGCTGGGCCTCGCGGGACTGGCCGTGCTGGCCCTCGCGCTCTGCGTGGCCGGGGGCCTGCGGCTGGCCCGCTCCCTCGCCGAACGGGTCCCCGTACGGCCCGACGGGGCCCCGCTCCCGATGCGCCGCCCAGCCCCGAAGGAACGCGCGACGAGCGGCCGCATGGGCACGGCCCGCTAGCCGAGCAGGGCAGGCAAAACCCCGCCTCTACACCGTCTCACCTGCGCCTTCAGCGACAAAGGCCACACCAAGGCCGAGTCACGAGCGCCGTGAGACGTGCCTCACACGCGCACCCACACCCCGCTCCCAAGCCGCACCCGAAAGTGACCCGGGTCACGGCCCGGTGGCGGCCTCCGCGCCGGCGGCTCCGGCGGCGGCCGGGGCAGCGCCCGCGATGGCGCCGGCCAGGACGAGCCGCCCGGCGGTGGTGACCATGGCGACGACCTCGTCCACCGGGGTCCGCAGCGAGGTCAGGCTGACCAGGGCGGCCAGCAGCACGTGGCCGAGGACGACCTCGACCTCGTCCCGCTCGGGCACCGGGTCGCCGATCGCGGCGGCCAGCCGGTCCCGCAGGGTCATGAACAGCACCAGCCGGTCGTCCTCGACCGAGGAGTCCTCGGACGTCACCGCCTGGACGATCGCCGACGTGAGCGGGATCTCCTCGGCCCCGACCCGGATGATCCGCTCCAGCAGCGCGGTGAGCCGCTCGACCGGGGTGTCGCCGACCGCGAGCGAGTCGATGTCGTCGGTGACCTGGTGCACCCAGTCGCCCGCCACCTCGGTGATCAGGTGGTCCTTGGTGGCGAAGTAGCGGTAGACCGTGGCCCTGGCCACACCGGCGCGGTCGGCCACGTCGTGCATGGTCACGGCCGGGTAGCCGCCCTCCAGCGCCAGCAGCCGGGCGGCGTCGACCAGCCGTTCCCGGCGGGCCTGCTGCTCCTTGCTCAGCGTCCGGGTCACGGTGAACCGCGCATCGCCGCTCAACGCGCCTCCTTCGGGATGGCCGATCGGGTGACGGACGCCATCTTCTCGCACATCCGTTCCCATCGCGCGCCGGGCACGGGCGGGCGGGCGCGCGGGGCCTTGTCCGCCGCGCCGCCCGCGGGCGAGGATGCATCCAGAAGATCGTTCTTCGCCCTATCGCTTGCTTGGTTGTGACGCTAGTCTAGACACCCGTCTCCGAACGGAGCCGCCGATGGACCTGCACGAGGCCCTCTACACCACCCGCGCCATGCGCAGGGTCCGCCCCGACCCGGTGCCGCTGGAGGTGCAGCGCCGGATCATGGACGCCGCCGTGCGCGCGCCCAGCGGCGGGAACGCCCAGGACTGGCGGTTCCTGCTCGTCGACGACCCCGGCGCCAAGGGCCGGCTCGGGCCGCTGTACCGGGACTCCATCGACCAGCTCTGGAAGACCGTCTACAAGGACCGGCTGGAGACCGCCTGCGCCGCCCCCGAGGAGCCGGACAACGCGCAGATGCTGCGCGTCCAGCGGTCGGCGCAGTGGCTCGCCGACCACTTCGAGGAAGTCCCGCTGTTCCTGTTCGCCTTCACCCGGTTCGACCCGAACGGCGGCTCGATCTTCCCCGCCGTCTGGAGCGCGCAGCTGGCCGCGCGCGCCGAGGGCGTCGGCAGCTCCCTCACCTCGGTGCTGGGCTTCTTCCACCCGGACGAGACCTACGAGATCCTCGGCGTCCCCAAGGACGAGCACTGGACCATGTCCTGCTGCGTCTCGTTCGGCTACCCCACCGGCCGGTGGGGCGTGGCCGCGCGCCGTCCCGCGCACGAGGTCACCCACCGCAACGCCTGGGGCGCCCCGGCCGGATTCGAGACCCCCGAACCACTCTGGAGCCCTGAATGACGCTCGAAGGCACGTCCGCGCTGGTCACCGGAGGCGGCAGCGGGATCGGCCTGGCCTGCGCCCGGCGGCTGGCGGCCGACGGCGCGGCGGTGACCATCTGCGGCCGTACGGCCGAGCGCCTGGAGGCCGCCGCCAAGGAGATCGGCTGCGGCTGGACGGTGGCCGACGTTACCGACGAGGACCAGATCGCGGCGGCGCTGCGCACCGCCGCCGAGGCCGGCCCGCTGCGCGCCGTGGTCCACTCCGCCGGCGGCAGCAGCTCGATCGGCCCGCTCCCCCAGCTCGACACCGCCGCCTGGCGGGACACGATGGACCTGAACGCGACCGGCACGATGCTCGCCCTCAAGCACGCGGCGCGGCTCATGTCCCGTACCGGCGGCGGCGCCTTCGTGGCGATCTCGTCGATCGCCTCGTCCAACACGCACCGCTGGTTCGGCGCGTACGGGGTGTCCAAGGCGGCGGTCGACCACCTGGTGAAGCTGGCCGCCGACGAGCTGGGCGGGATCGGGATCCGGGTGAACGGGATCCGCCCCGGCCTGGTGCGCACCGAGCTGGTCGCCGGGTTCACCGAGCCGGGCCCGGTGCTGGACGACTACCTGGCGTGCATGCCGCTGGAACGGGTCGGCGAGCCGGAGGACATCGCCGAGGCGGCGCGGTTCCTCGTGGGGCCCGAGTCGTCCTGGATCACCGGCCAGGTCATCAACGTGGACGGCGGCCACCATCTGCGCCGCGGGCCCGACTTCCACGCCGCGTTCGAGCCGATGTTCGGCGCCGACGCGCTCAGAGGTGTCAGCACGGAGGAGTGAGGCGATGCGCACGACCGTGGACCTGCTGGACGGCGAGATGTACGCGGGCGACCCCTGGCGGGTGTACGCCGAGCTGCGGGCCGAGGCGCCCGTCTACCACGACGAGGCCAACGGGCTGTGGGGGATCGCGCGGCACGCCGACGTCTTCGCGATCGAGCGCGACCCGAGGCTCTGGACGAGTTCCGGCGGGTACCGGCCGCAGCTGCGGCCGGCCGACCCGTCCATGATCGGGATGGACGATCCGGAGCACGCGGTGCGGCGCCGCATGGTCTACCGGTGGTTCACCCCGCGCAGCGTCTCCCGGTACGCCGACCGGATCAGGGCGACCGCGGTCGACTGCATCGACACGGCGCTGGAGGCCGGGACGGTCGACGCGGTCCCCGCCCTGGCCGCGCCCCTCCCCGCCCGCGTGATCGGCTGGCTGCTGGGCTTCCCCGAGGACCAGGTGGACCGGCTCGTGCACTGGTCGGCGACCGCCGTGCTCGCGGGCGGCGGGCTGCGCTACGTCACCCAGGAGTCCACCGAGGCCGCCGCCGAGTTCGCCATCGCCGCCCTGGAGGTGGCCAAGGACCGCCGCGCCTGCCCGGCCGAGGACCTGATGTCGATCTGGGCCAACGCCGGCCCGGACGACCCCGAGTACGACGACGAGCACCTCGCGCACGAGGCGCTGCTGCTGCTGGTCGGCGGCGCGGAGACGACCCGTACCGTGATCGCGACCGCGATCGACGCGCTGATCGCGCATCCGGACCAGTGGCGGCGGCTGCGCGAGGACCCCGGGCTGATCCCGGGCGCGGTCGAGGAGTTCGTGCGCTGGACGACGCCCATCCTCAACATGTGCCGGGTCGCGAGTGCCGACACCGAGGTGCGGGGCGTGCCGATCCCGGCGGGCGGCCAGGTCCTGCTGATGTACGGCTCGGCCAACCGGGACGAGGAGGTCTTCGACGACCCGGACGCGTTCGACGTGACCCGCCGTACCGGCGACCACATCGCGTTCGGCCTCGGCCCGCACTTCTGCCTCGGCGCCTCGCTCGCAAGGCTGGAACTGCAGATCTTCTTCGAGGAGTTCGTCGCGCGCGTCGGCACCGCCGGACGCGCCGACGCCGAAGGCCCGCGGATCCTCCGGAACGCCTTCGTACGCGGGGTGACGGAGTTCCCGATCACCCTCACCCCGCGCGCCTAGCGAGGCTCAGGCGGCACCCAGCGTGCTGCGCCGCGACGCCCATTCCAGGGAGTGGCGGATGGCGTCCTCGATGGAGAACTCCGGCTTCCAGTCGAGCAGCTCGCGGGCCTTGGCCGGGTCGACGTAGGCACCGACCACGTCACCCGGCCGGGCCGGCGCCTCCTCGACCAGGAAGCCGTCGCCGACGACCCCGCGGAACGCCTCGACCAGCTCCCGCACGGTCGTCCCGCCGCCGGTCCCGAGGTTGATCACCTCGTACCCGCCGGCGCCCGCCGGGACGATCGCGTCGAACCGGTCCGCGGCCTGGCAGAACGCCCGCGCGATGTCCCACACGTGGATGTAGTCGCGCACCGCCGTGCCGTCGCGGGTCGCCCAGTCCACCCCGGTGATCCGGAACGGCACGCCCAGCCCGTACGACTCGATCATCTTGCCGAGCGCGTGCGTGGGCTTCGCGCTCTGCAGGCCGGTGCGCATCCGCGGGTCGGCGCCGATGGGGTTAAGGTAGCGCAGCGAGACGACCCGCAGCCCGTAGGCGGCGCACAGGTCCTCCAGCAGCAGCTCGGCCATCATCTTCGAGCGGGTGTAGGGGTTCTGCGGCTCCAGCGCGGACCGCTCGGTGACCGACAGGTCGGGCTCGGGGCGGTACATCCCCGCAGTGGACGCGAAGATCATCCGATCGCACCCGTTGCGGATCAGATGGCCGGCCAGGTCCAGCGTCCTGGTCAGGTTGACCTGGTAGTAGCGGTGCGGATCGGCCATCGAGTCGGGCACCACGATCAGCGCGGCGCAGTGCACCGCGACCGCGATGTCGGGATGGGCGGCGAAGATCTCGTCGACCAGCGCGCCGTCGCCGATGTCGCCCTGATAGAAGATCTTTCCCTCGGTGAATTCGTGCCGTCCGGTGACCAGGCTGTCGAGCACGACCGGGGTGATCCCCCGTTCCGCGAAGGCGGACGCGATCGTGCTTCCGATGAAGCCCGCACCCCCGGTGATGAGCACCTTCATGTCGCTTCCCCTGAACGCATCGAGCCCCCTATGAACCGTACGCACAGCTTCGGCAGGGCACCCGGCGCGGTCAACGGGCCGATCAGCGCCTGACCGGCTCCGGACGGGGGTGAACCTTCCGGCGCGGGCGGGCGTCCGCGCACGGCTCTCTCCCCGCGGCCCCACCTGCGGTGATCCGGCCGATCCGGACATGCCGCCGGCGCCCGTACCGAAACGCGTACAGCGTTTGGGGGATCCGGACCGGCGCCCGACCGGCCATCGTCGTGCCCATGCAGCAGCCCATCCGCGTCCTGATCGTCGACGACCACGCCCTGTTCGCCGAGGCCCTGGCGGCCCGCCTCGGCCGCGAGCCGGACCTGGTCGTCCTGCCGGTCGCCGCCGACGCCCGGCGGGCCCTGGCGCTGGCGGCCACCGAACGGCCGCACGTCGTGGTGCTGGACGTCGCGCTGGGCCCGGAAAACGGCCTGGACGTGCTCGACCGGCTGCGCGAGCGCCATCCGGACGTGCGGGTGGTGATCCTGTCGGCGATGAGCGACGTGGACGCGATCGTCCTGGCGGTGCGGCGCGGCGCGATCGGCTGGCTGTCCAAGACCGAGAGCGCCGACCTGGTCTCCAGGGTGATCCGCGGCGCCGCCCGCCGCGGCGGCTGGCTGCCCCCCGACGTCCTGGGCGAGGTCCTGCGCCGGCTGCGGGAGGGCGCCCCCGACCCGGGCGCCGGCGGCCGCCTCCCGGCCGAGCTGACGCCCCGCGAGCGCGAGGTGCTGCAATGCATGGTCGACGGCCTCAACCGAGCGGAGATCGCCGACCGCCTGGGCCTGTCGGCCAACACCGTCCGCACCCACACCCAGAACCTGCTGGCCAAGCTGGGCATGCACTCGGCCCTGGAGGCCATCACCCTGGCCATGCGAGCAGGCATGCGCCCCACCCCCCAAGACAGAAACCAGCCCGACTAACCCCAGCCAGCAAAGGAGCCAAGGGGCAAAGCCCCAAGGGGGTCGAGGGGGCGGAGCCCCTCGCAGGGGGTGCGGGGGACGGAGTCCCCTGCCCCGGGGTGGGCGCCCGGAGCGAGGAACGAGCGCAGGGCCCCCGCCCCGGGCCCGGGTGGTGTGGAGGGTCGCCCCTCCA